>JBMFSF010000005.1:0-39489 GCA_049967695.1 Candidatus Micrarchaeia archaeon
CAGTGGCTACAACATTATCTCCAGGGCAAGAAATACAGAATTATAACATACCTGTGTCCGGTTCTGTATCTAGAGGAACAACTATTTCTGGCACATTGTGGGCAGCATATAGTTTAACAAGTGGTACTTCATCTTGCGCTCCAACCTCAACAAATCCTGCAAATGTACCATCGGGCTGCATACTAACACAAGTAGCTACAGTAACACTAAAGGCATCTTAATAATCTTTGATGCCTTTTTATTATTTGTTTTAACTTTTAATTAATTTATTTTTAAGCTTTTTATCTAATCTATTGAATTTTTATAACATATCTGAATTTTATGCTAATTTTTAATAATAATATCTTATAAGTACGATCTGTTTGTATAATTAATTGTATAATAGAGAGAACAAAAAGAACAAAGATAATAAAAGGCTGGCTGGGGGTTTGTGCATTAGCCTAGCTTTTGACATTTTTTATTATCTCCAAAAGCTCTGCAAGCTCTTGCGGGCTCATAAGCGGTTTTGATATTCTTTCAGTATCATCTATGGCTATGCGTGGGCATGCGGTGTTTACAAAAGCGTCTATATTTCTTATATTTGACAGAGATTCAAAATCGAAAGTATTTGATACAAGTATATACGCTTCTAATCCTGCTCTTGTTATCATTCCTTTTAGCACTTTTGCAGTAGCCATGTTATACTGGCCGTTTTTAGTGCTTACAAGTATCCCTATTTTCTTAGCGTTGATTGCAGAATATATTTTTGCAATAGACTTTCTTTTATAAATATCCCTTTGGCTGTCTATAAATTCCATTTTGCTTATGAAGGGATCTATTGCAAGAAATGGTTTTGTTGTTGCAAGAACTGCTCCAAGGGGGTGGAATATGCCTCCGCCGAAATATACAAAAGCATCTACTTCCTTGTTTATCCTTGCGGCAGATCCGACATCGCAGCCAAGTATCTGCCCCTCTTTTTTAGCAAAGCCGTAAGGCTTTCCTATAAGTACTTCTTTTCCATTTTTCTCATAAAACTCCTTTATTGAAGGTAGCTGGTGCACATGCTGTATTGTTGTAACTATCCCTATTTTTTTGAAATTCTTCAATAATTTCAATGAATTTGGAAGCATGTCATATGGTGCATCAATTTCATATTCCACATATTCGACATTGAAATTGACTTTGTTAAACTCAGCATGCCCAAAATGTATGATCTTATCAGCACCTATCTTTTCTGCTTCGGATATTGCAAGATCGCAGGCGCCAAAATTAGGAGAAGAAGAAATGAATACCTCGTTGCCTTTCTCTTCCTCTTTTTTTGCATACTTTAATGCTTGTTCCTTAAGTCCTTCTGGGAATTGAAGAAGTATTCTCAAAATATCCCTTCTAATTACTGTGCAGCAATTTCAGTTTCTTTTACTTTGAATATTCCTGAAAGCTTTGAAGATGCGCGTTCCAATGCCTCTTTTGCAATATCTTTGTTTGCTTTTTTGGTTTTTACCATGAATAGCGGCTGTCCCTCCTTGAGCCTTGCTGCCAGCCCAACCGGCCTTCCAAAAGAAAGAAGCATTCCTCTTGAAGTTCGGTCAGCTCCAGCAAAACTTCCAAGCTTGTGCTCTCTAAGTGCTATGTGCGGATAAACTAGCACTCTAAAGAAGTAGTCACTAGGTATTTTCGATGATAAATATTTGTTGGCTGCCTGCCTTGCAGCTTCTATTGCGTTTGATCTTACTTGCATATACCTATCAGAATTTAAAGTAAGTACCAAATCATAATCTTTTTTGTCTATACCTGTTTTAAAAACCTGTATATGGTTTTGCGGCATTGATTTTATATAATTCTTTTTGGGCTTCCTCAGCGAATACCTTGCCCATGCCTGGGAATGATTGTCTCTAATAGTCCTTGCGGGTCTCAATCTTACCATTTTAAAACACCGATTTTTATTATATTATTCAGTATAAATATATAATGATTTTGTAGCTTTTCTCTTGTCTTGATGCTCATGCTTCCTCTGCTTTGTCTTTTATATCTTATTATAAAAACCAAATTTGCATAATTAGTTAATATACTTTGTCTTATTTTTGTTTATTAAAATATAAAAAGGCGTTCATTATTATTGTCTAATTTTGAATTGTTTGTATGCATTGAAAGCCTGCTTTAGAACATATTTAACATTTTGGTATGTTTTCAAACTATCTATTTCATCTTCGGTAAACCATCTTATACCTTCTGTTTCTTTTTCGTTCAATGAAATAGAGTCAGATTCTGCTTCGCTTGCATATACAAGGTCAAAATGCTCGTGTGCACCCTCTTTGTAATTGACATTCTCTAAAAGTATTGCTATTGGCATTGGAAGTATTTGGGCATATTCAAATTTCTGCGCCTCCTTTCTTATATCCAATATTTTGATATCTATCCCTGTTTCCTCTTTTGCTTCCCTGATTGCGCATTGTATAGGATTCTCGTTCTCTTCCAAATGGCCTCCGGGATACAGCCACACCCCTAATTTCTTGTGCTTTATCAGCAGTACTTTGTAATCTTTTCCGAAAATTACTGCACCTGCAACGATACATTTTTTCATATCAACGCCTTTAAATTAAATTGACATACCTATAAGCATAAGCGGATCTGGCGGGATTTTCATAATCTTTTAAGATTAAAGATCAATTTGAACCCGCAACCACCCGGTCCGAAGCCGGGCGCGCTGTCCAAGTTGCGCCACAGATCCGTTGCTGCTTTATTATATGCTTTTTATTTATAAAAACTTCTGCTATGCTTGCGCTATGCCTGTTTCTTCAGGTATTCAAAAAGATTTGTTTGCTTTATATCCTCCATAGTATGCCAATATTCTCTTATGTGCTCGCTCAAAGCCTTATTATTTAGGTTTGTCCTTACCGCGTTTATGGTCTTGTAATCAGAAGGATACCCTGAGCCAAAATCTATCCCTGTAATCTTTTTTATTCTTGCTATCTCTCTATCTCTGGTGACTTTTGCTATTATACTTGCAGCAGAGACTACAGGATAAAGAGAATCTGCTTTATGTTCAGATATCATGCGAATATATTTTACTCCTTTTTCCGCCTTAGCTTTTATGCCCATTACCTTTATATTCTTATTAGATTGAATTTTTATCCTTATTCCAAATTTCGGTGCTATGACATCCGGTGAGTCGACATAGATAGTGCTTATATCTGAATCTATTTGGTTTATCAGCTTCGCAAAATGCATTGCTTCGAGTTCGTTTAAGGATATGTTATTTTTCATTGCGTAGTTTATCTCATAAGGCAGTATTTTGTCTGTCTTTACCTCGGTAGCGAGATCAAATATATTGCCATAAAGGCTTTCTCTTTTCTTCGGGCTTAGCATTTTTGAATCTCTTACCCCTATTTCAGACAGTTTCTTTGAATATGTACTCTTTATTGCAACTACTGCAACTACCAGTGGGCCAACCAAAGCTCCTCTGCCTGCCTCATCACCACCGCATATGATCATTTTTTCACACTTCAAAGCATTAAATTATAAATAGAATTGTCTATAAAATTATTTAAAACTGCATTTAACTACAATAGCACCCTGCCTTATTTATAGTCAAAAAGGCTTTTTTGAGGTATCTTTTTATTCTCCAGCTTTTCCTTGTTCAGCAGGTCTATCTTTCCATAAACTCCATCATAACCAGGTACTATAGTTATATTGCCAGATCTTACATTTCCTATTGCCTCTGCAACCTTTTCGTTGCTGAATTTGGCTATTTGCTGTATATCTGCATCAGTAAGCACATTGAATTCGGTTCCAAAAATCGATACCATCTTGGAATATGTACTCTTTATTACAGGCGAGTATAGGGTCTTGCCATAAACGTAAGATAGTATCTGCATTAGCGGCACAAGGTGTGTATACGGAATAGCATTCTCAGGCACAAAGCCAACAGGGCGGTCTGCAAGCTCGTTGACCCTGTGCAACACTCCAATAGTAAGCGGCTTTCCGCATATAGGGCAGACTTGGCTTTTTGCAGTTTCTGGGTTGGAAGAAAAATTGCAGCTTCTGTGCCCATCATAGTGGTATTTGCCTTCTTCAGGATTGAATTCTATCGTATACTTGAATTTTGAAACATCTTTTTTCAATATTGCGCTTATGACTGAATCGTAAGATAATCTTTCAATTTCAAATACGTTGGCTTCCCTTCCCATGTTTTCCAGGGAGTGCATGTCGCTGTTTGATATAAGAGTATATTTGTCCAACGCAGAAAGCCTCCAGTTCATTTTCGGATCGCTGCTCAGGCCTGTTTCAAGTGCATGTATATGTTTTATTTGTTCTTCATAGGCTTCCTCCATGGAATCGAATCCAGATATAGACCCTAGCACGCCGAAATATGGAGTCCATGCATGTGCTGGAAAAACAAACGCTTTTTGTGTTATAGAAAAAACAACCTCAACCAACTCGGCATTGCTCATCATAAGGGTTGGCCTTCCATCCTGTTCCAAGTTGCCGTATTTCTTTGCGATATCATTGAATTGCTCAACGCTTTCTATGCTGGGAAGGAGTATGCAGTTGTGTACCTTCCTTGTTTTGCCATCTTTGTTAAAAATATTGCTCACTTCTACTCCCATAACAAACCTTATTCCGGTGTTCGAGCTCTTTACTTTGTAAAGGCCTGTGCCGTCATCCTCTTCCAGGCTGCTTTTTATCTCTTTGAGCCATAGAGGATTTGTAAAGTCTCCTGTAGATATAAGGTTTATGCCTTTCTGCAAAGCAGTTGCTTCCATTTCGTTTATTGATATCCTTGGGCTGCATGCCATTGCGTAGCGTGAATGGACATGCAGATCAGCTACTACTTTCATTTAAACTCCTTTACTCCGTTTTTTGGGCATATGCTTTTTATTATGCATTCGCTGCATTTTGGCGTTGTGCCGCATACCTCTTTTCCATGCATTTTAAGCACGTATGCTATATTATGCCAATATTTTTTGTCTATCTTGCTTTTGAGGTCTTCCTCAATCTTGTCTGGATTTTTGCTGTTGCTAAGCCCCATCCTAAATGAAAGCTTCATAACCCATGTATCTACTGGTATACCTTCTACTTTGCCAAAAGCATTTATAAGAACAGTGTTTGCAGTTTTTCTTCCTACTCCAGGGAGGCTTGTGAGCTCATTCATGGTGTCCGGAACTTTTCCATCATATTTTTCTTCTATGATCTTGCAAGCGTTTATTATGTTTTTTGCCTTTGCAGAAGCAAAAGAAACCTTGCCTATATACTGTAGAAGAGATTTTTCATCTGCATTTGCGTAATCTTTTGCACTCCTGTACTTTTTGAAAAGCTCTGGAGTTATGCTGTTCACTACAGAATCTTTGGTCTGTGCAGAAAGTATTGCTGCAACCAGAAGCTCTATAGGTGTAGAAAAGTTCAAGTAATATTTTGCTCCTTTGTAAGCTGAGCTTAGCAGCTCTATCTCTTTTGCAATATTCTCTTTGCTAATGCTGATATACTCGTTCATTTTCAACCCATTCTTTAAGCTCTCCGCTTATTATATACTTGGTATGCTTAAGCTCTTCTATATTTTTGGCACCTACAAGAAACATGACAGATTTAAGCCCGTAAATGAGATTTGACATAAAAGATTTGACAGCATCTGCTGAAATGACCGCAAGCTTTAGGAAAGGCCAGGCGATTGCTGTCATATCCGCCCCCATTGCTATGGATTTTGCAATATCAAGCGGCGTGCGTATCCCTCCTGAAGATATGATAGGTATGCTAACCTCTTTTCTTGCCATGTAAAGCGAGGCAGCTGTCGGTATACCCCAATCCCATAAGGCCTGGGCAGCAAACATTTTCTTGTAATCCGATTGCTCCAGTGCTCTATAATACTCTACAGCAGTATAACTTGTCCCTCCTGCTCCAGCTATTTCTATAGCGCTTACTCCAGCGTTTTCCAGCCTTTTTGCGGCTTCAGGCGAAATTCCAAATCCCACCTCTTTTGCTATTATCGGCTTTTCCAGGCTTTTTGATATTTGCTCTATATTCTTCAATATATTGGCGAAATGCGGCTCGCCTTCAGGTTGTGCAACCTCTTGTGCTGCATTTAGGTGTATGTAAAGTGCGTCAGCATTTACCATTTTTATAAGTTTTTTCGCGTTTTCTATTCCTAATTCTGCAAGCTGCGCCGCGCCTATATTGGCTCCTAGGAATATATCTGGGCCTGCTTCTCTGGCTATAGAATAGCTGGCTGCTACATCAGCACTCATTAATGCTGCCCTCTGGCTGCCAAGAGCCATCCCCAGCTTTAGCTCCTGCATGGCTTTTGCAATATTCTCATTTATCTTTTTTGCGCTGGGCGTGCCCCCAGTCATGGCCCCTACCATTATCGGAGCAGAGAATTTCTTGCCTAGAAAATTCACTGAAGTATCTATATCCTCAAAATCTATTTCAGGAAGCGAGTTGTTTAGCAAATGCACATCATTGAACAGAGTCTTAACGGATTTGGCTTGCACAGGTTTCTCTAGGCATATATTAATATGCTCATCTTTTCTTTGTATTGTCTGCTCTATCTTGTAATTCTCATTTTGGCTTTTTTCCATACCCTTTTTATTATCCTTTTTATCAGCCACAAACGCACCCGTTCTGCTATATCATGAAGTTTTTATCTATTTATTCTTTTGCTATGCGCTTTTGCTTAATTGGCAAATTGCAAGAGGTTAGCAAAAAAGCCTATAGATTTTTACGTGCAATAAAATGCGAGAAGCTTGCAGCTTTTTCTGTTTATATATGTATTCAAGCATAAAAACAGCGTTGTATTTTTTAAAATACAGCAAAATATATATACTAAAAATATTACATAAATAGCACAAAAGTGCAGTTTCGCAAACCAATTATTTACAAATCGTTTGAGTGAGATAGGATGGATGAAAGCAAGAAGCGCAAAGAGATTATGCAGGTAATCCGCTTGCTGAAAGGCAAATATAATACCAAGCCTACTCTCTCTTATAAAAACCGCTTTGAGCTACTTATTGCTGCTATTTTGTCAGTCCAATCAAAAGATACCTCTGTAAACGAAGTTACCAAATCTCTTTTTAAGAAGTATAAGGTGCCAGAAGACTTCGCCAATATTCCCCCAAGCTCTTTGCATAGTTCTCTAAGGAGCTTGGGGCTTTACCGTGCAAAGTCTAAGCATATAGTGGAAGCCTCAAAAAAAATAGTAGAAGAATTTGGAGGTAGAGTGCCAGGCTCTATGGAGGAGCTCACAAGCCTCCCTGGAGTTGGGAGGAAGGTTGCCAATGTAATACTCTCCTACGGCTTTGGGCTAAACGAAGGCATAGCAATAGATACACACTGCATTGTAGTAGCAAACAGGCTAGGGCTTGCCTCTTCACGCAACCCATCAGCTATAGAAAAGGAGCTGATGGAGATAACTCCTAAAAAGGAGTGGGCTAATCTTTCTATGCTTTTTATAAAGCTTGGAAGGGATACTTGTACGTCTAGGAAAGCCTTTTGCGAGAGATGCATCCTTCAAAAGATATGCCCATCAAGCACTGCTAGTGTCAATAAAGTAAAAGCCAAAGTGATAAAATGATTGCATGCCTCTTCAGTGGCGGAAAGGACTCTATGCTTGCCCTTCACAAAGCCTATGCACAGGGCTTGCTCACAGAGCTTCTTATTACAATGGAATCAGAAAATGCTTTTAGCTATATGTTCCATAAGCCCTCCATAGCTTTCACAACCCTTCAAGCTGAGGCTCTAGGAATCAAGCAGGTTTTTTACTATACAAAAGGGGAGAAGGAAAAAGAGCTGGAAGATCTTGAAAAGGCCCTTGTAGAAGTAGGTGCAAGCAAGCTTATAACAGGAGCGGTTGCCAGCACATACCAGAAAAGCAGGATAGAGGCAATATGCAATAAGCATGGGATAGAGCTCTTATCTCCATTGTGGGGAATAAACCCAGAAGAAGAGCTTATGGAACTTGCCTCAAGCTATGATGTGATAATAACCCAAGTTGCTGCTGAAGGGCTGGACGAGAGCCTGCTTGGGAAGAGGATAGACAAGGATATGGCGTTAAGGCTTATGGATCTAAGCAAAAAGTTTGGAATAAACCCCTTGTTTGAGGGTGGCGAGGCAGAATCTTTCGTTTTGGATGCGCCACTTTTCAAGAAAAGGATAAAAATAGCAAAAGCAGAAAAGGTTTGGAAGGGTGATTATGGCTTTTATGATATTAAGGAAGCGTACCTTACCGAAAAGGATTAATTTTTATAAATTTTAATAGGGTTGGTGAAAATATGGATATTGCAAAAAGAATGAAATACGCTTGCAGCCCTATTCATGAAACTGATTCTATAGTAGAAGCCATGAAAGGAAAAGGCATAGATGTAATAAAGCTTAATGCAGGAGATCCAACCAAATACTTGGAAACTCCTTCTTACATTGTAGAGGCATATAAAAAGGCTCTTGACGAAGGGAAAAACGCTTACGCTTCTGCTTCTGGAGCTTCGGAGCTTAAGGATGCAATAGCTTCAAGGTATGCAAGGCTCTACAATCTAAAAATAGACAAAAGCGACATAATAATAACAGAGGGCACATCCGAAGCACTTATGTTCCTAAATGCTGCGCTTATAAATAACAATGACAGTGCAATATTATTCTCTCCTTATTATCCAGACTATGCTCCATATCTTCAGATCTTCGGAGGCAAGAAGATAGATGGCTTTTATGACGAATCAAACAACTGGGATATAGACATAGAAAACCTTAAGGCAAAACTCAGTATTATAAACAAATCAGGAAAAATGAAAAAAATAAAGTACCTGCTTTTGACAAATCCAAACAACCCTACAGGTACCATCATTAGCAGGCACGCTCTTGAAGAGATAGTGGATCTCGCAAAAGAATATGGATTATTTATCATAAGCGATGAGATATATGACGAGATTATACTCGGCAGCCACAAATTTACAAGCATGTCTGAAATAGCAAATGGAGTACCTTACATGATCCTGAACGGTGCGTCAAAAGTTTATAACGCTACAGGATATAGGATAGGATATATGATAATTCCAGGAAAAGACTCCTTTTCAGAGGAGCTTAAATACAGGCTTAATGACCTAGCAGCAATGCGCCTTTCCGCAAATACCCCTGCGCAATATGCTATTGCAGAAGCAATAAAAAATGTAGATAGGCATGAGCAGGCACTGAAAGCAATGATATCTGCAATAGAATCCAGAATAAATACATCAATGAAGATTCTAGCAGAAAACCCTTATTTAAGCGTTGTAAACCCGCAAGCAGGATTCTACCTCTTCCCTAAAATAGACGTAAAAGCTTTGAAAATCAAAACAGACAAAGAGTTTGTCAAGAGGTTTCTTGAAGAAGAACATGTGCAGCTAACACGCGGATCAGGTTTTGGCATGCCAGATCATATAAGGATCGTTGCACTTCCGAAGGAAGAGATTTTAGCAGAAGCATTGGAAAGGTTAAATAAATTTTGCAATAAATATAAAAGGTAGCTGTTCTTGAATGGGCTCGTGGTCCAACGGTATGATGCCAAACCATCCGGTGCATAAGCCTTACATGCTGGAGATCGGAGTTCGACTCTCCGCGAGCCCATTTTTGCTTTTTCATTGATACTTTTAGCCACATAATCCTATATTATATTTGGGTATAGATTTAAATTTTAAGCATCGTATAACCAAAGCATATTAAACAATATTAAAAATATCATAGGTAAATCGGGCATCAGGTCGCTTGAATCTCAGCCCTTTTTATTTATATTTTATTGCTTTTAGTAAAATTTTAATATTGCTCTGCCATTAAAAAGTATAAGGAAGCAAAAGTATATAATAGCAGAGCGCTTTCCTGTAATGCTTTTATATTTTTCTTATAAATAGTTATACATAATATCTATAAATAGGTATTTATATTTTCAAGTAGAAATTCTTTGCGATAAATGCAGCATGCAAATTTGCGGAATTCCTGTTAGTTCTGATATTTACTGATGTTTAGTGGTCAAATGGCTGATTTAGCAACAAATATAAGGCTCGCAGTAGATACGGGCAAAGTAGTTATAGGAGCCAGAGGCGTAACCGAATCGATAAAAAATGGGGAAGCCAAGCTTGTCATAATCTCTTCGGTTAACAACGAAAAGACAAAAATGGACATACTTCACGATACTACATTAGCAGGCATAAAAGTCGAGGAATATACTGGAAATTCAATGGACTTGGGAACAGTATGCGGCAAGCCTTATTCAGTATCTGCGCTTGCAATAATAGATCAGGGCAACTCTTCAATACTTGATGATATTAATAAATAATCGGTGGTGTTTTGTCAAACGGAGAATTTGCAGCACGAAAGCTCATAAAAGAAAGGGAATACCAAATAATGCTTAAAAAATGGCTGAAAAGAAAGAAATTGAAGCTGAAACAGAAATATGACCCAGTAGGTACTGTGCCAAGGGCAAGAGGGCTTGTCCTTCAGAAGTTTGCTGTGGACCAAAAGCAGCCCAATTCCGGGCAAATAAAGTGCGTTAAGGTCCAGCTTATAAAGAATGGAAAGGTTGTAGGTGCTTTTGTTCCTGGAGACGGTTCAATAAACTTCATAGATGAGCATGATGAAGTTACGATAGAAGGCCTCGGAGGATCTCAGAGAGGCCAGATGGGTGCTATTCCAGGAATGAAGTACAAGGTTGTCGAGGTAAATGGCGTTAATCTATGGCTTGTAAGATCTGGCAAGAAAGAAAAGCCAAAAAGATAATAATGTGATAAGATGGACAATAATAATGATATGCAAAAAACTGTTAATGAGTCAAAAAGGGAAGATGCAGCTGCTTCTTCTCAAAATAGTGTTAACATTTTAAACAGTAATATAGAAGAGAAGAGCGCAGAGCTACATCAGCCAGCAAGTTCTATCTCTACTCTAGATTCGGGTGCCTCTCTGGAAAGCGATAAAATACTGCTCTTCAACAAGTATTCTTATGATGTTACAGTGAATGATCTGAGCCTCAAGAACTATATAAACTTAAGCAGGCTGCCATATCCGATAACATTCAGGAAGCACAGCCAATATCCATTTTCGAAGAGTAACATAAACATAGTTGAAAGGCTGGAGAACTCGCTGATGCGCGGCGGTACTGGAAGCAAAATCGGTGGCCATATAATAAGGACAGAAGGAAGGCTGCAAGGAAAGAAGCTTAAGACAATGAAAATAGTTGAGGAAGCGTTTGACATAATAAACAAAAAGACAAAGCAGAATCCTCTTCAAGTTTATATAAACGCTATAGAAAACAGTGCACCGATAGAAGATACTACAAGAGTCAGATATGGAGGGATAATATCTAATGTAGCAGTAGATATAAGTGCCAACAGGAGGTTGGATATTGCATTGAGGAACATAGCAATAGCAGTAATAACCTCTGCATTCAAGAACAAAAAGAGCATAGTGGAAGCACTTGCCGAAGAACTTGTTATGGCAGCTAATAATGATCCAAATAGCTATTCCATAAAGCGCAAGAACGAAATTGAGAGAATGGCGAGAAGCGCAAAGTGATAGCAGATAATTAAAATTCTAAGAAGTGTTTTTATGGTAAGAAAGGAGTATATGGTAGAAGAGATCTCAAAATTAATGAGTGACATCCATGCAATAAGAAACGTTGGAATAGTAGCCCACGTTCACCATGGTAAGACAACCCTTACAGATACGCTGCTGGTAAAAGCAGGTCTTATATCAAAAGCAGTATCTGGTGATGTGCTTTATACAAACTACGAAGCAATAGAAAAGGATAGAAGAATGACTATAAAATCTGCAAACATTTCGTTGGGATTCGATTATGAAGGCAAGGAATACATAATCAACATAATAGATACTCCAGGCCACGTAGACTTTAGCGGTTTCGTAACAAGATCAATGAGGGCGGTTGATGGGGTTATCTTGGTTGTTGATCCTGTAGAAATGATAATGCCCCAGACTGAAACAGTATTGAGGCAAGCCTTGCATGAAAAGGCAAAGCCTGTTCTTTTCATAAACAAAGTCGACAGGCTTCTTACAGAGTTGAAGCTTACACCGGAACAAACGCAAGAGAGGCTTGCACTTCTCATAAATGAGGTAAATAAACTTATAGAAAAATATTCCCCGCCAGAATTTAGCGGCAAGTGGAAAGTCAGCGTTGAGGATGGAAGCGTCAGCATGGGTTCTGCGTATGAAAGATGGGCGATATCCAAATATATACTGCAGAAGCATAAATCCTCATTCAAGGAGGTGTTCAAGTATACTGCAGAGGGCAACCTTGACAAATTGAGAGAGATAGCACCAATAGAAGATGCGATACTTGCAATGATAGTGCAGCATCTTCCATCTCCGGATGTTGCTCAGCAATATAGAATACCCCATATATGGCATGGCGATGTGACAACAGGTACAGGCAAAGCAATGCTTACTGCTGATAAGAACGCAAAAGCAGCCATGGTTGTCTTTAGAATTTCCTATGATAAGCAGAGCGGAGAGGTAGCTGTAGGCAGGGTTTTCTCAGGCGTGGTAAGGAAAGGGCTGGAAGTATATATATCAGGGAAGGACAAGCCGCAAAAGATACAACAGGTCGGCATCTACATGGCAAAAGATCGAATTACAGTAGATGAAGTTACTGCAGGCAATATCGTAGCTCTTGTGGGTTTAAAAGATATTTCAATAGGAGATACTATAAGTGAGGAGCCGATAGAGCCGTTCGAACAGATTGTGCATTATTCCAAGCCTGTTGTAACAAAAGCAATAGAGCCAAAAGATTCTAGAGATAGAACTAAGCTTATAGAAGCGCTTTACGAGCTTTCAAAGGAAGATCCTACAATAAATATAGAAATAAATCAAGAGACTGGGGAGCTTCTGGTTGCAGGCATGGGGGAGTTGCAGCTGGAGATAATAGAGACAAAGCTAAAGGATGATTTTGGCATATCAATAATATCCAGTGAGCCTATTGTCGTATATGAAGAGACAATAGAAAAGCAGGCAGGCCCAATAGAGGGCAAATCTCCTAATAGGCATTCAAGATTTTATGTTACTGTGGAACCGTTGCCTCCAGGAGTAGTACAAGCGATAGACGAAGGTAAGATAAAAGAAGGTTCATCAAAGGCAAAGAGCAATCTTGAGCCCTTGGTGGCTGCCGGCTTACCTAGAGAGGTCGCAAGAGGGGTAGTTGATGTAATGAACAACTGCATCATGGCCGATGTATCAAAAGGAGTTCAATACATGAACGAGGTAATGGAGCTGCTCATAGAAGGCTTTGAAAATGCAGTAAAAGATGGTCCTCTTGCAAGAGAAAAATGTACAGGGGTCCTTGTTAAAATAGTAGATGCAACTATTCACGAAGATCCTGTGCACAGAGGTCCTGCACAGATAATTCCTGCAATAAGAAGGGCTATATATGCAGGCATGCTTACTGCTGGGGTTGTGCTCCTTGAACCAAAGCAGAACTTTACGATAAATATACCACAAGAATACCTTTCTAATGTTGTAAGCATGCTCCAAGGTAAGCGTGGCCAGATCCTTAATATAGACCAGGAAAAAGAGCAAGTCAACATACTGGCAAAGATGCCTGTTGCCGAAGTAATAAAGGAGTTTTCAAACGAAATAAGGGGATTGACGCAGGGCAGAGCAATATGGTATACAGAGTTTGCAGGTTATGAAAAGCTTCCTTCGAATCTGCAGGACAACATTGTTCGTCAGATAAGGCAGAGGAAAGGCCAAAACCCAGAACCTCCAACAGCAGCGCAATTTATGGAATAACTTCTTTTATTTTTTTAATGCACTCTGCTGCACCAATGTTAAAGGCCATAAATTACGGCAAGTTTATTAAACATGAATGACAAATAACGTATGATAGCATGATAAAGAAACTAGTCTTTATCGGTATTATACTTATTGTTGGTGCGTTTGTAACGCTCTTTATATCTGCTCCTTCAATATCCAAAAGCTACGATTCTAATCTATTAGAGTTAACCCACAAGCTTGCTATAAATACAACTGCAGATGGTATTTCAATTACTCCGATATCTATAAATGAAACTGGCCCCCTTAATGTTGTGATAGGTTCAAACCGTTCTGTGAGCTATTTCCTTTTCAATTCTTCAGCATTCCAAAAATGGGAATCATCAAATAAAACAGCCGCATCAGCATATAGAAGTGGTGCAATATTTGTTTTTGTAAACCAAAAGGCAGCATACTATCCAAGTCAAAGCAGCTCATATCTGCCTCAAGCATATGCAAATGCATCCAACAATATAGTAAGCGCAGGCACATACTACTTTGTAGTAGATGACGCAAACGCATCAAAAAACAGCAGCAACGTAATTACAGAGCTTGTATATTATATAGTTACACCCATGTTCTCTTCTTATATTTCAAGCACTAGCAACATGCTATATGCTTCAAGCGCTGTTTTTTGGGTTTTGTTTATAATAGGCTTGGGTATTGCAATATACGGCCTTGTAAAGAAAAACCAACAACTACAGCCCATTTCGCAGGAATATATAGACCAGCTTTATAAAAATGTTGGGACATATAATGCGAAATCAGGTGTAGCTGCAGCCCAGAAGAGCCGTAATAAGAAAGCAAAATCCCTTAAAAGGAGGAGAAGCAGGTAATCTCTACGGATGATGAAGAGATTGAAATAAAGGAAAAAATTGCAGGAGAGATAGCACTTGCAGATAGTCCTGGCAGCTCCATGAAAAAATGGCGTGAATTCTTTGGCATAAGCCAGGTAGAGCTAGCAAAAAGGCTTAAGATCTCTGCTTCTACCATAAGCGACTACGAAAGCAATCGCAGGCAGAGCCCAGGCGTTGGAGTAATAAAGAGATTTGTAAATATACTTTTTACTTTGGACAATGAGAAAGGAGGAGCAGTATCGCAAAGCCTTGTAAAGTTTTCATTACCAAGATCAAAAGAAGACTTTTATAGGATACATGATTTCTCAATTCCTATCTCAGGTACTGATTTCAATAGGATAATAGAGGGCAAGATAATAGTAAATCCAGGCTATATAGACAGCATAAAATTATTTGGCTACACAGAGCTTGACAGTCTAAAGGTAATACTTAATATGGAGCCTTCTCAATATCCTACCCTTTTTGGCTCTACTACAGAGAGAGCGTTCATATTTGAGAACGTATCTACAGGAAGATCTCCTATGGTTGTAATAAGAGTTGCTCCGATAAAGCCCAAAGTTGTTGTAATACACAATCTTTCAAGCATAGATAGGCTCGCAATTAAAATAGCGCAGATAGAGCATATACCTCTGCTGACAACCAAGCTAAAACTAGACGAGCTTTACGCACGGCTTGATAAGATTTAGCATTCTGCACATCTTATCCTGCAAGCATAAAACAAGCAATAAGCATGAAGCTATAAGCAATTATTCTTCTATGAACTCGTTCAGGAGTACAGTGGCATAGGCGCCAGCAGGAAGCGAAAAGGAGAATCTGGAACTCGCCTCTTCATATGCAAAATCCTTAAAAGGTGCAAAAAGCACGCGGTGCGAGCCTTTGCAGCTGAGTGGGGGTATCCCTTTAAGCTTGAACATTTCCTCATTTATATCCAATTCCTCCATTATACTCTTCTCAGTATCTGTAATGCTTTTCGTATCATATCCTACGATATTGCCAACAAGAAAAAAATCTTCTAGCTTGTCAGATTCTGATAAAATCTTTATATCTGACAAGTTTGGAAAGCCATAGCTGTTTTTGCCGCATACTTTATCCCCTTTTTGGGGCATAATGTGACTATTTTCCAAAAGAATCTCAAGCTCCCTGTTAAATATGTAGCTCTCTACGGAATGTATAAACATAAGTGATAGTGAGCGAGGCAGTTTCAGGATTGCGTTTGCATAATTGCGAGGATATTTTGAGAGGTAATTTATTATCATTCTTTCATATTTAAGGTATTTTGGAAAGTATTCTAGTGCTTTTGAAAAATTCCATTCGTTGCTAAGCCTTTCCCTTGCTTCTATTGCGTCTAAATTGTGTTCATTTGTAGTGTTTGTGAGGAATTCCCTAACTGCTCCTTCATAATCCTGCTTTAGCAGTTTTATCCCGACATCTATGTTATTGTTTCTGGTTCCAAATCTCTGGGCCCCAAAATAGTTAGGGAAAAATCCTTTCAGATCTGTCAAAACATTTTCTATATAAGAATTTTTAATATCCGTATTTACAGATATTGCAAATCTGTTTCCTAAAAGATCTCCCATCTTAACCTCCTTATCAGAAGGCCATGCTCCGTTTATTTTTATGTCCTTTATATGGGTTGAAAGAATTTTCTCTGGGCTTGCACCAAAAATGCTGCAAAGCTGCACAGATACTGTTCTTCTGTCCTTTGTACCAGCAAACCCTACAGATTTTATGCCTCTACCTTGTGCTTTTGCTATCTCCCTCAATGCTTGTATAGTATTCCAATTTTCTTTTTGCATTACAAAAATTACGAATTTTCCCTCCTTGCTTTCCAAGCCCAAATCTGCATTGGAGTAATTCTTGTCAAGCTCTAATACTATTCCATTTAAGGTTATCTCCTTCACAATAAAATCCGAAGGCTGTGCTTTTATTGTACCTTTTACCTTTTTCAATTTTGATAGGCTTATCATTTTTATCATACATATTTTATAGTTTAATATTAATATAATATTGATTTATTTCTAGGTGATAACACGAAATATGAAATTGTAGGAAACAATATGCAGTCTCTTAATATCTACTTGGATGCTGGAGAAGAAGTGTATGCAGATTCCGGGCATCTTATAAATAAGGCTAGTAGTATAACAATGACTCCGAGAATGACTGGGGGTTTATTCAAGGCAATAGAGAGGAAGGCAACAGGTGCTACTGCCCTTCTTACAGTTTTCAGATCAAACAGCCCACAGGCAAAGCTCTCCATTGGCTCCTCAATTCCTGGCAAAATACTGGCGATAGAATTGGAAGAAAATGAGACATTCTCAATAGAGGACAACGCTTTTCTTGCTGCAACTTCATCATTGCAATTTACTATACAGACTGTTAGCTTGGGTGCAGCGTTTTTTGGAGGTGCAGGTTTGGTGCTGCAGAAATACACCGGTCCTGGCATATTATTTATGCACATAGTTGGGGATCCGATAGAATATGATATTAATCCAACAACGCCTATGGAAGTTGATCCTGGCCATATTGCAGGTTTTAGCTCTGGTCTTAAATTCAATATAAAATTTGTTGACAACATAAGGACCGCAATGTTTGGAGGGGTGGGGCTTTTCCTTGCCTCTTTTGAAGGCAGCGGCAAGCTTTTGCTCCATTCTATTTCAGAGAGAAAGATGGCTTCAGAACTTTACCTTTTGGGCTTGTCGCAAAACAAACAAGATAGCCAGTAATGCCTATGAAGTAATAAAATGAACAAGACTGCGTACCAAATCTTTTCTAGAGTATACCGTTACTATGACTTGGTGACCCACTTTTTTAGCTTTGGTTTTGACATAAAATGGAGAAAAGATGCTGCAAAGGCCGCAGTGCTGTTATGCAAAAAGTTAGGGTATAAAAAAATTGACGTGCTAGATTTGGGCGCAGGGACTTGCGATTTTTCAATAATCTTTGCAAAGGAGGCATGTAAAAACAGGATTAAAGCAAGCATCTATGCCCTAGATTTTAGCGCCAATATGCTCAATATTGCAAGACGAAAGGCAGAAAAGAGTGGGGTGAAGCTTCATTTTATAAATGGCAATGCCTTAGATATTCCATTTAAAGATAAGCAGTTTGATCTTGTTATAAGCGGCTTGGCAGTTAGGAATTTTGTAGATACCAAAAAGTTTGCGACAGAGTCTTACAGAGTTTTAAGAAATGGTGGTGCTTTAGTAGTTCTGGAAATGTCTAAACCTAAAAAGTATATATACAAAAGCATATATGTTGTTTATTCTAGACTGTTAAAACCCATAGGCATGCTTATAAACAAGAAGGCATATAATTGGCTTTTTGCTACCATGGATTCTTTTAATCCTCATGCTCTTTGCAATGATATTAAAAAAGCAGGTTTTTCCAGCATTTATTTAAAATATCTGGCTTTCCATGTTGCTTATGTTATAATTGCGTTAAAAGATTAGCGGATAAACAATTTCTGCTTGCATGAGCTAACTGCCCAAAAAAGGTAAACAAAAGATAATTTGCACAAAAGCATAGTTGCAAAATATGCCGAGTTATGGCGCAATATGCTTATACCTTACATATGAAGAATGCCCTGCCATGAAAATTAAAAAAATAGTAAATATCTGCTTATTTTAGCTATTTGTAATAGCGAGCATATCAGCAACCTTTTTAAGGCTTTCAAAATTAAAATTCCTTATGCTTTCAATAATATTTTTTGCATTTGATATGAACTCCCTGTTCATTTTTGTTACTTTTTCTATTGCAGCATTTTTTTCAATTCCTTCTTTCATCATTATGTCTATGACATTCAGGTCAGGGTCCTTCTTTTGGCTGCCGTTGTTTTTGTCTAGATTCTGCATATCTATAAAATCATCCCTTATCTGGAATGCCTTACCAAGATTTATTCCTATTTCATAAAGTTTGTTGTATATGTTTTCGTCTTTTGAAGGATACAATGCAGGCATTGCACAAGATACGCCCATAAGCGAGCCGGTTTTGAGTTCCGCAACCTTGAGATAATTCTCTATCCCTCTGTTGCTTGAATTTTGGTTTATATCAATTACCTCGCCTGCACACATTTTTAATGCGTTTTCTGCAAATACTTTTACGGTATCTATTCCATAACTGCTTGCTAAAGATATTGCTTTTGATATTAATGCGTCCCCTGCAAGGATTGCCATATTCTTATCATATTTTTTATGCACTGTTTCCACACCATGCCTTGTACTATCATCATCTATTATATCATCGTGTATTAATGAAGCCACATGCAAAAGCTCCTCTGCCGCGGCAATATCTATAAATTCATCTGTATCTTTCAAAAGTGATTCTGCATTTATAAATGTAAGCAGAGGCCTTAGCATTTTGCCGTGATTTATAAGTAGGTGTGTAGATGGATCTGCCAGATCCTTTACTATAAAATCGCTTTCTTTAAAAGAACTTATAAAATTTATCATTTTTTTCATTGATGCATTGACTTCTGCTGAAACATCTAACGTTAAATCTATCTGCATTGACTCACTTTATACTATTTGCTTTGTGTGTTTTTATTTTTTTGTATTTTATATTGAGGTTTTTCTCTTTCTTTTCTCATTATAGCATTTAAAGCAGTTATAATTTATAAATTCGGCATTTGATCGTGTTTGCTTAAATTTAAAGCAAAACTAACATAAAAGAATTAGATTTGTCAAGAATGTAATAACTCTCGACCCTCTAAAAGAGGGACGAAAGCATTACCTCATATTAAATTTAAGAAAGCTCCTTTCTGTCTACAACCACAAAATCGTTTGCAGCAACTAGCGCGCTATACGGTATTTTTACCTGGTTGTTTTCATTTTTAAGTTTGTTTGCAAAACTGCTATCTGGATTTATTTCAACAAGCAAATAATTTATTTTACCTGTTGTCTCGCTTATATCAGCATCAAATAGCCTTCCAATATCAAATCCGTCGCTTGTCACTACTTTTTTCCCAACAATCTGTCTTGCAATTATATATTTTACCATTTTATGCACCTGGTCGCTTAATAACCATAATATTATTGTATGCAAAATGCTTTAAATTTATGTGTCAATATTGTTACTTATTTTGTTGCAGTATACTTTTACGAAATTCCTATAGCAATTGCTTATGCTTACCTGCTGCCGAAGTTCTGATCTTTGTAAAATATTTTATTTGTTATCCCGAATCTGGATTTTACTATCATGTCCTTAGCTTCGAGCATTGATATTACCCTATGCACTTTTACCTTGGAATACCCTGTTATAGCTACTATATCAGACTGAAGCATGCCTTCTTTGTGCGACTTTACAAGCTCCAAAATCCTCTGTTCATCTTTATTAAAATATCTGCTTATTGCTATAGGCAGCCCGTTAACCTGCTGCTTTTTAGGTTTTTGCCGTTTTGCAATAGCACTGCTCTCTTGCAAGTTTATCATGAATACTCCTGCAAGCACTAGCAGGAAGCCTCCTATAAGCGGCACTATGAACCTTGCAAACAAGCTGTAAGTAATTATATTAATGGAATTGAAATCTTTTAGAGGGACATTTTTAAATAACGAAACCATTATGCTAATTCCAAATATAATCGCCGTAAATATAAGCAGCAGCCCCATCCCTATGCACAACATAGCAAACGCTTGCTTGCTTTTGTATTTGCTTTTATAAATATTATCATCCCTTACATTATATATGCCAAATAAACTTAATAAAACTATATATATTATGCTGGGCTTCACATACAAATCCTTCACAATTGTTAGAATTAATATGGCTTTTAAAGCCTTCTTCATTAAAATTTTAATCTGCAAAAACTAACCTATAAATAAACAGGCAAATTTTTTGCAAGAAAAAGTTTTTCCAGGAAAAAACCTACAAGTTGAAGCTTCAATACCCTCTTATGAAAAAGGTTAATATATCTTTCAAAAAAAGGATTGTATGATGAACAACAGCATATTCCTTAAAGAAAAGCAAGCAAGAATTCTAAGCGCCCTCAAAAATAAAAAGCAAGAAATGTCTATATCCGCACTTGCCAAAGCTTCTGATGCTACATACGTACATGTGAGCAGCATGCTTTCCAAATGTGAAAGGCTCGGCCTTATAACTGCTGAAAAGCATGGCAGGGTAAAAATAGTGAGGCTAACAGAAAAAGGGAATGTTGTTGCTGAAATGCTCGAGAAAATCTCTGATATAACATCCGGTACTGAAATCTGATCTTGTTGTTTTGTCCTTATACTTCTATGCTGTTTTTATATATTTAAACTACGTGTATTATAATCTCTTTTTTCATTGATGTTATTACATAAGAATAAGATCTATAATGGGACATCACATATAGCATGGAGGTATAATCTCCTGCATCTGTTATAGCTGTTGGGAATATTTCGAGTTTAACCTCCTTTTCCTCATCGGGGCGCAGCTCCCCTAGTTTTAAGTCTATCTGCTTTTCCAAGCCCGACTTGCCTATATTAAGCTGCTTTGGCACCTTAAAAGAGATAGAAGTAAGTGCGGGCTCCTTTTGAAGATTTTTTACTCTTATAAAAAGCGTAGCAGAATCCTTCCTGTTCGAATACAAATGGTATGGTATAAATTCAGTACGTATCTGATACGGTAAAACTACCTCATTTTTGTTTTCCTTATTACCAAAGTTAAACAGTTTCATTCAGCCACCTTTTTATCCTGCTTCGCATATGCTCCGCATATAATAAAGGATTCTTAATATTTTTATATTTTGCCGATAATTAATATATATGTATATGGTGGAAGGGGCAATGGGATGCCAACTAAAGGCAATATGTCAAAATATGAACTTTTTGTATATAACGTGCACAAATTAGGTTTGCAGCTTTCCTCTGTACGCGGAAAATGCCAGAAATACAATAATGCTGGATATTGGGACGCAGACTATAAAACCCTCAAAGCAGGTGCAGTAATAGTTGCGGCTTTTTCATCAAATTTTTCATGGAAAACACACCAGACTGTGGTTGAAGGCACGCTTGAATTTGACAAAAACGAGATAAAAGATGAATATATGATGGCTGCAACCAAAAACTGGCAGAAAATAGAGGTAAGGGATATCAAAGAGCTTGTAAATTCGGGGCTGAGCTATTCTGCTTTTAATACATGGCTTTTTTTCAATGTCACCCACAAAGAATATAGCATATATATAAAGGCGTGGAAGCGCCTAAATGAAGAATTTTTCAAATCCGAGAACGAGGAAATTCTTGAAGTTGTAAGATAATTCTTCTGCTCCTTTCTTGGCATTTATTGCTTTGCCGTGCTGCTTCTCTTTCAAATAGCAAACAATATAAATAAGACTTTAATTTTTGTAACATTTTTGTAACAATGCTTTATTTTTATTCATGCTAATTGCGAATAACCTTTTTATATAGTTTAAAAGATTCTAATATGGTTTGTATTGCATACTACTTATGTTATGGTATGCATTCATATACAATATGTTGTATATTATAGGAGGGTAATCTGATGAAATGCCCGTACTGTGGCCATCCGCATACAAAAGTCATAAATTCCAGAGAGAGCAATGATGGGTTGAGCATAAGGAGGAGAAGAGTTTGCCTTAGTTGTGGGGAGCGGTTTACGACTTATGAAAACATAAGGACAGGAATGATTACTATAATAAAGAAAGATGGGCGCAGGGAGATATTTGATAGGAATAAGATACTTGAGGGGCTGATGAAAGCTTGCGAGAAAAGGTCAATAAGCCGTGCGGATATAGAGGCAATAACAGACAGGGTCGAGCAAAAGCTTAAGAAGCTGGGCAAGAACGAAATACCCTCAAAACAAGTTGGCGATTTTGTAATGGACGAGCTCCTTAAGCTGGATGCTGTAGCTTATGTAAGGTTCGCCAGCGTATATTTGTCTATAGACAGGCCGGAGGAGTTCATAAAGATTGTAAAAGAAATAAAAAAGAACAGAAATAATGCTTAATCGAGGTGTTGTGAATGAACGATGGGGGAGAGGATGTAAAAAAGAGCATACCTGAAGAAACTTTGAAAGCCTTCCAAAATGACGAGATAAGGGCAAGGGTATTTTATGAGAAATACGCGATGCGCAGCATAAATGGAGAGGTGCTTGAAAAGACGCCTGAAGAGATGTGGCACAGAATAGCCAATGAAATAGCATCGACAGAAAAAAATCCTGGAGAATGGTCCAGCAGATTTTATTCGATAATGGAAGGCTTCAAATTTGTTCCTGGCGGCAGGATAATGTTTGGCACTGGCCAGAAAGTCAGGAGAGTCACGCTTCTTAACTGTTATGTAATACCGATAAAAGAGGATTCAATAGAAGCGATATTTGATTGGTGCAAGCAGGCTGCAAGGACTTACAGCTATGGTGGTGGCGTTGGCGGAGATATAAGCGTGCTCAGGCCAAAAGGGGCCATTGTCCACAACTCTGCTCTTGTATCAACAGGTGCCGTATCATTTATGGAAATAATGAGCGAAACCACTCATACGATAGGCCAGCAGGGCAGGAGAGGCGCGCTAATGATTACCCTTGACGTAAGCCATCCTGACATTTTCGATTTTATAAAGGTGAAGAGAGATCTTCAAAGCGTAAGGTATGCTAATATAAGCGTCAAGGTTTCAGACGAATTTATGCATGCCGTAGAAAATGATTCAGACTTTGAGCTGCATTTCGAAAGCAAGGAGGCAGGAAATATAAGAAAGACCATTAAAGCTAGAGACCTATGGAATGAACTTATAAAATCTGCCAGGGATTGGGCAGAACCTGGAATTATATTCTGGGATACTATGAAAAGGAATTCCCCAACCGAATATAATGGCATGGAGATTA
Organism: Candidatus Micrarchaeia archaeon; assembly: GCA_049967695.1. Classification (GTDB taxonomy): domain Archaea; phylum Micrarchaeota; class Micrarchaeia; order Micrarchaeales; family Micrarchaeaceae; genus JBMFSF01. Next base: position 23,409 of record JBMFSF010000005.1, read on the forward strand.
TTACTACCAACCCTTGCTCTGAGCAGCCTTTGCAGGCTTATGGTGCATGCGATCTTGGGAGCATAAACCTATCTGCATTTGTAAAGAATGAATTTACTGATAATGCATCTATAGATTGGGAATTGCTAAAAGAGGTAGTGAGAGATGCAGTAAGGTTCCTTGATGATGTTCTTGAATACAATATGGACAAGCATCCGCTAAAGGAGCAGGCTGATGCAGCCAGGAACAGCAGGCGCATCGGCTTGGGAGTTACAGGCTTTGCAGATATGCTATGCAAGCTCAAGATCAAATATGATAGCAATGAAGCCATAGAATTCACAGACAAACTTTTCGAATTCATCAAGAACGAAGCATACCTGCAGAGTATAGAACTTGCAAAAGAGAAAGGAAGCTTTCTTGCTTTTGATGTAGACAAGCACCTCTCAATGCCTTTTGTAAAGACGCTTAACGAAGAGATAAGGAATGGCATAAAGAAATATGGGCTAAGGAACAGCGCAATACTTACCCTGCCGCCAGTAGGTAGTGGTTCTGTAATCGCAGGAACATCTAGTGGCATAGAGCCTATATTTGCATTCAGCTATACAAGAAGGTCTGAATCATTGAGCCAAAAGCTTTTCAAAGTCTACCATCCACTTGCTATGAAGTATATGGAAATGAACAACATAAAGGACGAATCTCAGCTGCCCAGTTTTTTTGTGGCTGCGTATAGCATAAATCCAGAGTTTAGGGTAAGAATGCAAGCAACTATTCAGAAGCATGTGGATAGTGCTATTTCCTCAACAGTAAATCTTCCAAGAGAAGCTACAACAGAAGAAGTAGGTAAGATATATATGCAGGCTTGGAAACAGGGTTGCAAAGGGATTACTGTTTACAGGGAAGGCTCCAGGGAGGGCATATTAATAAAGGAGGAGAAGCCAGAAGAAAATCAGAAGCAAGAAAATCAGAAGCAAATTCCTAAGCGCTGGGAGCGCCCACAGCTTTTATCAGGCAGCACAGTAAAGATAAGCGTGCAGCAGGGCCCGCTATACGTAACAGCAAATTTTGACGAGTCTAACAATATAAGAGAAGTATTCGCAGATTTGGGCAAGGCAGGATCTGAAGAAAAAAGCTATTGTGAAGCAATAGGCAGGCTGATAAGCAAATACCTGCAGATAGGTGGAGATATAAATGACGTAGTCAAAAGCCTTGAAGGTATACGCTCGAGCTATGTCTTGTGGGTAGGTGATGGCTTAAGGGTCTATAGTGTGCCTGATGCGATAGCTAAAGCTATAGAAAAAATACTTGAAATGAGAAAAATAGGTATGGAAGCAGGGAATTTTGGGCTACAAAAGCCCCTTCTCAAAACTGAGGAAATCAAAAAATCCACACAGCCAGAAAGTTCGCAAGCAGATTCAGCAAACAGCCAGGCATCAGGTGTTAAATCACAAACGAATGCAGATCCAGAAAACCAGCCAGGATTGAGCGAATGCCCGATCTGCCACAACGATACCCTAGTCAACGAAAATGGTTGCTATATCTGCAAGGTTTGCGGCTACACTAAATGCGAATAGCATTTAATTTTTATTATTTTTTTGGGTTTATATGTGTATGCTGACGACAAAGTAGATAAAGCTATTACATAATCTTGGCAATTATCTGCTTGCTTATTCTTGCATACACCAAATTAGGCACTATCCTAATATACTTTGACTAACTACTGCAGTATTTGTTATATTTTGTCAATGCATATTTGGTATGTATTGCGTGCTCTATATAAAGATCAACAGATACGAAGAAATAGAAGCAAATTGCACTCTAGCCAAGAGCGCAAAGGAAAAGAAAAATATTATTACTGCTTTATTTCTAGCTTTTTCATTTCTACTGTGCTTACTGCTGCTATGGGCTTTATTATGCTTGCTAGCTCGTTCTGGAATCTTTTATCTATGACTGCTTTGACAAATTCGTCAAATGGGAGTGCAGGCACTTTTTCTTTTATAAAGGCTTCTGATTTCTTCCTCATATCCACAAGCTTAGAATGCACAACCTTGCTGCGTGTTATAATAATAAGCTTTACAACTATGTTCTTGTTGTCCTTTGTAGCTATTGGCACATATACATTGACCAAGCTTTTGTGCCTGTGTATCAAAGATCGTATATAACTGTACAGCATCTCTATGCTTTTTATGCTTGTGTATGCTGCACCATTCTCTGCATTGTTGATTTTTAGTTTTATATTCATATTCATGTTTGATGGATTATGGGTTAAAGCATCTAAACTTATTACTACATTTCTATCTTTTACTGCCTTTTCGCTAGCTGCGGGTATCTCGCATATCATTGCCTTGTTAAATATATCTGGTGCATACACGACAAACCATTTTTTAAGTTTGAATTTATCAGATTTCCTTTCTATTGGCATCTAATCACATCAACTATTGTTTTTTATAAGAAGAGCTGCCTGCTCTGGATTATACCTCCATGTTGTTTCAAGCTTGCCTGTCCTTGTGTAATATTTAGTAAGCCTCCATATTTTTGCTTCTATTCTTTTCAGGTTGAGCTTGTTCCTCTGGTCCTGCTTGTTTTTTTCAAGATGGGCACGTATATTTACTGCTTTTTTTATTAAGTCAAGCAGATCCGGAGGTATTTCAGGCCAAAGGTTATTTTCCTCCAGCACTTTTCCCAGCTTCTTGCCTAAAAAGTACCTTAGATACGGCACATTCTTTCCTGCATACTCCTTTTTAAGGTTTTCGCCTATTAGCGCAGGAGGTATGCCCTGCTTTGCATAAGCAATAATCTCGTTTATAATTTGCTCTTTTGTTATTTCGGGATTTGCTTGAGCATTCTTATCAATTATTGGCTTCCTTGACTTTGACTTGCCATGTTTGCCACTATGCATTCTAGCCATTTTATAACCTGCTATAATTATTTATAAACATGATATTGTTATAGTTTTGCAAAGCTTTTGTAAATTTTGTTATTATCCAGATCTGCCAGATCAGAATACAACTTCAACTTTAAATTCCCCTGCTTCTATATTTACCTCCTCTGCATTGCATATTTTTTCAAGTTCAGGGGCAGCATATTTTGCAGATATATAATATTCTGATGGAATATTTATATTAATTGCTTTTATTTTAAGATTTAAAGATTTTCTGTTTCGCGCCTTTGCTTGTCTTACTTCAGCTATTACTTTGTTAAGCAGGGCCCCTATATCCTCATATGGAACATCAACAAGGCTGCTTTTAAACACTACCCCATTTATTGCATATGAAATGCCAGGCAGTTCCTCTACGTATTCCGGTAGCGGCTGCTCGAATATACTCTTTTTATCCTCATTAAACATGGCGTATATCTCTTCAGATATGTATGGTATGACCGGAGCAAAAAGCTTAAGCAGGGATAGAAGGACGTGTTTTGAGGTAAATGCTGCGGCTTCTTTGCTTTTTTCATTATCAGAATTTATCCTGTACTTTATCTCTTCCAGGTAGTAGTCGCAGAATTCATGCCAGTAGAAGTTTACTGCTTTAAGCATAGCCTCGTTGACAGCAAAGGATTCATACCCTTTATTTACTTCTTTTATTATGCTGTTTAGCCTATTCATTATCCATATGTCAAAAACCCCAAAAGATTCATGTGGTGGCTCTTTTATTTTGATATCTTTTTGCGCCATTTTTACTATATTTACAGAATTCCATAACTTAATAAGGAATTTTGTTGCAAAATCTATGTCTTTGTAAGAGAAAACCTTGTCCATATTTACTGTGCCGCTTAGGGCAACCCATAGCCTTATTGCATCTATTGGATATTTGTCAAGCAAGCTTTCTATTGATATCGCATTGCCGAGGCTTTTGTGCATCTCCCTTCCATCAGGACCAAGTATCATCCCGTTTATGAGGAGATTTTCAAAAGGCTTGTTTTCGCCCAAGATGCTTGTCCTAAATATCGTATAAAACGCCCATGTCCTTATTATATCTTTTCCTTGCATTCTTATGTCTGCTGGAAATGCCCTTGCCATCAGCTTTTTATCATCAGGCCAGCCGCTTATTATCAACGGCGTTATAGAGGAGTCTACCCAGACATCGCAAGTATCTGATTCCCCTATTATGTTCTCAGATCCGCACTTTGGGCATTTTTTGACAGGCGGTTCTCTAGATGTTGGATCCAAAGGCAAATCCTCTTTTTTTGCAGGTATTATGTTGCCACAGTCTTGACAGTACCAAAACGGAATTGGGGTTCCAAAAACCCTTTTCCTCGAAATATTCCAATCCCAGTCTATATAATTAATCCAATCATAAAGCCTTTGTATCTCGTTTCTAGGTATCCAATTAATGCTTTCTGCTACCTCTCTTATCTTTTCTACATTTTCCTTAGTTTTTATAAACCACTGGTATTCAGAAAGAAGCTCTATTGGGGTTCCGCAATGGTGGTGAACTCTTACAGTATGTGTCATGCTCTTTGAGCTTTTGAGCTTCTTCATTTCAGCAAGCTTGCTGAGGATTTTTTCCTTTGCGGTCGTGGTATCCAAGCCAGTATATTCTCCTGCGTTTATAAGCCTGCCATCCTCATCAAGAGCCTCTTTTATATCAAGCTTGTGCTTGTAATACATTATTACATCTGTCTTGTCCCCGAAAGTGCAGATCATCTCTGCGCCAGTTCCGAATTCCATGTCTATCTGTTCATCTTCTATTATAGGAACAATGCTGTTGAAAATTGGTACTATTGCGCTTTTGCCTATAAATTCCTTGTACCTTTTATCTTCAGGATTTACAGCTATTGCAACGCAAGCATGCATAAGCTCCGGCCTTGTCGTTGCTATTTCTATGCTTTTGTTTCCATTAACTATGTCAAATTCCACTGTGTTTAGGGTTGTTTTAAGCTCTATGTCATCCAGTTCTTCCCTTGCTACCGAGGATTTGCAGTGAGGGCACCATTCCACCGGGTGCTTGGCACGATATACTAAGGATTTTTCATACATTAATATAAGAGAGAGCTGTATCTTTGCTCTATAACTGTCTGACATGGTTATGTATTCTAAGGACTCGTCAAAGCTTGCTCCAAGCCTTCTCATTCCATCTTTAAGTATTTTAATATCTTCTGTTGCAAATTCTTTGCATTTTTCATAAAACTCTGCCCTTGGCAGGTCTTTTCCATATCTTTTTTCAACCTGTATCTCTGTAGGGAATCCCTGCGTATCCCATCCTTGTGGATAAAAAACATTGAAGCCTTTCATATGCTTGTATCTAGCCAAAAAATCTACATAACATACCCAATAGACATGGCCCATATGCAAGCCCCCTGATGTATTTGGTGGTGGCGTATCTATTACGAACATTGGCTTTGTTTTATTTTTTCTATCAAACGCAAAAGTCTTGTTTTTGATCCAAAAATCATTCCATTTATCATTGTTTTCAAATTCATACACGTAATCTGCCTTTCCATATAAGTTAGTATAAATTAGAATAAAAAATTATAAGCTTAATGCATTTTCCCGTACTAAATCTGCGCACAATTGCTTGTATCTATGCAATGTTTTTTGCCACATGCACACCTTTAAGTATTGCAATAGCTAAAAAATAAAATAATGCACAGTAAATAGCAAAGAATAAACAAAAGTTTATTATTTTAAGATTTAAATTTATAAAAGTAAATAATGCAGGGATAGCAAAGCCAGGTCAAATGTGCGAGGTTCAGGGCCTCGTCCCTTAGCGGGTTCGGGAGTTCAAATCTCCCTCCCTGCACTTAATCGTGGTGCTATATTGGCTGAGCAGAAGATAAGCGTTAAAGTTGCTACGGCAGTATCCTTGGGTGCAATAATCGGTGCAGGGATATTTGTGCTAAGCGGGACAGCAATAGCTCTTTCTGGTGTGGCTTCCCTTTTTGCATTTATGCTTGTTGGAATCTTAGCAGTAATAGTTGCAATGGAAATAGGTGAGCTTTCATCTATGTTTCCGAAGGCGAAGGGCTCTGTATTCTCCTTTGTATATGAGGCGTTCGGAAGCGAGCTCGGCTTTATAACAGGCATGCTTCTCTATTTTAGTTTTTCATCTAGCATTTCTGTCATAGCTCTAGGATTCGGTTCATATTTTCAGAGCCTTTTCGGTAGCTACTTTCCTTCTATAGCAGTAGCTATTGCGCTTATACTTGTGCTCTCTTTTGTAAACATACTTGGAATAAAGAAAGCTACGAAAGCAGACTTTGGACTAGTTCTCATAAAGATTTCAATTCTTATAATATTTATAGCGTTTGCATTTTTTTATGCGCTTTCCGGCCATTTTACACCTTCTAATTTTGCTACTCCCTCTTCGATGTTCAGCATTGGTGCAATATTTGCAGCAAGTATAGCTGTGTTTTTTGCTTATTCTGGCTTCCAGGTTGTTTCAACACTTACTTCGAGCATGGATAGCGGGAGAAGCGCAGCCAAGGCAATCTTGTATTCCGTAATAATAAGTATGGCGCTTTATGTAATAGTAGATATGTCATTGATGCTTCTTGCTCCGGTTAGCGTATACAAGATAAGCGCCGATCCTCTTTCTGTTGCTTTGAAGTTCAGCCATTCTCCATCATTTATGCTTGTTCTTATAGACATAGGTGCAATGATTGCAACAACCTCTGCTAGCCTTGCAATGATACTTGGAAGCTCCCGGATCTTGTACCAGATAAGCAGCAATCGGCTTGCACCCAAGATATTCAGGGGCTACAACGCCAGAACCGACGTATCTGTTAATAATGTTATCATTACTATGATCATAGCAATTACCATGCTTTTTTCAGGCAACGTCTATATAATAGCAGCAATAAGCAACTTTGGGCTTCTTTTCTCCTATATAATGGCTGGGCTGTCACTGATGCATTTTAGGAGGGCCAAGCTTTCTGGAACATTCAAGATACCATTATACCCGTACCTTACAGTAATCTCAATAATAATGCTGATAATCTTTATTTACGGAATGCCTAAAGAAGCCCTGGTGCTCGGGCTCGGCATGTTGATATCATTGTTTGTTGTATATTATTTCCTCAGAGAGCTCAAGAACAAAAAGCCTGTAAAGATATACCTGTTCAGATGATATGATGGTAACAATAGGGTTTGTGGGTGCTCCAAACAAAGGCAAAAGCACTCTTTTTTCTGCTTTGACACTGGCAGATGTAGCTATTGCAGATTATCCTTTTACCACTATAGATCCTAACAAAGGAATCGCATATGTATCAAGGGAATGCGTGGACAAGGAGCTGCACACAAAGTGCAAGCCGCGCAATTCGCTCTGCATAGAAGGATTAAGGAAGATCCCTGTTAATATTATAGACGTTGCAGGGTTGGTTCCCGGCGCAAGTGCAGGCAAGGGTATGGGAAACCAGTTTTTGAATGATCTGTCTGCAGCAGACGCTTTTGTAATAGTGGTTGATGCAAGCGGCAAGACAGACTTGAACGGCAACCCCTGCGACTGGACAGACCCTTCGCTTGATGTTGAGATGATTCTTGGCGAGCTCACTGACTGGATTTCTGGAATAATTATGAAACATATAAAGCATATTTCAAAAATCCCAGATGGATTAGATGCAATTTCCAGCATACTAAGCAGCTTCAAGATAAGCAAAGAAGATATAAAAGAAGCCATAAACAAAGCTTCTCTTTCTTCTTCATATATAGCATGGAGCGAGCAGGATGCAAAGAAGTTTGTAAATGAGCTATTTGCAATATCAAGAAAGTTCATAATTGCAGCTAATAAGTCTGATATTCAAGGGGCTGCAAAAGGCATAGAATCCTTGAAATCCAAGTATAAAAATGTGATCAGCTGCTCTGCTGCAATAGAGCTCGCACTCAGGAAAGCGTCAAAGGCAGGGCTGATAGACTATGTTCCTGGAGCAGAAAGCTTTAGCATTAAGGGGAATCCGAGCGATGATCAGAGGCATGCCCTAGAGTACATGCTTTCATTCATAAAAGCAAACCATGGCACGCATGTGCAGGATATAATAAATAAAGCCGTTTTCGAGATTCTTGACTATATCGTGGTTTACCCTGTGGAGGACGAAAACAAATATACAGACCATGATGGCAATGTGCTGCCAGATGCTTTTCTTGTAAAGCGAGGCTCGACAGCTCTTGAGCTGGCAGAGATAATACATACGGATATAGCAAAAAACATGCTTTATGCGGTAGATGCAAGAACTAAGATGAAGCTTGCAAAATCATACATATTAAAAGACAATGATGTGATAAAAATAGTAAGCGCCGCACATTGATTGTTTGGTTGTCATTATTTTTTCTTCAGGCTGGAGCTGCTTACTGTTGCAAATATGAATGCAGCAACAACCTCTGCGGTCACAGGCCTTGCAAAATCAAAATCAAGCAATACAAAGGATATGCTAAATTTTGGAATTAGCAAGTATGCTGCAAATATCAGCAGGCTTATAAACAAGAGGTAAGCAAATACTGCTTTTAGCGATTTAATAGCACAGACAAGCAGCGCTTCTTCGATTCCATTGCTTTTTTGCTTTATCTTCCTTCCAATCAATGCACCTATTGCCAATCCCAACACCATTCCCCCATTGCCATAAAACATAATGAGCGTTATATATTTAAAGTAGGGTATTAAGTATGCGCTTATTCCAATTTTTTCAGAATTGGCGTAAGTGTATGCAATTGCAAACGCTAAAATTAGTAATAAAAACCATAGAAAAAGCAGATTTTTTATACTTACAGTAATCTCCTTGCTCTTAGCTGAGGTAATGTTGAATTCTCCTCTGTGAAGGGAAATCCTCATATTTACCATTTTTTGTTATATATCTGTCAAGCTCCTAATTGCATATGCTGTGGAATTATAGCAAATGCTTTGGTTAATCCCATAATAAATAAATAGTATATTTCCGTAGCTGAAAGCGCTTCCATAGCTTGTCATATTTACTCTACTCAAATTTGCAGTCTGAATGTATGCAATAATTTTATAAAAACTCACATTTACATTGTTTATCGTTTCCGTTTTTATGGGAAAGATGTCTGAATTGCCAGTTTCATAATAATATACCTCTTTCAAAAGGGTAAAATTATGGTAGTTTTCATTTGCCATTGCATTATTGCTATAAAAGAAGGCATAAAGGCCATTGTTCATCTCCAAATCGGAAACGCTATCTGTATAAAGGAAGCTCTTTTGTAGGCTTGTATTCTGCATTTGAAGGCTTGGGGGTATTTTTACGCTTACTATGTAACCGTCATTGTATTCATTGAAAAATTTTTCCCCTATAATGTTGAATATGCCTGCTATATAAGTAGCATTTAAGCTGGCCTGCCCTTTCAGCACCGCAACATTATGCTCTTCATATCTTACTTCAGCAAATATCAAAGCAATGCCAATAACTAAAATAGCAAATGCCAAAAAATAATAAGCTTTAATATTATCCAATGAATCACACATAATTTGAAAGTGCTTTTATCGTTTCGTTTGTTTGTAGTATTAAACTTGTGGTGTTCATATCTTTGCTTAATCCAACAGATTCCAGCCTTACGAGAGTGTCATTATTATAAAATACAACGGCTTCATATATGCTTATGTTTGGGGTAGCACTAGAATTTTTGTTTTGTATAATAATATTAAAATCTTCTAAGCCTGCTTTAGTAAGGTTTTTGAATTCAACTATATATCCTGAGCGATTTTCAAATTTTTGTGGGACTGATAAAACAGTTCCATTGCCATTAATTACATTATTGATGCTTGGAGTTAATATATATCCCCCATAGTGGCTGAGTAATCTCTTATATCTGTTAATTATCGAGTTATTGAATAGTTCTATGTTAAGATATTCTGCCATTACTCCAAATGTAGAGAAATTTCCTTTGTTTGTGCTCTGATTTCCAGTTCCTATCGCAGACAAGTTAAATGGTGTATAAGTCTGGTAGAAGTTTATTGCAGAGAAATTAGTCAAATAATAGCCAGATATATTTAAGGTACTATTGCCATTAATTGTTGTGTTAGCCATATAAAGACCTATGGCTCCTCTATTTGAAATCCTCAAATCTACGCTTAATGTAAAGTTATCTATAAATGCACTTATGTTCTTGATCTTACCTATGCCAAAATATGCATTTTCCAAAACTTCAGTTACATTGTATGTAGGTTTATACCTTGGTATAGAAGGCCCAGTGCTAGCTGTTGTATTACTGCCAGGCCTTTTAAATGTAAATATAATGATTAATAGCAAAACAGCAATTATAATTATCAAAGAACCAATGTAAATAATCTTTGCTTTTTTAATATCTTCTTTACTTTCTTCTTTGTAATTTTTCATATATATCTACCATTTAGCAAGAAGCATAATAGCACGATGATCCTCCGCCTCCTGTACCACCTTCTAAACGCTGCTCGGCTGTTCTGGTATTGATACTGCTACTCCGTTGCCAAGCGATTCTGTTGTATATTGTGGAGGACTTACTGTAGCTAATGTTAATTTTGAATCTGCAAGATAGCCATTTGCAACGAAATTATTAAACCCTGAAGTGTAAATATCTACAGTTTCATATTTTCCATGTTCATATGATATGCTATTAACACGTATCCACGTATTATTCAAAGGCAGGTATAAGTAATCTCCAACCTTTAAATCTATAGGATTTCTTAGCCATCCTTCTCCATAATTGTTTTTTACATATAAAGGCTGGTCGGTAGGGGTAACTCCAAAATTTCCATTAATAAATTCTATTAAAGGTGCTGTATTATGTTCAACAAATGTTACTCTGGCAGGTACGATTGTCATATTGGAAACATTATAACTATATACATAATCTCCTACTTTTATGTTAGAGGCAAGGATCTTTGATCCATTATAAAGGTAAACCATATCAGATCCTAAGATACATGCTCTTGGGGTTGTTGGGGCTGGTGGCTGGGACTGCGGAGGTGCAGGGGGGGTATTTACGGTTGTTGGTGTTGTTTCAACAGTAGTTGTTGTTGTGGTAGAAGTTGTAGAACTAGTTGTTGTGGGTACAATTGTATATATGGTTGGTATGGTTGGCGGAGTTATTGGTGTAGTGCCTGATGCTTGTGTGCTCAACTCTCTTATATATACAGGACCTTTTATCATGCTTATATTCAGTACTTGGGTTGTTGCGTTATAGCCGTTTAATTCGTAAGGTAGCGGCTCTATAAGTTCAAAAGTAGAATTTGTAAACAGCATTCCTTTTACTGTATATGTTCCTGCGGTTTCATTGCATAAATACCAAGGAGATACAGAGGTTATTGGTGTCTCAAGCACGCAATTTGGTGGTAGATTTATTATCCAGCAAGGGTATGTTAAGCACGTTGCTTGCAATATGACAAAGCTTGTCTGGTTGAGATTATAACTAAAAGAAAAATTTGTTGCATTAGATAATGCCACTGGAGAAAAGGGGTTGGTTGTCTGTGCCATTATTTTTGGTATTCCGGCATTGGCAAGTTCGATTACCATTATTGAAGCTAAAAAGCAGGACAAAATGAAAGCTCTTTTACTCCTGATCGACATTTTATCTACCATATCTATTTCTTTATATATATTTAAAAGCTTTTCTTTAAAGTTCTTTAGAATTTATGATTATACTTGCTCATTTCTTAGTGCAGCTATATGGATATTGGCTCAGCTATTTGTATAGTAAACTTTCGCTATTTTAATATCTCTTGGTAAAGGATTTGTTTCTAATACATACCTTCCAATATAGCATTTGCTTAGGTTGCTCTCAGGTTCTGCATAATATGAATATAAAACCGTGCCATTGTTTGATATCCATAATTGTTCCAGTGGTATTTTTGTATTCTTCATCCAGAAGCATTGGGTACTTTCATTGTTGAATATGAAAAGCATTCCAAAAAGTATGGTATTTGAAGCATTCATATACCCCTTTGATTGCTCCTGCACTGTGGTTGCAAGGTAAACTTTCTCTTTCATGCAGCTTAAATTGTTAATATTCATTATAGAATAGCAAACTGTTATGTTAGCTTTTGGGAATTCGTAAAAACTAATATTATTGCCTTTAATATTCAAAAACATTAAAAATAGCATCGATAAAAATACTACTAATATCAACAGAGTAAGTATTATACTCTGCCGGAAACCCTCCATAATATCATTTTTTAAGTTGTAATTATTTAGTACATTCAAAATTTTGTAAACCTGTCTTTCAGATTTCTATAATATAAGATGCAAACTTATTTAGCAAATCTGTTTTAATTAAGTTGCTTGCAAGCTTACATACCCTCCATAAGAGAATACCTGCTGAGTGTTGCAGCTTTTTTGCGTAGAAGGGCAGTAATGTGCATAAACATTGAAAGCTCCTTTATAGACAGACGCATTTACAATATGAAAGCCAAAGTTTGCTACACAGGTTACATTTTGGCCTTGTATTGCATTTGCGGGGTAGCATATTCCTGCGCCAGCAGTAGAACTTATATTTCCAATAAAATTCGTTATTGTTATAGTGCCAGGTTGAGTATCTTTAAGAGTCAAATTAAGCTGCGACCCGAAATTTGTATTATATAATGAGGAACTAATGCAAGTAAATCCAGTATATGCGGTGCATGTATTTGGTATTATGGTTTTTGGTGCATTAGCATATAAAAAAATAAGACTTATTGACACTGCAATGACAAGTATTGCAAAGCTATATACAGATAGAAACTCAATGGCCGACTGGTATTTCATGCCCTTCATCTTATTCATATTTAATGAAAAATTATAAATAGTTAAAGTTTTTAAGTTTAAAAATATAATAAAGCTGCAAATTATAAACGAGATTTTATGGAAAATTTAAAAGAGGACCTTTTTTTCAAGGACTATATGCAAAAGCTGAAACAGTATCATCCAAAGAAAGCTATGGGTCAGAATTTTCTGGTCTGCAAGAATGTAGCAGAAGCTGAGGCGGCACATGCGGTAGGTAAAAGAGTAATAGAAATAGGACCAGGACTTGGCCTGCTTACTCATGAGCTTTGCAAGAACGCAAAAGAGGTTGTTGCAGTAGAAAAAGATAAAGTATTATATGAGCTGCTTTTGCAGGATCTTGGTGTGGAAAAAAATGTTAAGATTCTGCATGGTGACTTTTTCAAGGAAGATTTCAATGAAGCAGACATTATGATATCAAACATACCTTATGGCCTGTCAAGCAAAACCCTTATATGGCTCAACAAGCATAACATGGAGGCAGTGATATGCATCCAAAAAGAGTTTGCTGAAAGGATGCTTGCAAAGCAGGGATCGAAAAATTATTCAAGGATAAGCATAATCAGCAACCTAAATTTTAGCATAACGAAGATAATGGAAGTTAAAAGCAGCTGCTTTTACCCTAAGCCGAAGGTAGACTCTATGTTGCTCTATATAAAACCCAAGAAGGATAAAGTGCCGGAACAAGAGCTTGGCATTATATCCCTTTTCATGGAGCACAAGAAAAAAACTCTGAGGAATGCAATAATCGCTTCAGCTAAGTATTTGGGCATAAGCAAGAAAGATGCAACACATATTGCCGATAATCTTAAGCATGAATATGAAAGAGTATTCAAGCTGAGCCCCGAAACCCTTTTGGAAGTTGCAAACGACCTAAAAGAAAAGATTAATAGCTAAAGGAATAATGGGGCTGCTGAATCTCTTTCATTATCTTTGCTGAAGAAAGTCCTTTTGCAAAAAGACTTTCAGCTTCCATAGAGCCGTCTTTTCCAAGTAAAGCTTTGTAATGCATTGGTATTGTTATTTTTGCATTTATGGCGCTTGCAGCAGCTATTGCCTCTTTTGTATCCATTGTATATGTACCTCCGATTGGCAGAATGCTTATATCTATACCTCCATTTAGCTCTTCCATTTCCGGTATAAAATCCGTATCGCCAGCATGGTAGAGGGTTTCATTTCCAATCTTTACCAGGTAGCCAAGCCATTCTTTATCCTTTGGATGATTTTTCAATCTTTCTTTTTTAATGTTATAAGCGGGTAGTGTGCTTACTGAAAAATTTTCAAGGCTTAAGCTTTCATAAGGTTTAAGCACATGCAGGTTTTTGTATTTTTCTATTCCTTGGCAACCCTGCGAAGCTATTATTTTTGTTGTTGGCTTTATTATCTTGTCTATATCGTCAATGCTGAAATGATCAAAATGCGGATGTGTTATCAGTATTACGTCTGCCTTTTCTTTTATTTGGTCAGATACCATAAAAGGGTCGATGAATATAACTTGGCCTTCGAGCTTGATATAAAAGCAGGAATGCCCGACCCAGTATAAGTTATCTATAATAGCCATTATATCACCATTATCCCTTTATTACAGCCATAGGCACCATTTTTGCAACTATATTAGATATCTTTGCCCCTGCTATGCTTGCGACCACGTCATCAACATTTTTGTACGCCCATTCTGCCTCCTCGCTTACAAGCCTTCTATCCCTTACTTTTATTTCTATGTTTTTGCTTTTCATTGTTTCAAAGGTTTTTGAAGCAGGTATTTCCTTAATCGCCTGATGTCTTGACATTGTCCTTCCAGAGCCATGGCATGAAGATCCAAACGTCTCATCCATTGCCTCTTTCCTACCTGCAAGCACATAGCTTGAAGTACCCATGCTACCTGGTATTATAACTGGCTGACCATATTCTTCAAATGCTTGGGGAATTCCGGGGCTTCCAGGACCAAAAGCCCTTGTTGCCCCTTTCCTATGTACATATACCTTCCTCCTTTTGTTTTCTATATTGTGCTCTTCAAGCTTTGCTATATTATGTGCAACATCGTACAGCAGCTCCATGCCCATGCTATCAGGATCTTCTCCAAAGGTCTCTTTAAAGCTTTTTCTTATAAGGTGCGTCATTATCTGCCTGTTTGCAAATGCAAAATTTACCGCGCAATTCATTGCGCCAAGATAATCCTCTGCAATTTTGGAATTGACAAAAGCATAGGCAAGCTCCTGATCTGGAAGTTTTATATGCTCATCCCTTTGGTACTGGTTAAGGTTTAACAGGTAATCTGTGCATATCTGGTGTCCATATCCTCTGCTCCCGCTATGCAGCATTATTACAACTTGACCTACTTCTAGCCCATAAGCTTTGGCAAGCTTCTCATCAAAAATCTTTTCAACTTTTTGTACTTCAAGGAAGTGGTTCCCAGCACCCAACGTGCCCAATTCCCTTAGCCCTCTTTTTTTGGCCATACTGCTTACCTTTTCTGGATCTGCATTTTTCATGCCTCCATTCTCTTCTATGTACTTTATGTCATCAGCAAATCCAAAACCCTTTTCTATAGCATAGCTTGCCCCTTCAATTGATATCCTTTCTATATCAGATTCTGAGAATCCTATGTTAAGCCTGCTTCCAACTCCGCTAGGTACATTCTTGAAAAGCTGCTCTGCCAACTCTTTTATCCTTGTTTTTACTTCTTTATATTCGAGGTTTGTTTTTATTAATCTCACACCGCAGTTTATGTCAAACCCTACAGCGCCTGGCGATATTATTCCTTCATCTGCATCGAATGCTGCGACTCCACCAACAGGGAAGCCATACCCTTCGTGACCATCAGGCATTACAAGCATGCTATCTAAAATTCCCGGCAGCTTCGCCGCATTAGCTGCCTGCTGTAATGTCTTATCTCTTGAAATAGTGCTGGCGATATTGTCGTTAGCATATATTCTTACAGGCACATTCATTTCATTTTCCTTTTTTAATTGCCAAACAAAATCCCTTATTTTTTCCATAATAATCCGCTTTTTCAATATAGCTTATCAAATTAATAAAATAAAATTGATAAATTTTAATGCACTATTAGCTTCCTATCCCACTTGCTAATATATGTGAATTAAAAATATAAACATATGTAGTATAATTTGAGAGCACGATTTATAAATAAATTATTTCTAAATAAAAGTATTAATAATGTAGCAACTTCTTGCTATATTTAAGTATTACTTCCTGCCTATTAATATACTGTTTAAAATGAGAAAGTTAAAGATTAAAGATATAAATATAAACAATAATGAGGGTGTTGAAAATTTAAATAGCCATCAGTTTTATTAAACCTAAATTTTTTCTTTGTTTTTTGCTAATATAAAAACTGAGGGATTGATCTTCCGGATGTGACCAGTTTTGTAAAATAGACATCTATAAACCTTAGCGGAGCTGCCGC
>JBMFSF010000006.1:0-25755 GCA_049967695.1 Candidatus Micrarchaeia archaeon
GCGATATCCTCCATTCTATCGTTCTAAAATTTGGATATTTGGAGAGGTTATTTCTTATTGCATAATCCTTAATAATGCCTTCTGTTGCCCTATATGGAATTTTTAATACACATTTTAATGCAAATGCAGAAATTATGACAATATTTGAGTATATATATGGATGTCCTACTTTGCCTTTGTTGAGTTTCAATACCTCTGCTCTGTTATCAGCAAATGCGGATTCTATATATGTGGAAGGCTGTCCTCTGTTGACCAGCAGTAAATTATATATCCAATTTCTTTTATTCATATGCATGTTGGTCGCCAAAACCAATATGCGCCCGCGGGCTTTTATAACTTTCGGAATAGTAGAATTACACTAATTATTGGACAACACCGATGAAGATAAATATTTATAAATTTTAATATAATAATCTATATAACAAAGACTCGTTAATGAGTAATATTGCAGTCTTGCGGCTGCTTGAATAAAAAGCGAACAAAAGAATTTACAGATTCAGATTAATATATAAATATATGGATTAAAATATATAAGGTAACATATAGGTTTAAAATATTAAATATAAAATAAACTAAGGTGAAAAAATGGCAGCAGAGAAACCACATATGAATCTAATATTCATAGGGCACGTAGATCACGGAAAATCTACAACAGTAGGCAGATTACTTTATGAATCTGGAGCAATAACAGATAGAGACTTGGCAAAATACAAAGAAATGACTCAACAATATAATAGGCCTACTTTTGAATTTGCATTTGTTATGGATGCACTTAAAGAAGAAAGAGAGAGAGGCATTACAATAGATATAATGCACAGAGAATTCCAAACACCAAAATTCTATTTTACAATAATTGATGCACCAGGCCACAGAGACTTTGTAAAGAATATGATAACAGGAGCAAGCCAAGCAGATGCCGCAGTGCTAGTAGTAAGCGGAGTAGATGGAGTCATGGCCCAAACAAGAGAGCACGCAATTCTAGCAAGTGTACTTGGAATAAAACAAATAATCTTAGGAATAAACAAAATGGATGCAGCAAATTATAGCAAGGAAAAATTTGAAGCAGTAAAGAAGGATGCAACAGATCTGTTAAAGAGTTTTGGATTTAAGGAAGCAAGTGTAGCAAAGCCTGGCGAAAGCACAATAGTAGCGGTAGTGCCATATTCTGCACTTGCTGGAGATAATGTTAAAGTGCCTTCAGATAAGATGTCTTGGTATTCTGGACCAACATTAATGGGTTCATTAGATCTCTTCTCAGTTCCACAAAAGCCTCTTGACAAGCCACTTAGGCTTCCTATTCAGGACGCATACTCAATAGCAGGATTTGGAACAGTACCTGTAGGCAGGGTTGAAACAGGAGTAATGAAACCTGGAGACCAAATAATAGTAATGCCAGCAGGAGTAAAAACAGAAGTAAAAACAATAGAAATGCACCACCAGCCACTTCAGAAAGCAGAGCCAGGAGACAATGTAGGGTTCAATGTTAAAAACCTGACAAGGGACCAGGTCAAGCGTGGCGATGTTGTAGGGCCAGTATCAAATCCTCCAACAGTAGCGGCGGACTTTACAGCACAAGTAATAGTTCTTCATCATCAGAATGTGATAGCAAGAGGTTATACACCCGTATTCCATATTCACACAGCACAAGTAGCATGCAAGTTTGTTGACATACTTGAAAAGAAGGATCCAAAGACAGGTCAAACATTGGAAAAAGAGCCACAGACAATAAAAACTGGAGACATTGCAATAGTAAAGCTTGTTCCAACAAAGCCAGTTGTAGTAGAGAAATACAGTGAATTCCCACAGCTCGGAAGGTTTGCTATAAGAGATATGGGAGAAACAGTAGGTGCAGGAATAGTACTGGATGTAACACCAAAAACCTCATAATAACAAAGAGATAAAGGCAATTTGATGAAAGCAATAATAAAACTAGTAAGCACATCATCTAAATCAGTGGAAGATATATCTCATCAAATAAAGTCAATAGCAGACTCAATCAATGTAAAGTACAGGGGACCTATTCCTCTTCCTGTACATAGGATATCCGAAACCGTAAGAAAAGCACCAAACGGGGATGGAAGCAAAACTTTCGAAAAATGGGAGCTTAGAATTTATAAGAGGCTTATTGAGATAGATGGAAACGACCAAGCATTCAGGCAAATAATGAGGATACCAGTACCAGACAACGTCCAGATAGAAATAAGTCTGGTTGAATAAATTTTCTTTTTGATTTAATCTGTGTTCTTCTTCTTTTCTTCTTGTATAATATGTGTGCTTTTGGGCTTTGAGCTTATACTTCACAAAAAGCTTAGCAGGGGAAGCTTATATATAAATAAACAAAAATAAAAACAAATGCTGCTAAAGCATTCTGTACTTACCTTTTTGTATCTCTTTAGATATATCTTGTATATGGGAAAGGTTTTCTTCTGCTATATTACTTATATCTTTCTTATCTTGCTCACTAATAGAAGTACCAATAATATCTATATTAAGGCTTTTTGGCTTATCTATAGAGGTTCCTATTTGTGATACTATCGATACATCACATTCTTTTATGTTTGAATACTTGTTAACTACTTCGCTTGCTATCTTATTTGCTAATATATTATATATTTTGCCAACATGATTTATTGGATTTTTGCCTGCTGCGGCTTCTAAAGACATTCTCCTAAAAGGGGTAATCAGGCCGTTAACTCTATTGCCTCTACCGACTTGGCCGTCATCTCCTGCTTCGCAGCTGAGGCCAGACTTTGTAAGATATACGGAATTATGCTCATGTGAATCGCCAGAATTTATTGATACACTAACGTCTTTGCTTGTATATTTTTCCGCATTCTTGATAATTTCATCAGCTACCTTTTCCTTATAAGAGATATATTCCTCTATGCTGTTTATGAACTTTGATACAAAAGCAATAGCCACAATCAAGTTAATATGGTCATTTTCCCTTACTCCCATAACCTTTATATCTTCACCCACATAAGGAGCATTTTTCTTGTAGCTCCTGCTATTGAGGAATTCTTCAGTACCAAGAACAAGGCGCTCTAGATCTGAAAATGGGGCAAAGCCCACACCAAATGATGTATCATTAGCCATAGGAATGCCCGTACTCCTATGAAATATGTGCTTCAAATCTGAAGAGCCACCTACAATTTTTGAATTTATAATAGTCTCACTGTCAATGTCAAGAAACCTTGTATTGGACTTTAAGTACTCTTTTGCAGAGTTTGAAACAAGCTCGTCTACATCAAGATTCTTGCCCTCAAACTCTTTTGTTGCTCTACCTGCAATTATAACTTCTATTGGCCGGACTATTTTCCCAAACCCGAACCCAACTTCTGAAGAGCCTCCAATAATCAGACCCTTATCTATGTTGTAATGAAGCACGATTCCTGCTTCCTCCTCGTAAAAACTGCAAAGGTCATTGCTTGCTTTTTCTACTATGCCATCGATCAAGCTATCTGGATGCCCTATGCCTTTCCTTTCTACATATTCGATTTCCTGCTCGCTTACAGGAACCGTATTTATATGATTTTGCACTTTTATATTGCCCATATCTTTCACCTAATCTTTTTTAAAAGAACACGCTTAAATATTTTCCTGATTTTTTTTATACTGCTTGTAAATTTTTTGCAATATTGCGCCAATGCTTGAGTAAATTAACTTAGACGAAGAAAAAGTGTCTGTAGATTTAAGCGTCTTCTTTATAATAGACTTTTAAAGCTTGCTTTAATATTACAAGCTGCTATATAACTTCACTATCAATAGCTTAAAAGCAGGTTTTTCATTTAATTTTTAATTTTGGTCTGTTTTAGAAATCTTCGATATTTGAATCATCAATGCCTTTTCGTCTTCGCTTAGCAAGCCAGAAAGTTTATCTTCTATTATTTTAAAATCTGATTCGTTCATAGCTGTATAAAGTATATCGTTATCTTTTACTTGCCTGCCGAACATTATTCCATCTATAGAAATTGCAACCTCCATTCCCTTTGTGGCTTCCTGCATTGCGGTCTTGTTGTTTTGTATCCCCTGAATCCTGCCAATTACCTCTCCTTTTTCGTTCCTTACTGCGTACCCAACCTTTATCCTTCCTTCTACAACTTCTATGCCAAATATTGCTGGATGCGATACCCTAAAACAAGAATTGTTTAATATCTTTATTTTGCCTGGAAGGGTAACCTGCTCTTCTATCTTTGATATAGTAGCTTTGTTGCTCTCATCTACAAAGGCTTTATAATCATCAATTAGCTTGTAGATTATCTGTTCATTTATTATTTTTACCTTGCTGATTCTTGCTTCGTCTTCAGCTTCCTTCTCTATACCTACGTTGAAGCCAAGAATTACAGCACTATTTGGATCTATGCCTTTCATTGCAAATGCATCTATTACATCGCGCTTTGTAATATTGCCAATTCCCTTTTTGCTTACCCCAAAACCTTCATTATTAAGCATCTTAGAAATGGCTTCTAGGCTGCCTATAGAATCCGTTTTTAGTACTACTCCTTTCTTGTCTGTTTTAAATACATCACTTATTTCAGAATTTATATCTTCCATATAATTGTTATCTACAACCTGCTCTATAGGACTTCCAGGCAATGCCTTGTCAAAATCATTTCCGCTTATTTCTATTCCGCAGGCTGCGCTTACTTCGTTCACGCTGACGAACTTGCTAGTGCTCTCTTTTATTTCTGTAAGAGGCTTGGGCTTTAAAAGCGCTTTTATCTTTGAAGTTTTAACGCCCTCAGAAGTGGCAAAAGCAATTATATCATTGACATGAAGCGTTCCATCGTATAAGATAACATCTATTGCAGAGCCTAAGCCGCGGACCTCCTTTTTCTCAAGTATTGTGCCACGCCCCCTGCCTTTTATTTCTATAGTAAGTCTAAGTTCTAGATACTTTTGCGCTAGACCAGTTACGAGCATAAGAAGCTCTGGGATTCCAGTACCTTGCTTGGCACTTATTGGCACTATTGCTATCTCTTTCTGGAAGTCTGAAACTCTTGTAAAAAGCTCACTTGAAAGACCCATGCTTCCCAAAGAGCCTATTATATTGTATATAGAAGCATCAAGCCGGTTTTTAAAATCCTTGTTCTGGCTTTCTAATGCCTTGATTATGCTGTTTGTATTTGTGTTAATCCAGCCATTTATTGTATCGATCTTGTTCGCCGCTACTATAAATGGGGTCTTATAGTTTTTTAATATCTCTACTGCTTCATTTGTCTGTGGTTGAAATCCAGAATTTACATCAACGACAAGGATTGCAAGATCTGCTATGCTTCCTCCTCTTTTCCTTAGATTTACAAATGCTTCGTGGCCTGGTGTGTCTATGAAAAGCAGCCCAGGTATCTTGATATTGTAATTGGCAAGATACCTTACATCTGCGCATATCTTGTTTATGACTTCTATAGGGACCTCGCTAGCGCCTATATGCTGTGTTATTCCCCCTGCTTCCTTTAATGCTACCGCTGAATTCCTTATCTTGTCAAGAAGGGTTGTCTTGCCGTGGTCGACATGGCCCATAACACATATGATAGGTTGCCTAATCATAATAACATCTTTTAAGGATAAAACATTTATAGTAATAGGATTTTAAATTTATAAGCATGCGTTTTTTGGAACGGATTTTGGCAGATTAGCAAGATTCTGAATTAATACATTTAATGGCTTTACAAAAGCCATTTTATTAACGAAAATATCATGTAACTAAAATATTATTCTATGGTTCCAAAGCGTACGCTTGGCATTACTCCATTAGGAGGATAGGCACAAGCTCTCTCAATTTATATATCATTATATGGATAACTTGAGTCTGTGCTCCCTAAATTTGAAATATATAGATCACTGCCAGCATTAATCGTTTAGGTTGATGAGATTCTGCTATATCCTACTTTAGCTGAATATAACTGCGGTGCTATATAACCTGCCCAAGAGGTAGATGAGATCCCTGTAAAGGTTATGCTTGAATAAACCCAATTGGTGGTAGACGTACCTTGTAAATTTATGGCACCTATTGTTGAACCAGAAATATCATTCAAAGGCTATACCTTTGCATCGTTTATATTCCTTTATTTATATTATAAAGTCTTAAACCTACTAAAAGACCGAAAGATAAATAATAAGGTAAGTGTGAGTGATTTACTATTCAAATTGTCGAAATTTATGGCATATGAAAGGAATGGTAATCTTCTTGAAATTCCAAAGAGAACGGATAAAATGATAGGCTCGTGCGGAATAAGAGGCCCCATAGTTTAAAATGGGTGGAGTTAAGATTTATAAATATTGGCAATGACAAGGTAGAAATTTGCATTTATTCTTGGATCTTCAGCACTAGTGAAAATTTTGCAATAAGTTGCATATTTATAAATAAAAATCAACTAATAAACCCATCTTGTTATTTTATTTTTGCAAATCAAATTTATATTGAAGCAGGCTCGTAAAAATCGTAGTACTTGCCAAAAACAGCTATTGTAGATATCCTTATCTTATCCAAGTCCCTGTAAGTAATCTCGTACAGGTTAAGATACAACACCTTCTTGTCTTTTATTACAGCTCCTGGAAACTGCTGGAGTACTAGTTTTTCTGATAATGCCTCTGTAGGATCTTTTAATAGTGTATCTTGCGAGACAACGATTTTTTGCGATTGGATGTCATTGCTAATGAGGCAGCGCTCCTTTGATACAAAATATATGAACTTGCCCTTGTCTTGTGCCAATCCGAGTTCGGAAAAGGAGCTTATCGCTTTTTCTACTTTGGAAGCATCTATGCCAGAGTCTATTTGAAGCTCAAAAAGCTGGGCTTTTTTTCTCAAAAACAAGGCTTTTGCAATTTTTTCTTCCTCTTCTGAAAGATCCCTCTTGTAATTGCATTTACATATTTTCAGCTTGTTGGTTATCGAAAAAAAGCTCAGGCTGCTAATCAGTGCATATGCTTCTTTGTATGTACCTGCCTTCTTCAGAGGAATATATATCTTGAATTTTTCTATTTGAAGGAATTTCTTTTTTATTGCTTCAACCTTTTCCTTTCGGCCTATTATAAAAAGGCTGTGCTTGGCCTTTTTATCCGCAAGCTCTTTTATATCGCTTGCCGAAAAACTGTTTGGTATTATCTCGATGTTGGTTTCACCACTTTTGTCTTTCTTTTCATTTTCTGTTTTTTTAACGTTGCCTTTGATTGCTTTTATTATGCTATCTAAAACAGGCGCGTTGTCGTAGCTTTTTACCTCTGGTGTCGTGCTTACGTGCTCTGTCAATCTCGCTCTTACTTTGATAGGACCTTCGAGCCCTAGCCCAAAAGATATAAAATTCCCTTTCTCTATAGAGGTAAGTTCAACAAGACGCCTCCTGTCTTCAAAAAGTATACTTACAGCTTCCAAATCGTTTTCTATAGTAAGCCTTCCTATAAAGCCATAGGAGCACTGTGAAAGGATATTCTTGCTTATTTTTGCTGGGCGCTGGGTGGCAACAAGAAGCCCAATGCCTCTTTTTCTGCCTCTTACACTTATCTCGTCTAATATATTTGGAGCTTTCTCAATTACCTGTGGGACAAACATGTCTGCTTCTTCAACAACTACAAGATACGGCATATGCTTTTTGTCTTCTATGCTATAGAGCTGCCGAAGAGCATTAAAGACAACTGCCTTTTTGTCAAGCTCATCTGATACGTCAAGTATTACAGGTATGCCGTTTTCAATGCTGTTGGAAAATAATATGCTAAAATCCGTATCAATATTGAGGTCTGCCTTTGGGTTCTTGCCTACCCATATTATTTCAAACATTGATTTCAATGAGAAATACTCCCCTTCGGTATCTACCACTACAAAAGGGATATGGTTGCGGCAGAGCTCCTCTGCAAGCACTGCTGCAAGGTACGATTTTCCGGAACCGCTCTGGCCTATTATACAACCGCGTTCTGCAACGACTTTCTGCGCATCTATGCTTACACTATCAGATATCTTCAATTCTATCATAGATATCATAATATTTATTTCTGCTAAATATTTATCAATAAAATTAATAAATAAAGTGAGAATATGCACATACTAAACTCTTTACCGCCATACAACCTATTTGGATTGGAAAATTCAGATTACGAGACTTCTAAGATAGTTGTATTGCCTATACCTTATGACTCAACCTCTTCCTATAAGGCAGGCAGCAGGGAAGGGCCAAAAGCAATAATAGAGGCAAGCAGGCAGATAGAGCTTTTTAACGAAGAGACTGAACATGACATAAGCAACATCGGAATATATACTACTGAGGAAATAGAGCCAAATATCAACTCGCCTGAAGGAATGATAAACAGAATAGAAAAAGAGGTAAAACCTTTAATAGATGACAAAAAATTTCCGCTTCTCCTTGGAGGTGAGCATACAATTGCTGTAGGAAGCATAAAAGCACTCAAATCCTCAGGGCATGATTTCACTGTTCTGCAGTTCGATGCACATTCTGATAGCAGAGACGAATTTATGGGTTCAAAATATTCTCATGCATGTGTTATGGCAAGAGCCAAGGAGATTACTGGCAGCTGCTATGGCGTAGGTATAAGAAGCATCAACAGGGAAAGCTTTCAAGAAAAAAGGAACGAGTTTTTATTCATGAAAGATATAAAGAGAATGGAAATAGAAGAAGTAGTTGAAAACATATGCAAAAATACAAAGAAACAGGTGTATATAAGCTTTGACTTTGATGTGCTTGATCCTAGCATAATGCCAAGCGTAGGGACGCCGGAGCCTGATGGGATTTCCTTTGAATTTGCAAAGGAGGTAATAAAAATGGTAGCAAAAAAGAAAAATATAATAGGGATGGACTTTAATGAACTTAATCCTATACCAGGGCTATCAGCACCGAATTACCTCGCTGCCAAACTGATATATTTTACAGTTTCTTACATATTTAATGAAAGAGCATGAAAATAAAAAATGCTGCTATTATAAATTTCTTTCGTGCATATATCAGTAGCCAAAGTATTAATTGCGGCATAAAATTTAAGAGTTTGCCGCTTGAAGCACATACTCTAGGAAGGTCTCTTCCGGTACAGCTCCTTCAAAGCTTACCTTATCATTAATTACTACCTTTGGTACACCCATTACCCCATACTTTTCTGAAAGTTCTTGAAATTCTATTGCCTCTATCATGCACCCTCTTATCTTACTATTTTCCAGCGCGAATTGATGCGCTAGCCGTACAGCAATAGGACAATATGGGCAGGTAGGTGTTACAAAAACCTTTATGTTTATATCTTTATTAATCGACTTGAGCTTTTCCTTAGTAGTGTTTGAGAGCCGTGTCTCGCCTCTTGAGGCGTCTATAATGTCTTCTATAAGAGAAGAAAATTCATGCCCTGAGGGTATTCCAAAATAATATATGTCATAAGACTTCTTACCCCATATTGCTATGGCAGGCAGTTTATTTATCTTTAGATATTCAGCTTCTTTTTTGTCTTTTTCTACATCATATTCTGTAATTTTTATCTTTGACGACGTTGTTGCGAGCTCATGCAATATGTCTGATATAGCATCGCAATATTCGCACTTGCCCTTTTCGCTTGTTTTGAAAAAAAGCAAGTTTACATCAGAAACAAGATTTTTTGCAAATGTTTCTTCCAAGTACTTTTTATCCTTATCGCTTAATAGTGCCATTTTCTCACTTCTTTTAATTCTATATATTTGTGAATTACATAATATATAAATTTTTATGATACAAAAATGCATACTGGTATAATGTTCAAGCTTAAACGAAGCTTAAGCCTGCTCGATGCGGTAATGATTAATCTTGGAGCTATAATAGGAGCAGGCATATTTGTAATAATAGGAATAGCAATAGGAGATGCAGGACCTGCTGTTGTTATATCTATACTGCTAGGAGGTGTGATTGCCACTTTTACTGGAATAAGCTTCGCAGAAATATCGATGAAGATATCTAAGGAAGGGGGAGTATATGAGTATGCCAGAGAAATACTTTCGCCTTTTGCAGGCTTTTTGGGAGGGTTAATATGGAGCTTTGGCAATATCATCGCGCTTGCCGCAATATCAATGAGCATGGGCAGTTACGTAAACGAGCTTTTTGATATGCATCTGCCCATTATGTATTTCGCAGTTATAGACATCTTAACGTTTATGGCACTAAACATAGTAAGCATAAAGCATTCAGCAAAGAGCCTTACTGCACTTGTAATAACAAACATAGCAATACTTGTAATATTTGTTATAGCAGGGATGTTCGCTTTCAAGCCGTCAAATTTTTCGGATTTTGCGCCAAATGGCTTTAGCGGAATATTGTCAGGCACAGCAGTAATATTCTTCGCATTCACAGGGTTTTCCAGAATAACAACTGTGGGGGATGAAGTAAAAGATCCAAAAAGGACAATACCAAAAGCGATTATAATATCCATAATAATCTCAACGCTGCTTTACATACTCGTAGCAGTAACCGCAATAGGGCTCGTACCAGCACGGGCTCTTGCCTCTTCAGCTTCTCCTTTGGCTGTTGCAATAAAAGTAATGCATTACAAGTTCCTTACCATACTTATAGCAATAGGGGGAATAACCGCAACAGCTGGAGTAACCCTTACCGGCATACTTGGAGTATCAAGGCTATTCTATGCCATGGGAAGAGACAATGTTATAAATAAAAAAATGAGCTATGTAGACAAATTTTCCACACCAGTTTATTCTATAATCTTGACAAGTCTGCTTGCTCTTGTATTCGTATTTACTGTTTCATTTAATAACATAGTGGAAGCTTCAAACGCAGCAATACTTGTAGCATATGGAATGATAAACCTTTCAGCTTATATAATATCTTTGAAAATCAAAAAAAGCGGAAAATCCGAAAAAGGCCTGCTAGGCAATAAGTATTTCAGGATTATCCCAATTTTGGGATTGTTAAGCATCGGAACAATAATATATTATCTTGGCATTGAAAGCCTACTAATAGTGTTTGGCATCTCTGCTTTTGCAACGTTTTATTATTTTGAAAGAGATGCACATATCACAAGCATACCTAAGCACAGTAGCGTAAGGCTATTTGGAAAGAGCAGATATCTAACAAAAACGCGTTAAGCTAAAAAAATTTAGCAAACAAAAGCTTTTTTAAGGAGGCAAAATGCCCTTATTAATTACAAGAGGGCCCTTTCTTGATATTATTATATCGTCTTCTATTCTTACCCCACCTAGATTCTCTATATATACGCCAGGTTCATCAGTAACGACCATGCCCTCTCTAAGCAATACATTACTGTTTGGCCCTATGCTTATTCCGTCATGGACATCCATACCTAATGAATGGCCTAAGGAATGTATAAATTTCCCATTATATATGCCATTGTGTACTGTATTTATGAATTTTGCAGCGTAATTATGTATGTCGGATGCTTTTGATCCTACTTTCATCCTGCCAAGTGCAAGGCTCTGCGCCTTTTTAACAGTATCATACATTTGAACAAGGTCCTTGTACTTCTTTGAAGATTTGTCTGGGTTGAATATTATTGTCCTAGAAACATCAGCACAATAGTTCTGGTACTTGGCACCAACATCCATTAGCACTATGTTGTTGCTTTTCAATTTTGTATTATCAGGCATATGGTGGGGCACAGCGCTGTTTGCGCCAAATGCTACTATCGTATCGAATGCAAGCCCATCTGCACCATATTCCTTGAGCTGGTACTCAAACTTTGCAACAATCTGCAGCTCTGTCATGTTCTCTTCAAGAAGATCAAAAGTATCTTGAAGGGCCTTCTTAGTGATACGGTTTGCTTTAGTAATTAATTGTATTTCTTCATCAGATTTTACCTGCCTCAAACCTTTGAGAAGCTCAGAACAATCTACAAAAGATGACGCTTTTGAAATAGATTTAAGCTCTATATAGCGTGAATATGGCATAAGGCCAGAGTTGACTCCAATTTTTTCTCCTTTAAATTGTAGCAGGAATTTTTTTAGATTTTCCTTTTTGTATTCCATCAATATTATATCCTTGCCGAGGAATTTTTTGGCATCATTATAATCTAGAGGAGTTACAAAAACATGCATGCTTTCCTGCGTAGCTATTGCGATAGCTGGTTCGAAAAGGCCAGACTTTAGCCCGGTAAGATAAAAGAAATTGCTGTCTCTAATTTCTGTATTCTCTACCAGTATGGCTGAAAGGTCTGCTTTTTTCATCTCTTTTTTAAGCAGCTCAAAATTCATAGCTACCACCTTAATGGTTTGAGGCAGGATTGTTGTATTTTACAAAAGCCACGTTGGCTTCCAGCCTTTCTATGCACTGGCTTATTGCCATTTTAATATCCTCACGTGAATTACTTCTTTTGCTTAAGAAGTCTTTAATATCTTTAGCCTCTGTTTCATCCGAAGTGTAGGCACCAATTGCATCGACGTACTTCCTAAGCATCATAGTTCCTGCTGGATACCTATCCATTATGCTTTTCCAATGCTCTTTTGCCCAAGCCCAGAAAATACCTTTTGAAACAGGATTTGCAGATACAAAAGTAAATATTGCAAAAGAATCCTGGGGCCGGACTTTGCTTGACATAGAATAGTCGAGCACGCCTTTTATAAGCTTTTTATCACCTATGTGAGCTATCGCGGCAATAAGTCTGCGCTGCTCGTCCGGCATTATCTCCTTTTCAAACATCTTGGTAAATGTATCAAGCTCTTTTTTGGATCCGTTAAAGGAAACTGTAGAATATATTGCAGAACTTATGTCCGGATTTATCTTTTCTCTCTGATTGAATAGGCTAAATGCCTTTTGCACTACCTCTTTGTCCTTCATAAGGCCCAAAGAGAGAATTGACATAGATCTAAGCTGCCTTTCCAGAGGTCCTTCTTTTGCTTTAGGGTTCCAACCAAACTTACCAAGAAGCCATTTAGCGTATTTTATCCGGGCTGAATTAGCCTCCTTAGTATTTAGCATATTAGAAATCCAATCCAGATGCTCAAGCGCGCTCATATTCAAAAGGAGGTTGCTAGTATATGCATGCTTTTCTACAAAATCTAGATAATTACTTACCTTATCCCTTGAAGAACGTACCATATAAAACAGATCATTTTCAATGCCCCACTCGTCTTTTTCTGATAGCGTGTGCTTGCCGATTTCTGAAGCTAGAGCTTCAAAAAGCTTTTTGTCATAGCTCACCCTGTAAAGTCCTGCCTGATCTGCATTGAGCTTCAGCCAGCCCTCTCCATGCACTATCTTTCCAGAATAGGATTTAAGCAAAGTTTTCTTGGGATTGCCATTGTCATTGTAATTTATAGGTATTATCCAAGGAGCAACGGGCTTTATATCCTGTTTAAGAGTAAACCTTTTCTGCAGGAGGTCGCATGAGTTTTTAAGGGATTTTGCATATATTATAGGATAGCCCAAGGAATTTATCCAGCTATCAGCTATACTCTTTATTCCAATGCTAATTTTTTTCGTCTTTAAAACCAGCTCCATTTCATTCCATAGGTCATCTCTTTTTGCATTTCCATAAGAGTACTTTTTAAGATATGCGTGCAAACCTTCTGCAAAGTTATTGTCTCCTATATAATTGTTAAGCATGTAAAGAATCGAACCCCCTTTTTCATAGCTTATCCTATCAAACACAGAGTCCATATCTGCTGGAGTTATGACTTTGCTGCTTACAGGGTGTGTTGCTTTAAAGCTATCGTTTAAGGCGCTGGCAATTGTATCATGAAAATAATATGCTCCTTCATCGAATTCTGGCAGGGTCTTATCAACTGCTTTATAGCTCATAAAAGTTGCAAAGCTTTCATTAAGCCAGAGGTCATCCCACCATTCCATCGTAACAAGATCGCCAAACCACTGATGAGCGAGTTCGTGGGCAACCACCTCTGCTATATACTGCTTTGTTGCAATAGGTACTTTTGCTTCATCAGCAAGCAGAGCATACTCCCTAAAAGTTATCGCACCCCAGTTTTCCATAGCCCCTGCAGCGAAGTCTGGAATTGCTATAAGATCGAGTTTTGGCATTGGGTATTTTACCTTGAAGTAGTTCTCATAATAGTTTACGAATTTCTTTGCATAGGATAGCGCTAACTTTCCAAATTTTGATTTGCCTGGAACGGTTACACATCTAAATTGCTTGTTTCCGTATTTTGCTTTTATAAACTCAAAATCCCCAACTCCCATATAGAGAAGATATGTAGACATTTTAGGTGTGTCTTCAAATCTAAAAGCAATTCTTCCTTTTTCTTCTTTTGCTGATTTTATAGGCATATTTGAAATTGCTTTAAGCCCCTTTTTAACAATTAGTGTAAGTGCAAAAACAGATTTAAAAGATGGTTCGTCAAAGCAGGGAAAAGCCCGCCTTGCATCTGCTGGCTCAAACTGGGTTGTTACAATGTAGGCGTCTTTGCCATTGTTTGTGTACTTGCTCCTGTAAAATCCGCGCATCTGATCGTTGTGCACACCATCGTAGCTTATAGACAAGCGCGCATTGCCAGATATCCTTTCAGAAAATGAAAAAATTGCACGCTCATGCAAAGAATCGTAGTCTATTTTGCAATCAAAGTTTTTTTTGCCTGACATTATTTTTGCGGAGTTTATTTTTATATCAGCACAATTGAGGATAACCTTATTTGAGGATGTTTTTATATCGATTTCTATAACCTCCTCACCATGGAATTTAAAGGTATCAAGATCTGGCGTAATAGTAAGAATGTATTTTGAAGGCAAGATATTCTTTTCCAGAGTCCACAAATTGTTGTTCATCAAAGCACCATATTATTTTTGTAGTAAAAATATTTAACTCTACAATGAATGTTGTCTGATTGGATCTTTAAAATTATTCGAATGATCTACAGAATTGCATGAAATTTAACTTAAGGGTTTGGAAATTGCAAAAATTGCAAGTAGAATTTGCTAACAGGATATGATTTATATTTTTACAATGGTATTATAGAATAAATTATATGGTATTATAAGTTAGGTGGCAGACATGGGTGAAGAAAATTTCCATAGTAGTTTTAATGACAATTATAGCCTTGAAAGCAGAAAAATTTTAAGGCTGCTGTCCCAAGATGCACGGATTTCAATATCTCAGCTTTCAAAAAATATAGGTATTTCAAGATTAACTGTAGCAAAAAAACTTAAAAAAATTGATGAAACATTTTCGCTAAAGTATACTCTAGAAATAAACGAGGCAAAGCTCGGGTTAGCAAACCCGCATATTATATGGGTAAAATTCAAAGAAACTCCGGATTATAGCAAGATTCTGCCAATTTTTCAAAATTCTTATATACCACAAGTGGTTGCAATAACCAAAGGAGATTATGATTTGCTTATTTATGCAGTATCTCCTTATAGCACAGAGTATGCGTACTGGGAAAAAAACATGCAGATACTACTTTCAAAATATGGAGTTATATGGAGGAGTTCGTGGATGGTGCACAGGCAGCTTGGTTTCTTCCCGTTAAGAAGGGAGCTCTTAGAAAAGTTGGATATAGACAAGAAATACAAATCTATGCTGATTCTTCTTAATGAAAATTCAAGGATCCCTTTTCACGAAATTGCAGGCAAGCTAGGCATCAGAGCAAGTACCTCTGCTTATAGATTTGAGAAGCTCATGAAAAGTGGCTATATAAATCGTGCAACGATTGTTATGAGACCATCAAAAATAAACTTTACGCTTATGTCATTTTTCGCAAGATATACCCCCTCTAATGGCTATGAAGAAAGCTCTGCCGTAGCACGAAAAGCCTTTATGAGCGATGACAAAAATTCTGCAATTAGCAGGTACCTTATCTGCGCACCTCTTATAGGAAGCTATGACTTTTTTACACTAGGGGCGTTTGATAATGAGAGAGTAGCAATAGAAAAAGACATTGCATACCACAAATCGCTCTTTAAAAACCAGGGAATACATATAAAATACGCAACAGTAGAACGCATGCTAATAGGAAGCCTGCCAATAAGAAGCATCGACACCACAAAAGAATATAAAATACTAAAATGGGCACAATGAAAACACAGAGATATAATTAACAAAATAACAAATAATATTTGAAAATTTTGAATAAATGATAATATATTTATATATGCCTTTTTATAATAAATATTAATATTCGATGTTCGGGCAGATAGCCACCACCACACACCACCCGCTTGCCCGAATATCTACTTTTATTGGATGCGAGCTCGTAAAAGGTATAGTGCCATAAAATTGAAAAATCAGCGCATGTGTTTCTCATTATAAAATTCTGACATGGCTGCTATGCGATTAAGAATCTCTTCACCAACAACATGGGGTGCCGCACACATTATTACATTGTCCTCCTCGCTTGCTTTGGTGCTTTCCCTTATGAAATTGCGTTCGTCATTGTTTACCATGTCATAGTAGTCTGCATATATAATAGCATTGCTTTCATTTATGCTTGCTATAGCTTTTTCTATTGCGGTTTTTGGGACACTTTTTATATTTATTGCGAGAACCCTACCTCCAGAACTTATTGTATTATAAATTCTATCATCTCTCGTATTTAGAAATGCGCTTGTGACATCGAAAAGCAGCCTGCCGGTATTTTGAGAATTTGATTTGGTTTTAACATATGTACTTCCAGGCTTGTCAAATTTCTGCATTATTACTCCTACAGTCACTAGGCCTGCTATTGCAAGATAATAAGGCAGTATGCTTTCTTTTAAAATTATATAAGCGTAAAAAATTGTTATAAATGGGGAAAGGAAGTATATGTTTGCGACAAATGCAGACTTGAGCATACGAAATGCGCTATAATAGAGTATGCCTGTAAACGCGTTGTAAACTATGCCTACATATAGCAGGGCAATCATTTCAGGAAGAGAAAATGCAACAAATGAAGCATGAGTTGTTAATGCAAAAAGCCCAAAAAACGCAGCGTTTGCAATATTGAATATAAACATCCCAGTTACCATATCAAATGAGTATTTCTTTACAAGCACCGTCGCTAGCGCACTTGCTATTGCGACTATCACAACTAGGAGGATCATGGCAGGATATTTTGCATTGAAAATGCTTAGACCCCCACCGGTAAATGCTATATATATGCTTGCCACCCCCAAAGTTATGGCAGCTATCTGGATTTTTGTAACCCTCTCTCTTAGGACAAATGGAAGAAAAATAAGCATAAGCAAAGGATAAGTCCTATATATTACAGTAGCAAGCGATGCACTTATGAATTTCTCAGCATAAGCAAGGCCATATTCAAGAAAAGCGTAGTTAAGAAGACCAATTGCTGCTATTAAGAAGAAGGATTTTGGATTCTTAACATGGGCTAAGAGCTTGCTAGTGCGCTTAGTAAAAACCAGTATTGCAAAAGTTGAAATGGCGCCTATGCAATAGGCATAAAAAAGGAATACAGATATATTTGCAGAACCTGCAATATCAAGCATTACCGGTAGCATTGCACCTAGCAAAAGCGCAATAACAAGGTATAAATTTGCAAGCAGCTTTATATTCATGCAATCAGTCTTCGTACTATATTGGTTGACATTCGCAATTGATATAATGCTTTAAAGCATTACATACTTTTATAATAAAATATAAAAATGTAAATATATACAGTGAAACCATAATAAATATACAAAATTATTGATTTTATTACTAGTTATAAATTGAGGTTTGCGTGTTGTGTAGCAGATCTCGCAATGGCAGTCCAAGGGCGGCTTTTGCTTCGTATGAAAGATTTTTGTTACTCTTTAGCGCATCTTCTATTCTCTGATCATGCAAGCGTGCAAGAGCTACTTGGATATCAGATGAGATGTTCTCGTTTTTTGCAAGCTTTATAATCGATGAAATAATACCAGAATTTAATACGAAATTCTGCAAATCGTATATTATAGAGGGATTACTGGCAATAGCTTCGGTTATCTTTCTGTATGAATCCAGATCAATTATATTGGGATCTGGTTTAGATAAAAGCTCTTTTAAACCGTACTGTATAGAGTCGTCAATTCCTTTGTTTGAAGCGAGAGCTTCTAAGAGATCTGGATCCTTAGTATGAAATATTGCGATCTGGACGCTCTTGCTAACAGATCTGTTGCTTGCCAAGCCCATGTTTATAGATTTTGCACATGTAGCAAAGAGAATTTTCTGCACTTTTTCAGTTATTGAAAGATTATGCGAAAAGCTCTCTTTTATTTTTATATCCGGATCTTTAGCTAAAACAAGCTGTGCTTTTTCACAGAGCCCAAAAAACTTAGACAGCGCTAGCTTTTCAGTATAATTGCCTTTTGATGCAATAATAACTTGTGCGGCTTCGGACAGATTTGGGTTATATATAAGGCTGCGAGTGATCTGCGGATTTTGTTCTTTTGCGAGAATTTCCTGTACTTCAGGGGATGCATTGCTGTTAGATGCAAGTGCCATCTTTACATCTATATCAGAATCTTTAAGAAGCAGTATCTGGTTGATTTTGTCAAGGCTTTTAGAATACGCCAATGCGACCCTTATCTCCTTGCTTTTGTATTTGAGAAGTAAGCTCTGCAGGTAAAATGAGAGATTCTGCCGTTGTGCTATAATATTAGCTATATAAGAATCATCTAAGCTGTATGAATTTTCTGAATCAAGTATTTCGTATAAGACTTCCTCGCTTACATAAGGATTTTGCACAAGCGCATCCCTTATATCCCTGCTTGTATAAGACAGTATTTTTTGGACTTCGTACCTTAGCCCCGGATTTCCTGCAAGTATCTTTAAAACCTCTTTTGACTGTTCTGCTACCATATAAATTTGCAATTTTATAGATAGAGATGGATTAGAAGCAAGGGCTCTAGAAACCGCAGGAAAATGCTTTTTGTATAAAATCTCTTGCACACGCTCTGTTATGGCTTGATTGGATGAGAGCGCTTCAAGCACAAACATTTCCTTTGAAGAAGCAAGCAGAAGCATAGATTCTTCTGATATAGCCAAATTCGAAGCGATAGCAATTTGCTGGTTCAACTCTCCTTTCTTGATTATTTTGTACTGGATTAGCTCTGATATGTTAGGATTATAGGCTAAGCTGGATGCAACAACAGGATCATTATAGTCAAAAAGCAGTTCTTGGGCAGATTCACAAAGGTTCTGATTCAATGAAAGGTTAATATTTATTTTACGGCTTCCAATTGCTGCCAGTTTACATTGTATCTCTTCTGTTATGCTGGAGTTTATTGCCAAAATAGAAAGGATTTCCTCTGAACTGTTTAGCAATGAATACTGCACTTTTTCTGTAATTGAAGCATTTGATGCTAGCAGGCTCTTTATTGGATCAATGTCTTTTGACAAGATTAATGCTGCTTCTTCGCTTATAAAGTTATTCTCAGCAACTGTTGCTCTTACTTCGGGATCCAAGTCTTTTGCCAGTATTTTAAGAGCTTCGGATTGGCAGGTAGAGGATGCGAGCGCTTTCCTAACCCTTGAGTCATTGTCTTTAGCAAGTTTAACAGCCATTTCACCAATTGAAGGATTCTGTGAAAGCGCTATTCTGACGCGGCATTCTTTGTCATCACATAAAGCGTATTTTAAATCCTCAGATAGGTTAGGGTTTGTTGCTAGTATTTCTCTTGTCATGGTTGAGCCAAATCTTACAAAAAATTGCTGCAAGTTTGGGTCAGAAGTAGATGAAAGGAGCAAATAGGAAAAGTGGTACTTGCTAAAATTGTCATAATCTTTGTCTTTGCTTCCCACAATGCTCACCTATCTACCTTAAATCCTAAATATAATTCATTTAAATTGCTTTATATAAATAACTTTTGCAGAGTTATTTCTATAAATGGAATTTATGGCATGCAAGAGAACCGGGCACAGAGCATATATTATAAATAAGGCTAAGAACAAATATATAAATTAATGACAAATAAGAATTGTGATAAAATGAACTATGGATATGAAAATGACAAAATTTCTGAAAAGGCCAAGGATCTTGCTATGGCCAGGCAGTCGCTTGTAGAAGAGCTGCAGGCAATAGATTGGTACCGAGAAAGGATAGAGCTTACAAAAAACGAAGAGCTTAAAAAGATTTTAGAACACAATGAAAGCGAGGAAAAGGAGCATGCCGCAATGTTATTCCAGTTCCTGCTCAAAAATGATAGCGTCCAAAAAGAGAGATATGAGCACCATGACTGATTGAACCTTTTATTTCTTTTGGATTTTGTATTTGGAAGGTATTAATTATGATTACAGAAATAATCAAAATAGACCCTTTGGCGCCAGATGTCAAATCTATAAAAAGAGCGGCGGAATACATTAAAAATGGAAAGATAGTTGTGTTTCCTACAGAGACAGTTTATGGCATTGGCGCAAGTGTTTTCAATCCTATGGCATGCAAGCGTATTTTCGAAATTAAAGGAAGGCCTGCAGACAATCCTTTAATAGTACATGTATCTTCTTTGGATATGGCTAAAAGCCTTGCTTATATCCCAAAAGAATTCGAAGAAGCTATAAAAAATGTTTGGCCTTCTCCAATAACTTTTATAGCAAAGGCAAAAGAGGGCCTGCCTGACGAGGTAACGGCGGGGCTTGACACTGTCGCATTGAGAATGCCTGCACACAAGATAGCACTCTCGCTTATAGAAAATGCTGGCCCCATAGCTGCACCAAGCGCAAACCCTTCTAAAAAGCCGAGTGCAACATCTGGCGAGCATGCAATCTTGTATTTCGAGGGCAAGGCAGAATGCATAATAGATGGAGGAAAAAGCTTTTTTGGAGTTGAATCTACAATAATAAATCTGGAGAACTTTGAAATAATACGGCCTG
Source organism: Candidatus Micrarchaeia archaeon (assembly GCA_049967695.1). GTDB lineage: Archaea > Micrarchaeota > Micrarchaeia > Micrarchaeales > Micrarchaeaceae > JBMFSF01. The sequence goes on from JBMFSF010000006.1 coordinate 20,704, forward strand.
GTCCTTTTACTGTAGAAGAAATAGAAGGAGCATTCAAAAGAAAGCCTCTTGTCACAAGCATAACAAGAGGAGTCTCTTCAGAAATAGAGGGAACACCGATAAGCCCTGGAATAAAATACAAGCATTATGCGCCCAAAACAGATCTTTTCCTTTATTCTGGAGTATTAAAAGAATTGAATGACATTATAGAACAGGCACAAAATGAGGGGATCGCAAGGCAGGATAGAATTGCTGCAATAGGCTCTGAAGAATTTTGCTCAGGTTTAAAAATAAAAAATGAGAATATGATAATATTGGGCAAAGCCAACGATCTCTACATGATAGCAAAGAACCTCTATGACTCGCTTATAAAGATAGACAAGCTCAATGCAGATTTTGGAATAATAGAAAAATATGAGGAAAAAGGGATAGGGCTTGCAATAATGAACAGGATAAGGAAAGCAACCTCTCACAAGGAATTCTCTTCATATGAGGGGCTTAAAAATCTGATTAGGGCAGCCAAACAATAAGCATATACTGTATAACATCTTATTTGCAGGCGCCCTCTCTGACTATAATTATATCTGAGGGCTTTTCTATTCTAAAGTTGTTGGCATAAACTATTACGTAACCAAAAGAATTTTTTTCGTCATATATTACTCTTTTCTTGCTAAGTGTACCACAAAATATGGTGTTACCATACTTGCCAAGATAATGTATATGGCCTATAAACTTATAGTATGAGTGGGGAGGGTGCATTTTAAGGTATACTAGCTTTGATACAATAAATGGAACAGATCTCTTTGAAATATTGTAAAAAAATCTTGCTGTTTTATATTCTATTTTTTCTTGTATCCTTGTCTTTTCTATATTTCCGTGGTAAAAGAACATGTTTCCTATGCTGTACTTTTTTACGTCGTTGTTGTATTTCTCTATTCTGCTTACAAAGGAATAAACCTTTCTGTCATTGGAATAATCATTGTCGCCAAGAATTAATATGATTTTATCAGGGGTAATGTGCATGTAAAGCTTTTGCAAGAAACTTTTCCATAATTCCACATGATGGCTGGATTTTGAGAGCTCTACACTATCTCCAAGCAAAACAAGAAAGTCAGGCTTTTCCCTTTCTAATATAGGGAAAGCAAGGCTGCTGCATTTCATCGGATAATGAATATCTGACAATATTAGAATCTTCTGCTTGCCTTTTTGCATAAAATCCTCATTAATTATATTTTAATATTATAAAGTATTTGCTCCATGATAAAATATTGATTATAGCATTAATGCCATACTTTTCTCATGTTTTCCTATTATCGAACCGCAGTATTTATTACCTATATTTATACTTATAAATTATGTATTAATACGGAATTATTAATAGGCATATTTTAATATATCTGCTCTGGCAGGAATTCTTTCAAAAGCATTCGTCTGACATTTCAAGTTATGTGTTTGCTGGGCTTCAAAAGCTCTTGAAATTACCTTGCAAATAAAAACAGAAATCATGGAGTCGCATTTACCACCTTGCCGGGAAGTTCTCCTATCAGAGAATTTGTAACATTACCTATTGCAATTTCCCTTATATCCAGCTTTGCATATGGTAGGCTCATATATACAGGAATATTATAAGCACTTGAAATGCATATCGTAAAGTTTGTGGAAAGGCCGCCGTTTACGCCGCTGATGGATCCATTGATCAAGTTGCATAGCATATAATTGTACGAGCTCTGGCTGCTTTTATAAATAGTGATAATAGCATTTGAAGGCAGATTGATGAAGCCAAAATAGCTTTCAAGATATGACGCTGGAGAGTTATGTGGGTTGGTCTGCACCGCTGTGCATGTTATATTAGAAAAGTTAAAATAGCCTTTTCCAGTTGCAGCGGGTATATACTGCGGTGCACAGCCATATGCTGAGCTTCCATTTTGCAGATATATAATGAATGATGTGTTGTTCTGTACCAAATTTCTTGTTGTAATCCTTGTTATATTACCATATTTTTCAAATAGTACAGAGGTGTTTGAATAAGGCCACTGCTTGAAATCTACAGAATAGTTTACATACAGCTCCTGATTAGATAGCCCAGAAAATATCTCGCTATTGAATTTGCTTGCCCTCACAATGACTGCCGTTACGCCAGAATCAATCGTTTTTGAAGCATTGGTTGAGTTGCCTCCTAAAGACGAAGTTGAAGCAGGTTGCACGGATTTTGAAACATTTTGCGAAGAACTTGCCTGCACAGAATTTATAGGACTTTTTATATTGCCTGCCTTGCTAGATAAAGCCTTCAGAACTATAGTTATAGCTATCACAATAACTATTACTGCGACAGCCAAGTATACACGTTTCTTATTCGTACCAATCATCAAATAACACTTTTGTATATTTCAATAATCCTTATTGATGCCAATTACGGCATTGCATAAAAGTTCTATAATAAACATTGTAGTTTAACATTATAAAACTTGCGTAAAAATAAAATCAAATTTATTGATTATATAATTTTGCAATCAGTGTTAGAAAAGGCTGCAATATTATTTTAGATTTATAAGGATTTGCAAAGATATCTTCGTAATATTTGCAGGAGCCTTAAGAGTAATGAAGTCTGAAAGTCTGCGGTATAATTTGATAAATAATATTGAAGGTTTCACACAAACGGTACAGCAACAGACCTAAAAATATTAAATTACCAAAATCTTATATGTTTAATTTGTTGCAAGAGTAGGTAAGGATTTTTAATATATTACTTAAGGATCATACTGAGCGCGTTCCATCTGGCAACGCAAAGTAACACAAAAAGTAACAAAAATAGGAAAATCGGAGAAAAAATCTGCAAAGTCAGACGTTAGTAAGAGTATGTTCACGGATCGCTTGCGCTTTCCGTTTACGCACCTCTCCTATCAAAGTTGTCTATTACAACCGTCCTAATGCTTCGTTTCGGGTAAGGCTTCGTCCTTAGATGCTTTCAGGGCTTATCCTTTGGCGCGTAGCTACCCGGCAGTGCGAACACAACCGGTACACCAGTGGCGCCGATCCCGGGTTCCTCTCGTATTATCGGGATCTTATCCTCTAGCATTAACACTTCCAGTAGTTACTACCGTCCTGTCTCGCGACGGACTGAACGCAGCTCACGTGGGTTTTTGATGGACTTCAGTCCAACCCTTGGCCGCTTATGCACGGCCAGGATAACCCGAGCCCATATCGGTGGGTCGAACCGCCAAGTCGATGTGGACTCTCGTTGGCGACCAATCGATTACTTCTAGAGTAACTTGTTTGACAGCTTGGAGCCCCATTAAAAGAGCTACCAACGTTCGCTAAGCCCCTCTTTCGAGTCTGCATGCCACGCTTTTCGGCATACAGTCAACTCTACATTTGCCTTTACGTTTACCAGCAGGTTTCCAACCTGCCTAAGTAGAGCATAGGGCACCTTTGTTTCTTTATCAAAGGCAGCCGTCCAGCCTAACTACCCACCTGCAGCTGTCCCTCTCGGTAAGCTATAAAACAAGTTAAGAGCGGTGTTACATTGTCGCTCCACATGCGCCGCAACGCATGCTTCGACGCTCCCGCTTACGCTGTGCATAACTTGCTTTATAACAACTACAGGCTGTAGTAAAGTTTCATAGAGTCTTCTCTACCCACTGGAAGATCGCGGCATATACACCGCGTAGTAAGTTCACCGGATCCCATGTTGGGACAGTGGAGCAGTCGTTACGCCATTCATGCAATCCGCCACTTGAGCGGCTAGGTATTACGCTACCTTAAGAGAGTCAGAGTTACTCCCGCTCTTTGCCAGCGCTTCGTCCCGTTGAACCGGGCTTTCACGTACTGGCGGTGAGCAGACGTCACCTACCGTGCTAAGCATTACTACTTTGCGGTAAGTTGTGCTTTAGATAAGCAGTCGCTACCCCCTTGTTAGTGCCATCTGCGTTTACTGGACGCAGACATGGTTTATAGAAAACATACACCACTAATTTGCCGAGTTCCCTAACATGGGTTATTCCGCCACGCCTCGGCCTTTTCAGCCAGCAACACTTGTACTAGATCTAGGTACGGTCTGGTATGATCGAAATAGATTCCCTTTTCACGGGATCAGAGATTCAGTCCAAGTTCATTTAGCCGCTTCTCCTCATAACGAGACTCCACGGCCGCTTGCACGTTACAAGGGACCTATCTCCAACCGTCAGAAATCTACCTTGTGTTGCCACGTCTACATACCAGGTGCAGGAATATTAACCTGCTTCCCTTTTGCCATGTTGTGATTAGCGCATGGCTTAGGATCGACTAACCCTCCGCTGACGAGCGTTGCGAAGGAATCCGTGTGCTTAAGGCGTATGGGATTTTCACCCATATATGCTATTACTAATACCAAGATTTTCTCTATAGCACGGTCCATGTGTCTTCTCAAACACACTTCTTGCCGTGCCATATGCCTTCTTACTCGTGCTATTCGCACGCTGGGGTTTCGGTACCTAGCTTAGCCCCGTATATTTTAGGCCGATAACACCTCAATTGGTCCGCTATTACGCGTTGTTTAGAGGATGGCTGCTTCTGAGCCTACCTCCCAACTGTCTAAGATGTCGTCAGCTTTCGATGCACTCAGCTAGGATTTGGGGACCTTAACCTCAGTCACTGTCTTTTCAGTCTCGTGATGTTGGCTTACCCAGCACCGCCGACTCCCGGGGTCTACGCAGCACATACATTCGGAGTTTGACAAACAAGTGGAACCTTTCGGTACCGAACTTGTAAATCGGTGGCTCTACCTTATGTGCAAACTCGCCCGAGGCTATCCTAAAGATACTTCAGAAGGGACCCGCTATTGCCGTGTTCGATAAGTTTATCGCTGCTACCCGCAACTCACCCAACAGGTTATACCATGACAGGTTGCGGACCTCCGCCGGATGTTCATCCAGTTTCGTCCTAGTCGCGCGTAGGTCACAACGGCTTCGGGTCGTATAAGAGTGACTATATGGCATTTTCATACCACGTGCCTCATTACTTGCGCACTATCGCTTTCGCTCCGCCTTTCGGCTTGCCACTTCCATACACTCCCTGGCTCTTGCTTCGAGAAGAATG
>JBMFSF010000007.1:0-23342 GCA_049967695.1 Candidatus Micrarchaeia archaeon
TTTAATCTCTTCTATTGAATCTTTTCTAGCAAGTGCACGAAGTTTTTGCTGCCTTACCCTTTTTTCAATACGCTCTATTGCAATCTTTACCTGAAACATAGAAATATCCATTGTCTGCCCAGAGAACGCAGAAAGAGCAAGCGCTCCGCAAAGTTCTGCAGTTTTTTTGAATTTTGAAGAATCCATTTAACCTCCTTATCAAATAAATGCATTAATATATTAGTGTTAAAATATATACGATTATTGTGTAGTTTTGCTATTTATATTTTTAATTGCTTAATGTCACATATAACCACAAGTATGTAAAGTAAAAAAGATAACTATTAATATTATTATAAACTGATATTAAATAGTCATGGGTGACTGAATGATACATCACATGCATCTTAACGATGACAGTTTTGAACTGGTAAAATCCGGCAAGAAAAGTATAGAAATTCGCCTTTTTGATGAAAAGCGCAAAAAGATAAAGACTGGCGATACTATAATCTTCTCAAAAGTAGGGGATGAAAACCAAAAAGTTTCTGCAAAGGTGCTTGAACTTTACTATTTCCCTTCTTTCGAAGAGCTTTTTTCCACATTTCCAAAGACTAAGTTTGGGCATGACAAAAAGTTAAGCTTAGAAGAACAGATAGAAATGCAAAGAAAAATATATTCGGAGGATGAAGAAAAAAAATATGGGGTATTAGGCATAAATATAAAACTGCTGGATAAACTGCCTGAAGAAGGGTTTTCAGCAGCAAGCAGCAATCAATAATTATATAATAGCTGATAATGCATAAATAATGCTATTCTTGCTATGTAATGTTGCTCTAGTTTTTCGTTTTTGCTATCCTTCAAGGGATGCACAAGTTTTCCAGCTTACATTGTTAAATTTTTAGTTCAAATTGATAATCAGATGAAATGGAAGAAGTGCGCTGCAGGTATTTTTCGATAGGAATAATAATCGTAGCAATAGCTGCAGCTTTCTTGTTTGTGATTCTATATTATTCTGTTCTCGGCCCCGGGTGGGATCTTATTGTGCATATGCTTAATGCAGAAACAATGCTTAAGCATTCATTCTATATGTGCATGCTTAATGGCTGCGGCGTATACAATGGTACTCAAACCTTTTATTATTCATCTTATTTTGAGCCAGAACGAGCACCGATGAGCAGCTTAGCTATAATACCTTTGTATATAATTTTAGGCAAAAATTGCCTGCTGGCTTACGAGCTTATAGTGCTTGCAGCTTATCTCTCTTCTATATACTATCTTGCGAAGAGCTTCAAAGTCAGGCAGGTTTTCGCTTATATATCCCTTGCCACTCCTTATTTCGCTTTTTTTCTTTCATTCAATGGCGCAGAATTGCTTTCTCTTGTTTTTATCTCTTTCGGCCTGTCTTTACTGTATAAAAGAAGCACGTATTCGGGCATATTCTTCGGCCTTGCTTTTGTCAGCAAATATACGACAATCATCTTTGCACCAATGCTGTTGCTTCTTATGAAGCCACGCAAAATTCTAGCTTCTTCAGGTCTTGCATTTATACCTTCTCTTGCATGGATCCTCTTTCAAGCATTGTTCATGCACTCTCCCTTGGCAAGCTATTCATTATCCTTTATTCTTGCCAAGTATAATAGCTCGTTCTTGGGCTTAAATCTTGCATCCTTGGCAATTGTTGCAGCTTATCCTTTGCTATTGATCTCTCTGGCATTGGCTTTTAACATGGAAGCTATAAAAGGCTTAATAGCGCAGCTTTGCTCCGGCTTTAAAAAAAATCTCTGGCTTATTCTTAGATTAGCTAAAGCAAGGGTAGAAACCACAAGCAGTATTTACTTGCTTTTGATAATATGCGCATTCCTTATTTTGGCAATAGCTGATTACCTGTTTCTTTCAAATACTGAGGCTTTGGTCCAAGCAAGGCTTGGCTACACATTGAGCTTTGCACTTGGGCTTGTAGCTTTGTTTTTGCTGTCTTTGGAAGAAGCGCAAAAAACCTGCTTGCTCATAAAATTTTCATCAATCTCTTTTCTGTTTTTGCTAATGCTTTACGGAGTTTATTTTGCAACTAGCTCTAGCCACGATCTGTCATATTCTGTAAAAAATCCTGCAGTTGTTCAAGCAAAATCTGAGCTCTACTCTTTGGGATATGAAAATTGCAGGATAATATCAAACAATTGGGTATATTTGCTTTATGTTGGCGTTGATGCGTTTCCTCAATACTATCCAAATTCCACAAACCTGCTTTATCCCATAGTTGTTTTTTACAATTCTAGCGCGCTCACAAGCCCTGCAAGCATTGTTAACCTTAGCAGCTCAAACCCTATATTCAAATCTAGAAATTTCTCTATACTGCTTCCTGAAAATTATAAATGTTATAAATGATATAAAAGTAGTATGCAAAAGTCTTAACAACAAAACGATAAAATCTAAATAATGCAAATAAAAAATAAAAAATCTAAAAGGAGTTTACTGAATTATTTCTCCTATTGCAAATCTTGGTCTTACTTCCGCGATTCTTATCTTTAGATGATCTCCTTTCTTAGCCCCTTTAATGAATATTACAAAGCCGTCTTTCTTAGCTATTCCATCATCATGAGAGCCTAAGGCTTCTACATCTACTTCTAATTCATCTCCTACTTTTAAGGGTTTTGGGGTCATAAAATTGTCTCTTCTGCCTCCAAATCCGCTTCTTTCTCCATTTTCATTTCTGTCTTCCATTCAAATCATTTCTCCTACGTAGAATTAGCGCATAACGCTTTACTCCGTATATAGATATTAGAAATAAGCAAATATTTAATACTTTCTATTTGGCAGAGACGTAAAATAAAGCTTTGCAGGTTATTTATCTTGGAATTATGCCGCCTGTACTTGCCTTTGTATCTCTTAGTTATGCTTACGGTGCCATTCCTATCTGGCATGTAGATATATTCTCTATTAGGTGTGGTGTTATGCCTTGCGGCACTAATATCCTTGAAATTTTTCCTGTTACTGTGTAAGCTAATGCATAATAAGCTATAAACATGCTAGAGATCAGGATCGGGCATTGCCCTACCAAAATGAATCTTTTTGTTTTTATATCTTCTATGTTATCGCAGATGCTTTGTAAGAAAAATAAGAAATAAGGCAATCTTTAAACTGTAATAAATTATTGCTGCTTATATTTATATGATTTGCCAGAATCAGAAATGTTCAATCTCAGAGCTTGCTTCCGGCAAGCCTATGAAAAAACACAAAGTTTTTTTAACTTGTAAGATAAAATAAAATCATGCCTACAATATCTTCGCCACAATCCCAAGCAGGGATTATGAGCTTTTATGATGCACCCGTAAAAGGTCCAAAAATAAGCCCTAAAGTAATGCTCATATTTATGGTAGCAATAGCAGTAATAATACTCATTTTGGATCATTTTGCTTTCTCTTGATCCTTTTTGTAGTTATTATTAAGCGCGCTTGCCAAATCTGTTTTGCTTCTTAAAGAATAAGGTGCTAAGATTACTTATAGATAATGTCTTAGTTTTATTAAGTAAGTTTGAATATATCCCTTCTTATTTCGGTTACTTCGCCGTTTTCCGCTGTTATGTACATTATCGTCCTGATGGCTTCCGGACTTATGCCTGTTTTGCTGGCAAGCTCATCAACACTCATGCTTTTGTCTTTAATCAAATCGAAAAGCTTTGGCGCATTGGTATCTATAAAGGAACGTAGCGCTATGTAATATTTTTTATTGAAAGCTCTTGTACCTATCACGAGCCCATGTTTTATGCTGTCTTCAAGTGCCACAGAGAGAGCAGAAGCATCTTCTTCTGTATTAAGCACAACATAGCCCTCTTTTTCTAAAATCTGTTGGTAAGGGTTTTCGATGTTTCTTGTATCAGAATTTGATTGTGCCTTTTGGGCATTGTAAACGTATTTTGGATTAACATACTCTTGCCTTTTATTGTTTTCGTTATTTGCCTGCTGCATAGGCTTGCCTAAATTTGCATTTTTCCTATAAAGGAATTTATCGTATACTTCTTTTGCTATGCTATATTTCGGTGCCTCAGATGAAGACTTTTTGAAGCGTATAACATAACCTTTTTTTTCCAACTCCGCCAAAATTTTTATTTCATTGCTGTTCAAAAGGTTTTCAACTTTTTCCGTAGTCCTGTCATTGTACCTTAAAGTATCAAGCTTTTTAAGAACTTCAAGTTGCTCCTGTGTTATTTCGATTCCTTTTTCAGCCTTTTCTAAGGGCGTTGGAGTTTGAGACCCTCCTGTGCTTGTTTCTGCTGCTACTTCGTGCTGCAGAAGCATACGCGTAAGCAATTGTGCAATGTCATCCTTTCTTGCGACAATGAAATATTTTTGTGATTGCTGGAAGAAATCGATTTCATCTCCTTCTTTAAGCGAAAGAGTTTTAATTACGTCTATAGGAAGGTTGACCACGAGCTTGTTGCCGGTCTTGTACACCTTAGACATTTCACCACTGATTATAATTTGTAAGCATAATTTAAATTACTTTGTAAGACGTTTATGGTAATAATCCGGTTTAAAAGCTTGCATGCATCTATGTATATTGCTTGAGGACTAAGCAAGCAATTCACAAATAATAGTTTAAATTAAGCAGATACAATATTATGGCAATTATTACAAATGCAGCCATCAAAACTATGTTTTTTCCCATAACTTGCTCGAATTTTTTGGGGTCCTTATAATTTTTGGTGTTTTTATAAACTGTTGCCATTATTGGTAGCAGACCAAACTCTGCGCTAAACAATAAGCTTACGCGCCCCGAAGCTATTCCTATAGCAAGTATTGCAAATGCAAGTATGGACCAAAACAAGTAATACTTAGATAATTTTCCATTAGTCTTTAATAATACCGCAGCAGTTCTCCTTTTGAAAGCTCCATCAGCTTTCATGTCTGGTATGGAATTTATGAAGAGCACCATTGCCGCCAGTATGGCAGCAGGCACAAAAACAAACATGGTGTTTGCACTGTTCGTATAAGATTCACGCATTAAAAGAAAGCTAGCATACATTATAAGGGTGTAATTTAGCATTACTATTAATTCTGAAAGGAAGGGTATGTAGACGAACAAGCTGGCATATAAAAAAATAGTTATTGATCCAACTATTATAAAAGGTATTATTATAGGGTATGCGTTTGCTAGATAAATCCCGATAGATAACGCAACAGCAAAAGCCAATAGCGCGCCTGCTAATGCCCCATTGGGGCTTATTTTTTTGTTTGCTATATAGTTGTTGCTGCCACCACTGAATTTTGTCTGTGGCGCTTTTTGGTCTATGCCAACATAGAAATCTATATAGTCATCTATCGTATTAATTGCCACCAAAACAAATAGCATTGCTATCGGTGTCAAGAATTCCACATAAATAGGCACCTTTATCTTGAAATTTGAAGCCGCTGCCATTCCAAGTATGGAGAAAAGCGAACCAAAAAAAACAAAGGGCTTGAAAAATTCACCTAATGGCCTCAATTTTTTGGGCAAGGACATTTTTACACTAAATTTTCAATATTTTTTTAACACCCTCATTCCCAAAAAGGCTTTGGTGTATATCTGATTTCTTGGAAAACATCATTACCGATATTATAATAAAATCAACTACTATCGCGCCATGCATTATAGTGCAATATATGCAGATTGCCTTGACAACAAAAAATTCCAAATACAAAAGATAAGGCACAAGCAATATTCCTAAGAATCTCCATAGGAATAAGCTTCTGAATGAGAATTTTGCTACTTTTTCTTTTGCGAAAACAACTAATATCACTAAACTTATATTTATAATAAACCAGAGTGCAGCTAGGAAATCGAATGGCACTCCTATGAATTGCCCATTAGGCGCTAGTAAAACCTTTTCGCAGTTCACAGGAACTCCTGCAATTTTCATGCCCTGCTCTATGCAAAATGGAGGTGCATTGTGATATATATAAAACTCGTATATTACAGTGAAGGAGGAGATCAGCCCTATAATAGACATCAATATAAGAATTAAAAAATGGTTTCTAGTAGTTCTCATCATTTTTTTACCCGTCGGATGATTTTATTATAATTTTTATTATAACTTTTAACATTTGTAGTTTAATGTTTTTAATCATTGCCTATATTAATGCTTCAAAAAAGCTTTTTATAAACTGCAAATAAATAGTAATGATATTATGGCATCTAGAAAAAGCAAGAGAAAGAGACCAGACAGGGAAGAACACAGAGAAAAAGAACAAGACAAAATAGAGGAAGGCGTCTTTGATAGGAGAGCTACCCTGTTTCTTAGCAAATTTTTTAACAAGGGTGTAATAAGCAGATTGCTTTACCCTATTGCTAGAGGAAAAGAGAGTGATATCTACCTAGCAGAAGGTGGCCCCTCTGTAGAAAAGGATTTTGTCATACTTAAATTTTATAGGGTAGAAACAACTTCCTTCTATGCGATGACAAACTACATAGAGGGAGATCCAAGGTTTATCACATTTAAGAAAAGTAGAATAGATATAATAAAAACATGGTGCAAAAAAGAGTATGGAAACTTACAGATCGCAAATACTGCCGGCGTGAAATCACCATATCCTTATATGTTTAATGGGAGCATACTTGCGATGGAATTTATAGGCGATAGGGAAGGAAGGCCTTCTCCGCAACTTAAGGATGCGGTTCTGGAAGATCCGGAAATGGTATTGCATGATATAATAGATGGCATTAAAAAACTGTATTCTAAGGATCTTGTCCACAGCGATCTTAGCGAATACAACATACTTATAAGAGAAAGCAAACCTTATTTTATAGATTTTGGTCAAGCTGTAATCATAAAACATCCAAACGCATACAACTTTTTAAGGAGAGATATTCATAATATTGTAAGCTATTTTGGCAGGACTTACAACATTGATGCTGAAGAAGGCAAGATTTATGAATCCATCGTCCACTGAATTTTAAGTGCTTCTTTCCTGCTTCTTTCTGCAGCTTCGTCAAGTTTTGCCATTTTGTATAGCCTTTCAACTTTTGTAGGGTCTGATTTTATTATAGGATGTGCTGCGTTAAATGAGCAGACATCCTTGTATTTAATAATAGAGATATTAAAGGTCCCTATCTCTTTCGCTTTTGATATTATTTCCTGCTTGTTGAAGCATATTAGCGGTCTTATGACAAGCACATTCTGATCATATTCTGATGCAAGCATGTTTGTGGAGGTCTGTGATGCAACTTGCCCCAGGGATTCCCCACTTACTATAGCCTGGGCCTTTTCTTCTTTCATTATCTGTTTTGCTATATCTATTGCAAATCTTTTGAAAAGCACTGGGGAATATCTGCTGTCTATCTTCATTGAATATATTTGGAAAAACGAGTATTTTGCGAAATATATTATAGAATCTGAATATCTAGAAAGGATATCCTTAAACAAGCTTATTTTAGATTTAGCTGCCTCCTCATTGGTAGGAAAGCCATGTATGTGGAGGTATATAGGCTGTAATCCCCTTTTCATTGCGTAATATGCGGCTACTGGCGAATCTATTCCTCCAGAAAGCAGTACTACTGCCTTGCCAGAACTTCCTACAGGAAGCCCATCTATCCCTTTATATTTTTCTGTATGTATAAAAGAACCGAATTTTGTCATTTCTATGTATAGCTTTTGTTCAGCTTCCTTGTCCATTTCTATTCCAAATTTTTCCCTATTTTTCTTGAACTCTTCCAAAAGCTCTATCGAGTTAAATGCAAGAGTCTTATCGGCGCGCTTGATCTTTATTGAAACTGGCTTTTTTTTATCTATGAGTTTTGCAGCTTCCGACATTATGGATAGCATGTCATTACTGCATATTTTTACTGGTGCATACCAGCTTATGCCAAAAACATATGAAAGCTTATGAAGTATAACCTTTATGCTCCTTGCATTTTTTGGCTTTATCAGCAGCCGGTCATATTTTACTTCAACAGATTCTGCCGAAGATTTTAACTTGTTTTTTATGTTGGAAACCAGCATGTAGATATAGTTTATTCTATTATCACCTTTTAGCCAAAGCTCTCCGAAATGGACTACTACATATTCATATTTGATGCTCATTATTGCACCTTATGCCTAGATATCTATATTTATAAGGACCAAAATGGTTTAACTATATAAGCAACTTTTGCATTTTCCTTCTTGTTAATAATTTATTATATCTTTTATTAAGAGTTTTGTGTTTATAGCTGTGCCGTATAAATCGCAAGCGTAGGGATTGTTTTTATTGTGCATAATCCCATATAAATCTCGCAACCTGCACAATATATAAATAAATAAGTTAAATTTATAATTATAAAGTAATAGCAAATACTATGTGGCTTTAAGACATAAGCATTTTAAACAACTGCAAGTGTATCTATGGCTGGCAATTTTTCTATAACTGCAAAATTCAAGAGATGGTTTGACGATTACAAGAGAGTGATGAGCGTAAGCTATAAACCGTCGGTAGAGGAGCTTGAAAAAAGCGCAAAAATAATAATACTGGCAGTGCTTATCGTTGGTACGATGGGGCTTTTGATTGCAATAATAATCTCCCTTATTATTACCGGCTCTTTGGCCCTTATCTGATGTATAAATGGAGGTAATTATAGATTATACAAAGTCTGCGCAGGAAAATGCAAACGACTATTACAATCTTTCCAAAAAGTTTTTGCAGAAGAAAGCCGGTGCAGAATCTACTATAAAAGAGCTTGAAGATAAGATAAGCAAAGCCAAAATAAGCAATGCAAAAGAGCCCTCTAAAAAGCCTAAGATAGAAGAAAGTAAAGAATGGTATGAGAAATTTCATTGGCTTATTACAAGCAATGGGATGCTCGCCATAGGTGGCAGGGACGCACATCAAAACGAGCAGCTCAATTCTAAGTATTTTAATGACAAAGATCTTTTTTTCCATGCTGATATTTTTGGTGCTTCAGTTTTCATACTGATAAATGGCTTGGAGGCGCCTAAGGAAATAAAGGAAGAGGCGGCAGGATTTGCTGCATGCTATTCCAATGCCTGGGATCTAAACGTAACTACTGTAGACGTATATGCAATGCGGCGGGATCAGGTAAGCAAGTCTACCATGAAAGGCTCGCTAGGCACAGGAAGTTTCCTTCTTAGCGGTGAGAGGGAGTGGTATAAAAACATGCCTCTTTCCCTTGTTGTACTAATTAGGGATAAAAAGCTTGTGGCGATTCCGAAATCTACTTTTGGAAGAATAGGTGAGACAGGGCCATATGTTGTTGTAGAGCCTGGCAGGATGAAAAAGACCGAAGTTGCAAAACAAGTAGCCTCTATTTTGAAATGCGATATAGACAAGCTTATGCAGATTTTGCCTTCTGGCAGCATGCAGATAGCTAAACTTTGAAATTATTACTGTAATCTGCTTAAAGGCTATTGCAAGCAGGTCATGCCATTTGTTTGCAGGAAAGATGCTTGCGAGATAAATATAATAAATACTGCAACAAAAATACTAATATGGATGTTCTTGAAATAAAAGATAAAGTTCCTTATCCAATAATAGAATCCCTGCTAGAGCGCAGCATTAAAACGTTTACGCCTCCGCAGGAGCAGGCTATAAAGAGCGGTCTTTTGGAGTTTGCAAACATAGTTGTTGCAAGCCCTACTGCTAGTGGGAAAACTCTTATTGCAGAGATTGCATGTGTAAACAACATACTTTCAAGAAGAAAAAAATCTGTATATATTGCACCTATGCGCGCGCTTGCCATGGAAAAATACTTAGAATTCAAAAAAGCCTACCCGTACATAAAGTCTGCAATATCCTTGGGTGATCTCGACTCTTCAGACTTGTGGCTTGCTGATTATGATATGATTTTCGCTTCTACCGAAAAGTTTGACAGCCTGATAAGGCACGGCACGGAATGGCTGCCTACGGTTGGCTGTATAGTATTTGATGAGGTACATATGATAGGGGACGAGTCTAGAGGTCCTACTCTGGAAGTCCTTATGACAAAGGTGGCATATTATCTTAACGCACAGATAATAGCACTAAGCGCCACTATAGGCAATGCGGAAGAGATAAGCAAATGGATCAATGCGAATCTGGTAAAAAGCGATTATAGACCAGTTAAGCTTTTGAAAGGTATCATATACAACAACAAAGTGTACGTCAAAAAAAGCAAAGGCTTTGACAAGATAAGCCTAGATAGCAACAGCAGCGCCTATGAGTTTGCAATAACTGAAGACACATTAAAGAAGAACAAGCAGATAATTATTTTCTTTGGCAGTAAGAGGAATGCAGAAAGCATGGCAAAGAAGCTGGCTCCTTTTGTAGAAACTTTTCTTACTAATGAAGACAAGTCTGAGCTCCAAGCGCTGTCCAAAAAGATTACTGGCGTTTTAGAAAAGCCTACCGAGCAGTGCATCAAGCTGGGCGAGCTTGTAAAGCAAGGCGTTGCGTTTCATCATGCAGGCCTGCTAAACGAGCAGAGATCTTATATAGAGGAAGCTTTCAAGGAAAACAAACTTAAAGTAGTCTGCGCTACCACGACTTTGGCTCTTGGCGTAAATATGCCTGCCCATACAGTTCTTGTCCGGGATCTTAATAGGTATGATAATGGATTTAATACGATGCTTGGCTCTAATGAAGTAATGCAGATATTTGGCAGGGCAGGCAGGCCAAAATATGATACTGAAGGCAGAGGGCTTATAGCAGCAAATTCAATAACCCGCATGAAACAGCTATACAAGAAATATATAGAGGCAGAGCCAGAACCTGTCTACTCGCAACTCGGCATAGTGCCAGTACTGAGATCGCATGTGCTCTCTTTTATAGCAGAAAACATGTTTGATAGCAAGGAAGGCATATATTCATTCATGTCAAGGACATTTTATGGAAGCCAGCTCGGGAGCGAAAGGAAGATAAAAGAGCTAATAGATGATACTCTATTAGATCTGCAGGATTGGGGTTTTATAGAAGAGAAAGCCCCTAGCAAATATTCTGTCACAAGAATCGGAAAAAGGGTCAATGAGCTTTACATAGATCCAATGTCCGGAATATGGCTTATAAGATCTTTGGAAAGAGATCTTGATGAGCAGGGCATGCTCTATACTATATCCAATACAACAGAAATGATGCCGGGGCTGAGGGCAACCGAAGAAGCCTTAGCAAAATTTGCAATATACATGCACAAGGATTGGTTTATGCCGAATAATTTTCTTGATAATGACGAAGCTGCTTTTACTACTGCTTTGATGCTTAGCGAATGGATAAACGAGGAGTCGGACGATGCAATACTTGCAAGGTACTCCATTACTCCAGGAATATTTTATGCCAAGCTGAAAAATGCGGATTGGATATCCTACTCATGCACAGAGCTCGCAAAAGTACTGCACAAGCATTCTGGGAAGTTCTTAAATCTCAGGATAAGGCTGCATTACGGCATAAAAGAAGAGCTTCTCGATTTAGTTAGGCTTCAGCAAGTCGGGAGAATTAGAGCAAGAATATTGTATAATCATGGAATAAAGAGTGTTGCAGATGTAAAGGCAAACAGGGCCAAGGTAGAAGAACTGCTTGGTGCAGATATCGCTAAAAGGATTTTTGCGCAATTTGATGAAATTTAAATTGCCTTGAGCTTGCTGCTTGCAATTGCTGAAGTTCCTACTCTCTTAGCAGTCAAATGCTTTGCATCTATTAAGAGTATCGCAAAAATGAAAAATGCCTTTTGCTAATTTTTTATCCTCTTTTTATTGATGCGTGGCTTTTTGAAAGGTCTAGCTTTGTCTGCGCTATTAATATGTTAAGCTCTGCCGCGAGACACGTGCCTGCAACTACTTCTGCAAAAGCTTTTTTGGTTATGCCCTCTTTATCATTTTCTCCATAAAGCCCCATCAGTCTTAGCGATTCGTTTTGTGTTTCTCTTTTTGTGCCTCCACCAATTGTTCCTACTTCTATTGAAGGCATAGTAAGCGATATGTAAAGATCGCCATTGACGTCCTGTGCATCGGTAATTGCCTGGGTGCCTTCTACAATCTGCGCCGCATCCTGCCCGTACGCTATGTACATTGCAGCAAGCACATTTGCGACGTGTGCATTGAAGCCGTTAGACCCTGCCATTGCAGATCCAAGCAGATTTTTTGCTTTATTGACATTTGCAATTTCTCCAGCTTCTAAGCCAAAATTTGCAAGAACCTGCTTGCTGATTATGCCATCAGCAACTACAGAAATCCCCCTGCCCTCAACCATGTTAATAATTGCAGGCTTTTTATCTGTGCACATGTTGCCGGATTCGCTCAATAGCCTTGCGTTAATTCCGAGCTTTGAGTTTGCATAGGGTATGAACTTGTCTACAGCTGCCTTTGCGGCTATAGTAACCATGTTCATTCCCATTGCGGCGCCCGTAGATGCGCTAAATCTCAAATGGAGGTATTTGCCTAAAATGAAGGGTTTTACCTCTTTTAGCTTTATGTACTTGTTTGATTCTGAGAATGCTTCCTCTATTATCTTTATTGAGGGATCCTCATTTGCAAGCTTCATAAGCCTTATTGCGTCTTTTATGCCAGAAGTCGAAATCAGCACATCTCTTGTTATTCCTTCCTTTACAATTTCCGTATTTGCGCCCCCGCTGCCGTTGAAGATAGATATACCACGCGAAACGCTTGCCACAAGCTTTCCTTCGGTTGTAGCAAGCAGGACAGGGTAACTGCCTTTTGCAAAGCTGCCGTTTATTTTTATGCTTCCTGCATATCCTAAGGGCAGCTGCGCAACCCCTATAGGGTTTTCTATATTCCTGTTGACTGCATCGTCAAAGTCTATCGAGTAATGTGCAATATTTTCTAGCTTTACATTATAAGCATTCTCGAGAAAAAGCCTCCTTATATTTGTTGCGTCATTGCTGCTTATTTTGAAAATTTCTTCTATTTTGTGAAGGCTTATGTTTTCTTCCTTTATTTTTTTGAGTATTTCTTTTACTTTTTCTTCTTCCATATTATCACCTTCTCTTTTTTTTATAAAGATATAAAGATAATTGTTGGTATAGTAGCATGACGAACAATCATGTAATATATGCAATAGATGCAGGAAGGTAAAAGCAAAATCGAGAAAACAATAAATAAACAGAATGAAAAATAGCTTTTGCGATCAGGTGCGTTTTACGATCAAAACGAACAATACAAATATTGCTTTAGACAAAAACAATAGCGGCGCAGACTATCTGTTTGTATCACATGCGCACTCGGATCACATATCTGGAATAAAAACTGCTTCAAAAATAATTTCAAGTAGCGAGACTGCAGATATTATAAAGGCAGCATATCATATAGATATAACTTATAAAATCTCCATTCCAAAAGGTATAGAGCTACTTAACGCAGGCCATATTCTTGGCGCAAAACAGCTTTATATGGAAGATAATGAGAATGGCTTCTCGCTTCTATATACAGGGGATTTTCAAACTTATAAGCAGAAGACTGTCGAGCAAATAACCCCAAAGAATGCAGACATCCTTGTGATAGATTCTACTTATCCTAGCCCTAAGATAAAATTCGAGGATAGGGATAAGGTAGAGCATGATATACAAACATGGAGTTTGGAGAAGCTTAAAACAGGAATAGTGCTTTTTAGTGCATATGCAGTTGGCAAGGCCCAAGAGCTTACGAGTATACTAAATGACTGCGGCATAGTGCCTATTGTGAGCAGGAAGATCAATGATATTAATAAGGTTTACAACAAGTTTGGCTCAAACTTGGAGTATGTATCTGCATACGACGGGGAAAATAGTTTTGAAGACGCCTTTGTGGGCAATTTTGTCGGAATAACAGATTCAAGGAATGTAGAAGATTTGGGTTTTCGCCTATCTAAGATATATGGCAAAAAAGTCCATACTGCTGTCGCTACTGGCATGAGCAAGATTTTTAGCTTCAAAGTAGAGAAGGCTTTTGAGTTCAGCGATCATGCAGATTTCTATCAAAGTCTTGAATATATAGAAGCAGTAAATCCAAAGCTAGTTGCGACATTTGGCCATAATTCTGAACTGTTTGCAAGAAATCTTAGGGCAGAGTCTCTTAATGCAATCCCTTTTTCCGAATTAGAATGCAATGGAATAAGTATCGCAAAAAGCAGAATTCTAAATACTACAATTATAGATAGTATTTAAAGTTGCAAGCAAGATTGCAAACTAATATCATTCTCTAAGCGGGCAATTACAACGCATTTATGCATTAAAGCCTAAAGCTTATTCAAGCCTAATAGTATCAAGATTCATCGGTGCTCTGGCACTTATATGCAGGCTCTTGCTTATGCTTCTTGCAAGATCTTCGCATTTGGATTCTTCGCCATGCATTGTGAATATTTGGGAAGGCCTCGGCTTTACATGCTCAGCAAAGCTCATAAGCTCCCTTCTGTCGCTATGCCCTGAAAATCCTTCTATTGTCTTGACTGCCATGTTTATTTTCAGGCTAGTCATCTTGCCTTCATCGTTTGGCATAACAGTTTCTCTTAAACCATTTTGCACCCTTCTTCCAAACGAATTCTGGCTGTTGTATCCTACGAATATGAGCGTATTCCTTGGATCCTCAGCAAAGTCTTTGAAATATTCGACGCTAGCTCCTCCGTTAAGCATTCCGCTGCTTGCAAGCACTATCGCACTCTCTTTGTCATTAAGGTTTTCCCTCTCTCCCTTTACTACTTCGAATATCTCGCTTTCAAAAGGAGATTTGTTGTTGAGTATGCGGTTTTTTAAGCTTTCTTTTAGATATTCTGGATATGCTGTATGGATTGCACTTGCCTCTATTATCATCCCGTCAAGATATACTGGCGTGTCAAACATATACCTGTTATTATTGCTCATATAGTTTTCAAGCACCAATTGTATTTCCTGGCTCCTTCCTACAGCGAATACAGGTATGAGTACTTTTCCATGGTTTTCTATGGTGGATTTTATTGTTTCCATTAGCTCGATTTCAGCATTTTGCCTTTTATCACTTATATCATTAAATCCGCCATAGGTGCTTTCCATGAACATAGTGTCTATTCTTGGGTACTTTGTATCTGCAGGATCAAAAAGCCTAGTGGCTCCATATTTTATATCTCCTGTATCAACAATATTGTAAACGCCGTCTCCGAAGTGAAGGTGGACGGTTGCGCTTCCCAATATGTGCCCAGCATTATGATATGTTAACTTTATTTCATTTGTTATTGTTGTTACCTCATTGTAATCTCTGGGTATCATATGAAGCAGCATTTTCCTTATATCCTTCTCATCGTAAAGAGGTGTACCACCGGATCTAGCTACTAGCTTTGTATAATCAGTAAGGAGCAGTGCAGCAAGATCTCGTGTAGGAGAAGTGCAGTATACCGGCCCTTCATAACCATATTTAAAAAGATATGGAACAAAGCCTATATGGTCCATATGTGCATGTGTCAATACCACAGCGTCAATATCATTTATAGATATATTAGCTGAATCAAGGTATGGGAAAGCCTTGTTGACGTCAGAATAGATGTTTGCGTCAAGCCCTTTTATGCCTGGTTCGGGGCTTAGCCCACAATCTATTATTATTTTAGAGTGAGGAGTTTCAAGTAAGAGGCTGCTTCTGCCTACTTCCCTAAAGCCGCCAAGTGCAGTAGCCTTGAGCCATTCGCTTTTCATTATAACCCTGTTTATTTTTTTGCCTACGCTTGATAGGAATTTCAATCTTGAATCACTCTCATTATATAGCAGCTGTCTTAATCCAACAATAGTGTTGCTGTCTATGGTTGGCTGCCTCAATATCCTAGGTATCCAGTATGTTTTCTTTATTATTTCTTTTAAGTTTGCTCCTGCTTTGCCTATAACAAGCCCTGGCTTTAGAGATTCTATAATTACTTCGCTGAACTGCGGCGAAAATTTTATGTAATTTAATCCTGCTTCGGGTGGTATAATTTCCCTTATCAATGGTTCTGCCTTTTTCGGATCAAGTAGCATAGATTGGTCTGTGCGTATTATTAGTTTTCTTTTTATGCTTGCCGCGATGTTTTTAGTTATATCCTGGTCTTTATATATTGCATATGGCTCTTTCACATAAATTACAATGTCTGGCCCCTCAAATTCTGCCTTGACAAATCCTGCTTCTTCAGGCAGCATTGATTTTATTGTTTTGAAAAGTTCAGCAGTCATTTCTTTTGTTAAAATCTCTATTGGATCTTGTTTTTTTTCTTCCACTTAATCACTAAGAAATTGTGTAATTATTATGAAAATTTGCAGAAAAGAATTCAGTTAAATTAAAAAAAATTAAAAGTCACTTGCCTCCAACTTTCTCTAGAGGCTGTCTTAATTCGGAGTAGCCGTTTTTGGTAATTGCTGCTAGTGTAAGTGCATCACCCACTGCAGAATCCCTTGAAGCTGCTATGCTTATTGCCTTTGCTGCAACTTTCAAAGCCTCCTTTGTAGAAATGTTTTCTTTGTAAATGTCTTCTAGGTAGCCTATCGCAAGCTCTGTGCCACTTCCTGTTGCAGTAAACTTTGTTTCTTCTGTATACCCTCCTTCTGGATCTATGGAATATAGCATAGGCTTGTTTTCTATATTAAGCCCTCCAACTATAAGCTGGACTAGAAACGGGAACATTTTATTTTCTTGAAGCACAATTGATAGGAACGATGTTGCGGCGTTTGGAGACATTGGCCTTCCCTCATTCATTTTATAGATCTCATTGTTTACTTTTAATATTCTAATAAGTTCTTGTGCATCCCCTACACCCCCAGCTACTGTCATTCCTAAATTTTCATCTATTTTGAAGACTTTTTTGGTTTCCTTGCTTGCTATGAACGTACCCATTGTTGCACGGGAATCTGCACCAATTACTACTCCATCGCTGCATATGATACCAACAGTTGTCGTCCCTTTTAATATTTTTTCATATCTTTTGATTTGGCTATTATCCATAAGCTAACACCTTTATAAAATATCCAATAAAAAGCATACAACAAAAAATAAGCAAAACCTGTATATTAATGAAACGCTAACCTTAATAATCTTATCTAAACATTTGTAACTTAATTTCCAATGAACATGATTTATGCCTCTATTACCGAGGCGTTTACATATTTCTGTTCATTGTTAAGAAGTTCTGCAAACGCATAAGTCCTATATACCTTCAATATCTTTACCTTGTATACATTACCAAGTCTTGTCTTGCCATTTTTTACAAATACAGGAAATTCGCCTATCTTTCCGATACCTTCATCTTGGCTGCCCTTTGCATAGATCCTTAATTCATATACTCCACCTTCCTCTGGCCGCTCATCCAAACTATTCATGGTTCCACCCTATGCATTTTTTTAAGATGCACAATAATTATTTGCTCATCAAAGTTATTAAAGCTTCTATGCAAAAATTTAGATTAATATATACTTTTGTCTCCTATTCCTTATCGTAGCCTGGTTTTTTGTTATTGGTATTTTTAGCGTTTAATTTTTTTGCCTTATTTATTATGTAATGATAAAGCAGTGCTCCGAATACCACAGCGCCTGTAGCCATTATTGCAAGGCTAATTCCTTTGTATCTGTCGATGCTTTGCAGCTCTGCGGTTGCAGCATCTTCTGATTTTTTCAAGTAAGAAAAGGCTTGAGTATAATTGCCCCCTGCTGCAGACTTCTTTGCCAGGGTCAGGTAGCTATTTGCTACACTCATATTGGGATAAAATATAAAATATCCGCTCTCATTTATCTTTTGGATATATGCAGAAGTAGTATTTATGGCAACTGAAATGTTCATGGGTAATGAACCTGTAGCATTTACAGCATTTACTGAAAAAGACAAGACGCCGATAGCGAGCAATGCGAAACTCAAGACAACTTTTGATATTAATACCATGAAATCTTGCTCAATATACTTAAATATAAATCAGCATTTTAAAGCATTGGAAAACAAAATAAAAAATTAAAAGATAGAGCAAGTCAGAGGTTTACATCCAAGTTGAGCTGCTCTTTGAGTTCGCGGTATCTGTTCCTTATAGTAACTTCTGTTACTCCAGCAACATCTGCTACCTCTTTTTGAGTTCTTTTTTCCCCTGCTAGTGCACCTGCTATATATACTGCGGCAGCACTTACTCCTGTCGGGCTCCTACCGCTTATTAGCCCTTTCTTTGTTGCTTCCTTTAGCAGAGCCATTGCCTTTTCCTGTGCCTCTCCGCTGAGTTTTAATGCATTTATATATCTAGGCACGTAGCTTGTTGGATCTGTAAGAGGTATGTGAAGGTTTAATGCATGCCCAATGATCCTGTATGCCCTTCCTACTTCTTTCTTTGGTAGCCCAGATATCTGCGCTATCTCGTCTAAGGTTCTTGGCATGTCTGCCTGTCTGCACGCTGCATATATGACTGCCTGTACAACTACTTCTATCGGCCTTCCTCTTATTAGGTTGTTTTGCACGCATTTCCTATATAGGAGTGCTGCACTCTCCCTTATGTTTTCTGGAAGCCCAAGGTAGCTTGCAACTCTGTTGAGTTCCGGAAGCGCCACAAGGTAGTTCCTTTCGCTGGAGCTAGCTATATTAGCTCTTTTATGCCATTTTCTCATTCTGTAGAGCTGAGCTTGCCTTTTGGAGGGTATCCTTACGCCTCTTATATCTTTGTTGTATGCATCTATTTCAGTTACCAATCCTTTGTTGGGTTTTGCAAATTTCATTGGTGCCCCCGCTCTGGTTCTGCTATCTCTCTGCTCCGCATCGAAAGCCCTCCATTCCGGCCCGTTGTTGATCATATTCTCTTCTATTACAAGGCCACAATTGTTGCATACAAGTTCTCCTCTTTCGCTATCATAGACAAGATCTGTGCTGCCACAAGAAGGGCATTTCTTTTCATATTGCTGATTTTTAAGAGTAGATGCAAGGTTCTTGTCTTCAAGATCTCTAGCCTCGCTATTGTCAGTAGGGGCAGAGCCAGCTCCATAATCAGATTTTATTTTTTTAGTTCTCGGCATATTTTTTCACCTAGCCAGTAAAGAAATATTTTTAAATATTTCTACAAATAGGCATAAATAGTGTGAATAAGCAAATATTTAAATGTTTGCATAAATTTGTTTTCTTAAAATAAAAGCTTGGCTGCTATTCACAAACTTATCAAAATTCTTTCAAAATTTTCTATTATCATTGCAATTTTGCCTTTATCCTTTTCTTCCAAGCTTTTTATCGAATCTTCAGCAAGATCCTTCAGCATGTGTATTTTTTCCTTTGGGCTGCTTTCCTTGACTATTTTTATAGCATTTTCCTCTTTTGATTTTATGTCTCCTCCTATCGCAGATATAAACCCCAATGCATAAGAAAGAGTGGTTGCTGCTAATGTACTATTTGCATTATCTTGCCTTCTTAAAAATAAGGAATTGCTGTAAATATCAGCATAGTAAATCAACGTGTTGTTATCAAGCCGCAAAGCCGTCGCCGCTACATAGTTTGCAAGAGCTTCCTCCGCGATCCTTGTAATAGGATCTATCTGCACATTCTCCTTTCTGAGCATGGCTTTTAGCACGCTTATATTACTAATCTTGTAAAATTCTGGGTGAAACCTGCTTGAGATATGATGCGCAGTCTCATGTGCTATTGCAAGTTTTGTGCTTGGAATGCTGCTTTCCAATATATGTATATCATTTATGTATATTACGCCGTTTTTGTAAGCTGCAGCTTGTGAGTCATTTAATTTTTCAAACTTTATCTTCGGCTTTTTTAAATTCGCTTCTTTATCGAATATACGCATTACTGTATCAATTGCATCCTGCCCTTCCTTTAGCAAAGTCTTCTTTATAGAATCTTTTATATTCTCAGCTATATAATTGGGCAAGGTCCCATTACTGCTGTCTTTTACGTCATTCCATTTTATTGACATTTCAAGCCAGTTATTCTTGTGACATTAATAATATAAATAGTATTTGCTTGTGTTTACCCATAAAAATAAATACAAACGCGAATCTAGTTGAATACTTAGATTGCTACGTTTTCTCCAGGCACCCTTCTGAAAAGCTGTACGTCGCCTATGTGCTTTGTCTTTGTCATGAATCGTGCAAGCCTTTCCATTCCTATGCCTGCCCCTGCCGAAGCAACAAAACCCTTCTTTGCCTCTTCTATGTAGAATTTGTAAATGCTTTTTTCCAGCCTGTCTTTTCCCATCCTTTCTATTATTCTCTCGTATTCGTGTTCTCTTTCTCCTCCTGATAAAGCTTCTCCAAAGCCTTGGGGATATACGAGATCATAATTTAAGTAATGCCCAGGGTTTGATTTATCTTCTTTGTCATAAAACTCCCTTTTATGGCATATTGCCCAAAATGGCTGTTCATTGTCTTTGGAAGCAGGAATCTCCCACTCTTTTCCGTATTTTTCTTCCAGCTCGTGGGTCGTATATGAAGGGAATGGGGTTTTGAATTTGAACGGCTCAATTCCAAGCTCACCAAATTCCTCCATAACCCTTGTCCTGCTTGAAACTCTTTTCAGGTATTCTTCAACAAGTTTCATGACCTGGTTCATTTTTGCATCAGCTATCTCAAAATCCAGTTGTGTAAATTCAAAAAGGTGCTTTCCTGTACTTCCTCTTTCAAGCTTTTCTAGCCTTATGTTTGGTGACATTATAAATATTTTATTCAATTCTCTTACTGCTACTTGCTTGTGCAGTATCATCGAATTCATTGTGTAGAAAGTCTGGCCGGCATATTCTATGCTTGGTGTTTTGAGAAGCGAAGAATTCGGATCAGGTCCCAAGGGATCTGTGCTTTTTCCGAGCATTACAGGGAGTAGTTGTATAAATCCTTTTTCATTGAAAAAGTTTACGCTTTCCAGAAGAATTTTGCTTAATATCCTTAATTTCGCATCCAAGACCTTATCCATCCAACCACAAAATCTTTTTCTGAATTCCTGTATATATACTTATTTGTAAAAAATTCGTATTTTATGCAATAATATTGCAAACATATAAATATATCATTGTATAATATTCAAATATGGATGGAATAGACGAGGAGATTCTTGAGCTCGCAGAGTCTGGTATTACAAAATATACAAGCATATCAAAAAAGCTCGGTATAAGCTTATCTACAGTACATTTTAGGATGAAAAAGCTTGAGAAAGAAAAAATAATAAGAAAATATAAAGCAGATATAGATTGGGCTAAAGCAGGTTACTCTTTTACTGCTTTTGTATTTGTAAATATAGATATCAACCTGCTTAACAAGATAGGCAAGACGCAGGAGCAGTTGCTTCAGGAGCTTAAAGGTCCTTATATAAAAGAAGGATACATAATAACGGGAGACAACGATCTTATGCTAAAGGTGGTTGCAAGGGATTCCTCGCATTTCAAGGAAATACTACTTAATAGCATTGATGGTAAGGAAGGTATAACAAAGACAAAAACAATAATAGCACTTGAATAATTTGTTTTATTTATCTCAAAGCAAGCTTGCAATGCAGCATTAATTATCTGGTTATGCAATTCTATAAATAAATCTATATAACTAAATTAAAAATTCTATATAACTAAATTCATAAATTGATATTATGCCTGAAAATAGTATGAATGGTATAGAATGGATAAAGCATGCAAAAACCATGGGCAAAATTGTAATAGCAGAGATAGCCCCAGCAGCAAGGGTTGCCTTTGGCGAGCCCTTTGGAATAGAAGCAGGCACAAATTCTTTGGGAAAAATCATATCTATACTAAAATCCATTGGAGTAGACTACGTAATAGATACTTCATTGGGTGCAGATTTAACTTCTTATTATGAAGCAATAGAAGCCATGAAAGAAATAAACACAGGCCCTGAAAATTTTCTGATCTTAAATTCGTGTTGTACGGGCTGGCGGCTTTATGCTGAGAAAAAGCATCCTGAGCTTTCTAAAAACATATCAAGGCTAGTTTCCCCGCAGATGCTTCTTGGTGGTGCATCAAAATACTTTTTTTCCAAGAAGCTTGGGATTAAAATTGATAATATAGCAGTTGTTGGAATAATGCCATGCATTCAAAAGAAAGAAGAGACAAAAGAGAAGATGAAAAACGGCATTGCCTATGTTGATTATATAATCACTACAAACGAACTAGCAACATGGGCTAAAAACAGCGGCATAGATTTCAAAAGCCTGAAAGAGGCAAGCCTTGATAACGATGTTCCTTTTCCATCAGGGCTTGGGTTGGGTTTCGGTTCTACTGGTGGTGTAATGAATTCTCTTCTTGCACGCATTGCAGAAATGTGTAACGAAAAGCTTGATATTGAAACCTTTGATAGTGATTCCAGTATTAAGAAAGGTGTTGCCAGCATCGGAGGCAAAAAATTCAAGATAGCTGTAGTATATGGGTTGATGAACTTCGAAAAGATATACGAAGAAATAAAAAAAGGGGCAGTTTACAACTTTATAGAAGTAATGATGTGCCCCTTTGGGTGCGTGGGCGGTGCAGGCCAGCCTCCTGCTAGCTATAATATTATAAAAAAGAGAATGGATGGGCTGAAACGCATAAGCAGTACCAAATCGGAAGGTCCAGAAGCCAAGGAAGCATTCACAAGTTTTGTAAAGGAGTTAGAAGATTTCAACAACGAAACAGATTTTATACATTTCAGCAGGCAGAATTCTGGTTTATAATAAAAACTGCAAAATTTTCTTATCTGATTAGCTTTAACAGCAAGAATCGGATTATGCTATTTCTTGGCGATAAACCGGTCTAAGCAGGTAGCTTTTATTTTTACATATAATTTTTATATATAATAAAATTATTCATATAAAACACTATTATACAAAGAGACTTTTTTTATCTGAAGCCTACTGTTTTGGTTTTACACAATTTTTATAATATAAATTACTATTACTAAACCAATCAGCAAGAATGGAAGAAAAGGGACTCTGCTCTTTTTTGAAATCTTCATTGCAAAAACTGCAATAAAATAACTTATCATTATGACAGCAATAGAAAATAGTAAACCAAGAAGTAGGCACAGCGCAAAGAATGCGAGGGTGTCTCCAACTCCAAAAGAGTAGTGAAAGAGATGTGTTAATCTAAGAATTGGGGGAATAATAAACAACAAGATAAAGATAGCTGCTATATAATAAATGCTTGGGATATTGGAGAATAAAAACAGATAGATAAATGCCGCAACTATAAAGAGCGAGGAAACTTTTATTGGCACTTTCATGCTCCTTATATCATAATATGACATGATTGCGAGGAAGCCTAGTGCTAATAGGATTGAAATTGACAGCATACTATCATTAAATTTTTTATAGTATCTTATTTAAAATATTCCATTATGCATGCCTTGTGACAAGATTTAAAAAGCAATTGCATAAAATATTAAGGGGCTGCCTTAATTGTTTTCAAAAGCACGCTTTTTAAAAATTAGATACTGTATTAGTTCAAACATGGTTCAGTAAATCAAAAAGCAATTAATCTGGATCCTTTTCATTTCTAAGAATTCTG
>JBMFSF010000008.1:0-8422 GCA_049967695.1 Candidatus Micrarchaeia archaeon
TATTAAACCCCCTGATATTTATATCGTAGCACTCGTACATGTTTTTTTCAAATTCGACATTAGATGTTATTGCCGCAAGATGTATTACATAATCCGAGCCATTCATTGCTTTGTATATGCTATCTTTATCCCTTATGTCTGCTTTAGTAAATTCTACACCTTTTATGCTGCAATCTTTGATATCGATTCCCTTAACATTATAACCACGTTCTAATGCCGCTGCCGCTATGTGGCTTCCAATAAAACCAGAAACTCCTGTTATGAAAATGGTCTCGGTCATACACATCCCATTTTTGCAATTTATTTTATCTCTTAGATTTTGAACTTTTGGCTTTGTAAAATTCTCTATTCTTATAAGGATGGAAGATATAAAAAAACTTCCGTTTATTTAGGCTTTGTTGATTTAGTCAGATTTTATCAACATTTTTAAGACTTTATCAACAAAAATAATTGTGGATGTATAACATACAATTATTGAATATGGCATTAATAAATAGATTATGAACCAAAATATATATAGAGAAAATGGCTGATAAAAAGGAAACGCACCCTGTCTGCGGCATGCTGGACAGCAGAAACCAAATTTCACAGCAACGTTCAAAAGCAAGGTGCATTATCTCTGCTGCGAAGAATGCAAATCTGCCTTCTTGAACAAGTGGTATTTATATTTAGAAGTATGAAGTGGTGACATGGCGAAAACAGTTTATTCTATGATAAACCTGAAGGCAGCTGCTATAACAGGTGCAGTTTTGGCATTTTTTTGCTCGCTTTTCGGGTTCTGGTTCGGCTTTGGAGGCATGTTTTCATATCGCTATGGCATGATGCCTGGCTACATGATGGGTTATACCGGCATGGCATGGGTTTTCATGGGAATATTTTACGTAGTAATAGCAACAATATTTGGTGCAGTAATTGGTGCAATTGTAGCAATGGTGTATAATTGGGCGTTAACCCTGAAATAGTGTATTAAAATATGAAAATGCAAAAGGAAGAGCATGAAAAAAGTAGTGTGCAGAATAGAGTTAAAGAACAAAAGCTGAAGGATCTTCAGAGTAAAGAATTGTATGAGCATATTACTACTGTCTTAGAAATTGGCAAAAAGAGGCTTATCTTTGTTGGTGGGCCACATACAAACACAAGTTCTGCATATATTAAGTTTTTATTACACATTCTTTCATTAGAAAAACCAGAACTTATATTTTTGGAGAAACCATCCAATATGACAAAAGCCCAAATTGAGCGCATTCCGTGAGCGTGCCAAAGGTTTCGTAGAATGAATCAGACTAGGCAGTAGAGTTTGCAAAGAAAAACAGCATTGCCTTTGCAGCAATAGCAAGGGCCTTTAGATCAGGCTCTTCTTGCTAGCTTGCTTATATTGCTTGCTTATTAATAAAACTTATCCTGCTAAGAGCGCAGCTGCGTGGCTGACTTTAGCATTAGAGCGCATTCCTTCAAAACTTTGAGTGCCTGCTCGCTTTCTTCAAGGCTATAGCCATAATAGGAAAGCTCTACAAAGCCACGGCTATCATATGAGACAGAAGCTACTGCGTCTATGCCTGCCTTTTCCAATCTTGCTTCAAGCTCCAGGTGCATCTCTTCATAAGTGCTGATTGAAGCCGTTACCCTTATGCCTGCCCTGCCATACTCTTCTTCTATGACATAGCTTGCAGGCACGTTTTCCATTACAAACCCTTCGTAGCCAAGTATTTTGCCTGAACGGGTCTTGCGTATTTCTATGCCATAGCCTACAGGAACCAGCCTGCTGCCTTCAACCCATTCTGTTACATATACATACTTGTTTGCGTTGTTTGCATTCATGCAATCATTGCTTATTTTTATAATAATGCACCCTTATAACCTTTTTGTGCAACCAATGCATATGCTGCGTAGATTAATTCAAAGATATACAAACTTATATATAACTTCTTACTACATATTTTTATGTCAGTTTTTCATTGGCAATGCAATTGGAGCATTAGTGTAATAAGGAATGCCTTTGCAAAGGGCTTTTGCCTTTATAAAATGCAGGATTTCTGCCATGCCTTTGATAGCAGGCAAATCTGTTTTTAGATTATGTTTTGAAGTGGTTTTATGAAGGATATATCTATATTCATAAATAAAAAGATCAAGCCGGTCAATCCTATACTAATAGCTGGGCTTCCAGGAATAGGCAATGTGGGAAAGATTGCTGTAGACTACATAAGAAAAGAGCTTAAGGCTGAAAGGTATGCAACCATATATTCAAAGTATTTTCCGCAGTATGTGGTAATGCTAAAGAACGGGCTTGTAAGGATGGGAAGCAACACCATCTACTATGTCAATACGCATAAAAAAATAGGGAGCGATCTGCTCCTTTTTACAGGGGATTTCCAATCTGCGTCAACCGATGGCCAGTACAAGATAAATTCTAAGATAATAGAGTTTTTCAAGAACAGGCTTTCCGGAAAATTTGTCTACACAATAGGGGGCTATGCTTCTGGGGAGCAGGCGCCGAAGCAGCACAAGGTTTTTGCAAACGCCACCAGCCAAAAAGTGATTGAAGAATTCAAAGATACTGGAGCCATTTTCAACAAAACTTCTGGAACCATTATAGGAAGTGCAGGGATGCTCATAGGCTTTGCAAAACTCAACAAAATGAACGGAATATGCCTGATGGGAGAGACAGGATTTAATACCACGTATGATATGGAAGCTGCTGAAAAGGTCATATCCCTCTTATCCAAAAAGATAAAAATAAAGATAGATACTACAGAGCTTAAAGAGAGAGCAAAACAGTATCAAAGCCAGATTGATGCACTTGCAGGCATTAGCGAAGAAAGCTTGGAAGAGCAGATGCCACAATATCCAGCATATCCGGAGAATATGCCAAAGCCTTCTTATATAAGGTAAGCCATGCATATGCTTTTTTATTAGGAATAAAGGCAATAGCACGGATTTCAATGCAAGCAGCATATGATAAATGCGGGTACCGGGATTCGGACCCGGGTCCCGAGCTTGGGAAGCGCGTATCCTAACCGCTAGACTATACCCGCAGACAATATGATAAGCATTGCAGTAAGCCCGCCGGCTATGCTGCATATGAAGTTTGAAGAATACTTGTTTCCTATGCTTAGCTCTTCATAATGACCAGCAAGAGAATCTGCAAGCGTGCCCACAAATCCTGCAATAGCAATAGCTGAAAAGCCAATTCCATAGTTAAAAGGAAGCGAGGGGGCAACAGCAAAATAACTTAATGCTATAGCTAAGCTGCCAAGCAGGCCTGCCAAAAGACCCAAAAGAGTAATGCCGCCAGAAGTGCCTTTCTTTATTTTTTTTAATGTTATTATGTCTGTCGGAGTGCCGTCCAGAACGCCGATCTCACTGCTGAACTTGTCTGCAGTGATTGCAGCTACGCTCCCAATGAAGCCTATGATAAAAAGCCCTAGCACGAGCTTTATGTAGAGCATAGAATAAAGGTATATTCCAATAGCAAAAATCAGGGGGCCCATACCATTTGCAACAACGTTCTTGATACTCCTGCTTTTTTCAAAAACTTTTATCTTTTTCTTTGCTTTTGATCCTGTATAAGTGACAACTGCAGATATTACAAGAAAGTAGAGCATATCAAGCACTAGGAACAAGCCAAAGTCTACTCCTAGAAAATACAAGCATAAAGCAAGCAGCAAAGCGCTTAGCGCGCCTTTCCAGTCAAGAGTAAAAAAGTTCATCTTATTCCTTAGGATTTAGTTTCAATTTGCCTCAATGCCTTATACTCTTTTTATTTTTAATATTATAAACCTTCCTATATTTATGCCATATTTATGGCATATATGCATATGCAATACAAAGAAAATAATAGCAAAGAAATTGCAAGTATTACCATATATATGGAAATAAAGATAGTATTATAAATATATTTTTCCATATATAATTAGACTTTTGTGAAAAAGGTCGTAAACTGGTCGCCTTGCCAGCATGTGCATAAACCATGCTGGCCTATTTCTTTCATTGTCCATATTGGCAGGGCCGGGAAAATTTACAATAAATCCATAAGTTTGGAATTTGGTGGTCTTTTTGTGCTTTTTATTGCTGCTAATTCAAAAAGTCCAGTATCTCATTGGAAGATATAGTCTGGCCGCAGTAATCGCATTTCAGCAGGAAGGGAGCATTTCCTATTACGCTGAATTTTGAGATTGCATGCTGCTCTTTCCTTGTTATGCAGTTTGGGTTTTTGCATTTTATTATACCCAATACGCTTTTTGGCAGGGCAGACTTCCTTTTCTCCACTATCTCATAATCTTTTACGAAATTTATGGTAGCGTTTGGCGCCACAAGAAATATCCTGTCTATAAGCTCTTTGCCAAGCTCCAGATTCTCCACTTTTATTATATCTTTCTTGCCATATTTGCTGCTATGAGCATTCATCAAAATAGATATTATAGAGTCGCTAGTGCTAGCAGGAAGGTTCAACACTTTCAATATTTTGATAGAGCTTTCCGCAGGAAGATGGTCAAACACAATGCCGTCCCTTATTTTGCTTACCTTCATTTCTCTAGATTCTAAAGCGTTTTCCATTTTATTCACCCAAAACAAGCCTTATAAGGGCCATCCTTACTTTCACGCCATATGCTGCCTGTTTGAAATAAGCCGCATGCTGCGTAGAATCCACCTCCCTGGAGATCTCGTTAAGCCTTGGAAGCGGATGCATTACAAGAAGGCCGGGCTTTGCCTTTGCCAAAGCCTTTAGATCAAGCTTGTAAGCATCCTTAAGCTTTTCATACTCGGCAGGATCTGAAAACCTCTCCTTTTGAACTCTTGTAATGTAAATTACGTCAAGCTCCTCCAAAACCTCCTCAAGCTCCTCATAATATGATATATGCATGCCCATTTCATTGAGCAGAAGCGAATTTACATCCTTTATGCGGAGGCTGGGATGCGCTATGGCTTTTATCTCTTTTACTCCAAAAACCCCAAGCCCAAAAAGGAAAGAGTTAGCTGCTCTTCCATATTTGAGATCACCCATAATGCCTATGGAGAGGCCGCCAATACTACCTTTCATCTTTTTCAAAGAATAAAGGTCAATCATTGCTTGGGTGGGGTGGTGCTGCGAGCCATCGCCAGCATTTATTACTGGATGCTCACATATCTCTGCAGCAAGCCTCGCGGCGCCTTCGCTCGGGCTTCTTAGTATTATAAGGTCAGCATAGGAATCAAGCATCTTCATTGTATCAAGGAAGTCCTCTCCTTTTGCAATAGATGATGCTCCTGGATTCAGGTCTATGGTGCTCCCACCAAGCCTCTTCACCGCAGAATCGAAGCTTAACCTGGTTCTTGTGCTTGGCTCATAGAAAGCGGTAGCTACAACCTTTCCGTCAAGGGGCTTTGAGTCTTCTGCATCCAAATCCGCCGCATTGAACAGCAGCTCCAGCTCCTCCTTTTTGAAATCCATTATACTTATTACATCAACTCCCTTCCATCCCATATATACCACCATCTAATAGCGCAAAAAGAATAAGATAAAAATAGCAGGGTAATCTGAATAATCCAAAGCTTTTGCAATTTTTCAAGCAGCAAAGCCTGTACATGAGCCCCATTTATTTTTATATTAAAGGATTTATACCTTTCTTAAGTGTTTAGTTTAAACATGCATCAAGCTTTGCATAGGCAAAGTGCTATTTTAGTACTACCTATATTGCTAAATACTTTTATAGATAATATTCTTATTGATGGTATTATGAAAATGCTGACGTTTATAACAAAAACAGATTTCAAGGACGAGTCGCTATCGCTGGTAAAAACCTTTTTTGAAAAATGGAAGATTGAAAATACAATAGCTACATACAGCGCTACGCAGGCAACAGGATACCATGGCAGCATGCTTCCTGTTGGTATAGATATGGCAAAGGCAAAGCCTGCAGACTATGAAGGCATAGTCCTCATAGATGGCAAGGGCATAGAATCCAGCAGGATATATGAATACAGGCCCCTGCTAGACATGGTGACAATGTTCAACAACGCCAACAAGTATATAATAGCGTTTGACAATGCGATAAAGGTTGTGGCAAGAGCCAACATAATAGCAAACAAGAGGGTCTCAGCATATGATACGGAGCTTAAGAGGCTCGTGCTATTATTCCATGGCATACCGGTTGAGGAGCCGATAGTAAGGTTCAACAACCTCATAACCCTTGGCAATAGCAAGCTTATAGAAAACCAGATGGTAAATATACTCAAATACATAGGCGTAGCCTGAAGCCCTCTGTGCAAAGTGATATTATACCTCCTACAAGATACAAAGGCATAAAGCTAAATAAATACAGTTTGGAAAATGTGACCAAAGAGATTATGGCTGCGGTAATCTTATTATTTTTGTTATTTGCTGTAGGAGTTTATTATTATGAAGTGAGGAACATTGTAGCCTCGCAGTTGGCTTTGACCTTTGCATTGGCCTCTGCACTGCTCTTTTTTACAATCGCATACAATATACTGTTTGAAAAATATCTGCATCTTAGAAACCTGCCTTCTCTTTTCTATTATATAAAGGAAGGAAAAGGCAGAACCATAGCACAGCATTCCTCCAATACCGCAGGGTCTGCATAAAGTTTGCAGTACAAGCAAGAATCTAATGCGGAGTTGCTTCATAAAGGGTTTGTATGAAAAACAAAAAGATTGTTATAAATAATATAGCAAAAGAAAGGATAGAAACCCTGTTCAAGCTTGCAATAGAGGAGCTTGGCAAAGATGACAGCCTTTCAAAAAGATATATACATATAATGAAAAGGATAAGCGAACATTATAAGGTGTCACTGCCAAAAGAGATAAAGAATAATGTATGCAAGAAGTGCGGCATGCCCCTCCTGCCAGGGTATAATGCTAACGTGAGGATAGCCAGCAACAAGCACTATATAGTATACAAGTGCAGGGAATGTGGCAATGAAAGGCATATACATTATTGAAAATTAACCCTTGCCTATCTTGGAGAAGTCTATGATCCGGTTTCTTTCCGAGTCTTCATCCCTGCAAAGGAGCACAACCCTGCTCAGCCTGTGCTCTGCGCTTATCTTGTAGCTTATCTTTGAGGCAAGCTCCTCCGCAAAAGCCTTTATCTCTTCGTGCTTTGGCATGCTTTCCAAAGAAAGCTCTCTTGCCTCGTTTCTGGAGCCTCCAACATATGAGAAGCCTTTTACTTCAACATAATTTGGCATTGCTATTTTTATCAGAGATGCATAGCCATCCGCATCTGTCATATTGAGACCTTTTACCAGCGTAAGCCTTAGCACAGTCCTTGTCTTCATATCTTTCATTATGCTCAGGCTCTTAAGGAATCTTTCCCATGCATCAGGTATCTTGGGCCTTGTCACTTTCATGTAAAGCTCCTTGTTAGGCGCTTGCAATGATATATAAAATTGTGTAGGCATGTTCTTCAATGCAAGAATTGCTTCAGG
This sequence comes from Candidatus Micrarchaeia archaeon, assembly GCA_049967695.1. GTDB lineage: Archaea > Micrarchaeota > Micrarchaeia > Micrarchaeales > Micrarchaeaceae > JBMFSF01. The sequence goes on from JBMFSF010000008.1 coordinate 7,425, forward strand.
AAGAGTTCCGTTGTGGACTATGAAAGTGCTTATTCCCCTTTCAGTAAACACCTTTATTAGCTCGTTCATTTTTGGATAGAACATAGGCTCTCCAGTCAGGCTCAGAGTTGCGTGTGCGGGCAGGTTCGCTTCTTTCCACCTCTGCATTTTCTCTTCTGTGTTTGCAAAAGCCTTGTAGCCACTTATCAGCCTTCTCTGCTCTTTTATAAGCCCATCAGCAATATCGTTGGGATCATCCCATTCATCTATTGCATTAAGCTCGTTCCACTTGAAGCCCTCTTCCTCAGGTATAAGCCTCCAGCAGAACCTGCATGCAAGGTCACAGCCTATAGCTGTTGTAGACTGCATGCACTGCCAGCTCTTTATTCCGTAAAAAGTGTTCTTGTAGCAGAGGGTTTCCCCTCTTAATGCTTTGGAGGTGTATTCGCAGGTCTTTATTGCAGAATGCTTTCCAACAAAATGGTAGCCCTCTTTTTCCATTTTCTTTTTAAGTTCTTGAGGCATTTTCAGCAAGTTATTACCTTTATACTAAATATAGATAAGCACAAAACAATAATATTATTTGATATTTAAAATTCATTCCTTAAGAATGCTTATAAGCTCTGACTTGTGCTCCGGCTTTATCTCGCTGTGGTGACCGTAGTTGTATTTTATGCTTTTCTCTCTCTCGTATCTCGGTATTATGTGTATATGAAAATGCATTATTGCTTGGCCAGCGTCCTTGCCTATGTTTGTAGTGATATTGACGCCTTTCGCACCAAGCTTTTCCATCTGCTTAATCCCGAACTTCTTTGCAATAAGGTACATGTGCATCATTGTCTCGTCGTCAGTCTTCAGCATATTCTCGTAATGCTTGTTTGAAATAACAAGCAGATGGCCATACTCCACAGGATACTTGTCTATCATGACAAAGCAGAGGTCATCCTTGTATATTATAGAGTTTTTGTTGAAATCATCAAGTTTGCAAAATATGCATTCTTCCATTAAATCACTTTTAG
>JBMFSF010000008.1:8522-22823 GCA_049967695.1 Candidatus Micrarchaeia archaeon
TCTTTGTTTTCCTCTTTTTCTGTTCCTTTCTGTAACCCTGGTGCAGGCATCAGATCTTGTTCTTGTACGTTAGATTCCTCTCCTGCTTTCTCTAACAACTTTCCGCGAAGCTTTAAGTAAAGGTATTCCCATTCTTCATTAGTTATCGATTGTGCGTAATATTCGAATTTCAAGGGATCCAATGTAGCAAGACTGTGCAGCTCTTTTACTTTTATTTCAGCGTCAGACGGATTTTCACCTATATCTATATTGGAGTAGATTTGAGTTAGATGCTTGTGATAGACGTTTTCCGCTATTGCCTTCTTGGCTTCAAGGCTCTTGCCATTTGCATCGCTTATGGCCTGATCTACAACTGCCTCGCTGTAATACTTGGTGCTTGAAGCTTTTGAGGATTGTATTTTTTCTATTGTGAAATATATCTCAAAAGCTTTGTTGAGCTCTAGAGTCTTTTCAATATTTGAAAAATCTGTGTCTTTGGTTACTTCCTTGAACCTCTGGTCTTCTGCAATATAGCTATTCCTATTAAGGAATTCCTTAAGCGTGCCTACCCAGACTTCCCTATCTGAGCTTATCCATTTCTTATTCAGCAATTCATCCTTATTAACTTCTGACTGCGCTTGATTTGAGTTTTTTTCAACAGAGACCATAAAACCACTACATATTACACAGATATAGAGATAGTAGCAAATATAATATATAAACCTTTTTGAGGCATACGGCGTTGATGCAAAACCAGCAAAAAGCTTATCCATAAAAGAGGTAATTGCTTTTATTAAATTTTATAATAGTTAACTCCAATATGTATTGTAAAATTTTATAATAGTTAACTCCAATATGTATTGTAAGAACATGCAATTATATTATGCAAAGAGGCTTAGAACAAAAAGATGAGAAAAATGGACAAACTTATAATTGTAGAAATAATAGTGATTGTGATCTTGGCAGGTCTTGTATTTGACAAATTTTCTCTAAGCTCCTATAGAGGAGGCTACAAAGTAATATCGACTTCCACCATACAGGTGCAGCAAAAGCCTCTGGTGAACTCATCAGGCAATCAAACTGCTAAAGCAACTACCACAAAGCCAGCAACCAAAGCCATATCTCCTGCAGGATCTTCCTTATCTTCAAGCTTTGCAGGAGCAACAGGCGCAATGACTTACAAGGTAAAAGCCGCAGCAGGCAATGCAAGCGATCCTTCAGTTTCTGTAAGTCTGCCAGTAGGAAGCTATGGCTTCTGTGCAGCTGCACATAAAGGCTCTTCTACGATAGCAATGATTGGCGGACCAGCCAGTATCAATAATTGTGGAAGCTATGGATCTTCAGGAACACTGGCTGAAGCCCTTCTTGAAGTATATGGAAGCAAGAACTATACCGAAGAAGGCATAACAGGATTCTCTCGTTCCACTACCAACAATTTTAACATAAGCATAAGTCCAGGATACTCATCGGAATTTGTTGCTGTAGGAGCAAGCTGTATAAATACTAATTGCAGCCTGTCATTACCAAGCGGTTGCAAAATAGTAAGTAATGTAACATATAATAGCACAACGGCAATAATGGCAATATGCACAGGGCTAAGCCCCGGCAAATACAACGCAAGGTTGGATCTTTCAAACCCGAGTGGATCGGAATCCGATGCTGCAAGCGCCACATTCTACAACTGAGTTAATGCAAAACCAGATTAACAAAGCCATACTTGCAAACCCAGGAAGGGCAATACAATTTTAGGTGGATGAAAAATAATATTATATGGATAATTGTTAGTTGCCTTGTCCGCGTTTGCTAGAGGAATATTTTTGTAAGGCAGCCACAAAGGCTGCAGTGCATGTTAAAACTGCAGGAGTGAAAAGATGCAGAGCCTATCTGAAGCACCAAGCAAATATAATATAAATAAAAGCAGCAACCAAAGCCAACACTTCAAGCTGTATATGACTCTCCTGGCATAAACTATGGCTTCTGTGCTGCAGCAACCAACTTCCCTAGCAATATAAGCAAATTTTTGATGAAACTTAGTTCAATAAAAATAGGAGCAAATAATATAGACAACTGTGGCAACTATACCAGCATTCAATAGGCGTGTGGCAGAGGCGCTTATAAAAGTATAAGAAAGCTAAGATACACGGAAGGCAGCTCCAGCACTTTTACTTTAAAAAAGAATCTACTTACAATAGAAATGCGTTCGAGATACCATTCTAAGATTACTGAGATAGGGGCAAGCCGTTTTGGTGTAAGCTTTGAATGAAACTGCATGAATAATACAAGATCATAAGCAATGTAACATATAATTGACACAACAGCAATGATAGAGCTTTGCAAGGGCTTTAAGCCGGAAAATACAGCACAAGCTTCAGCATATTTGGAACAGGAAGCGGCAGCAACTACGAAGTTATGGGTGTTACATCCTATTCCTTAGCTTGCACATATATCTTTCAATAAATAAGAGAAAGCGTTTTGCGGCCCTGCCGAGCTTGTATCCTCCTATGCCATTTGACAAAACTACCCTATGGCAGGGTATTATTATTGGGAAGAGGTTTTTTGCTAGGGCATTGCCAACCGCTCTTGCCTTTTTCCTGTTTCCAAGCTTATATGCTAATTCCGCATATGTAAGGGTTTCGCCTACCTTGGTATTTGAAATCTCTAGAAGCACGCGCTTTTCGAAATCTGTAAGTGGCTGCAAAGCCACAAGCTTGCGCCTTATGCGAAGCAGGAAACCCACAGAAGCACCTCAGGGCTGTATCCAGTCTATCTCGTAATACTCGCAGGTTGAATGGGCGAGCTCTATCTGCTTTATCTTGTAATAGGTAACTGCGGTCTCCCTGTCAGATATGCTTAGCAACAGCTCAAGATTTTTGGATTCTGCTTCGGCTATTGCACCAGCAAGCTCCTTGCCTCCTATGTATTCTTCCTCGCTCAAAGAGAGCATTGCATATTTTGGAGAATCTACCTCTGGATTCAGCGCATCGTTGCCCCTTCTATGGAAAAGTATAAAGTCTATTCCCGTCGGCTTCTCTTTTACCTTTCCAGGTATTGCAAGTATGAAAGTCTTTCTAACAGAGTGAGCTACCCTTATGGCCCTTGCCCACTCTGATATGAGAAGCTTTGAACTTTTTGGGAAAACATGGACTACATGCTTTGAATGTATCCAGTTCTCGTTTTTTATAGGCTGGGCGCCGGGGAAATACAGCCTAAAATGGGTGCCGAACTTGAACCCAGTCTTTATTACATAACCGTGTTCCCTCCAATCTTTGTAGACCTCGTAAAGCCCTGCAAAATCCTTGTGCTTTGGAAGCGCCTTTGCGACCAACGAAGAAACAGTCTCGTTCTCGACTTTAAGCAGCTCTTTTTCCATCAGGTATATTGTCTCATATATATCGTATTTGGTGGCTTTGCCCTTTTCCGAAGCTTTGTAGGTTCCGTACTGGCCGAACCACAGCGATTCATAAAGCGCCTTTGTGTGATCGTCATTATTTGCTATAGATGTTAAATCCTGCTTGGAGAAAATCGCTTCTATCTTGTATTTTGGAAAAGAGATCTTTTTAGAGGGGTATTTTCTAGGTGCTATGTTTTCCTTTGGCACATTGTAGCTTGCTGAAGAATTTAGTATTATAAGGCCGCGGTCGCGCCAGTCCTTGTAGGTTATATACCTTGTAAAAAACTTCTTTTTTGAAAGGAACATTGCCGCTACTTCCTTGAAGGTTACCTGCTTGGATTTGTATGTACATTCGGCGCTTCTCGAATCCATCAGATAAAGAAGCTCCTCTGGATGCAGGCAAAGCTCCTTTCCGCATAGATAGCCATAAAAGCTGCGGGAGAGCTGATCCCTAGTAGACTGGTCTGTCGCAATTATTCTTTTCCTAGATTCTATCTTCAACATCAGCAACGTATCACTTAAACCTGTCTATTGCCTTTTCTTCGGCAAAATTCATTTTGGCTGGTATGATAAGGCAGGATGTGCCTTCCTCCACTGTTAGATCAATAGCATTTTCAAGGCTTACTGCTTTTATAGTGCTTCTCTCCCTCCCTATTTCATTCAATACAATTATGAGAGAGTCATCGCTAAGGGGCTTCCTTGCATATGTTGAGTTTGCTGCCTTAAGCTCAGATATTGCCTCATGCAAGCCCATTGATGCGTTTCTTCTAGAATCGAAATCCAGAAGCACAAGAGTATGCTCGCCATTTGAAAGATTTTTGCTTATTACATCTATAAAAGAGGTTGGCTTGTATTTGTCTGTCCAAAATGGTATTGTAGTAACAGGCCCGAACTTGTAAATGTCTAATCCTGATTCTCCTATTGCTGCTGAGAATATTGAAGATGAATGGTAGATTTCAAATGCAATATTGTTTTCCTTTGCCTCGTCAAGGAGGATGTGGTGGGTGGTAGCCACAAGGGGATCGCCAGGTACAAGAAGAGCGATGTCGGCGTCCTTCGCGGCGGATATGAACTTTTTTGCGTCATCTTCTAAGCTGATGCGCTTGACTTCTTCTATCTTTTTTCCAGTATATTTTTCTATGAAATCCACATATCTCTTGTCTATCGTGCTTGTATAATTCTCCATATATATTCTGCTAACATTCTTCAGCCTTTCCAAGGCCCTGAAGGATATGTCTCCATAAGCGAGCCCAAGCCCAGAAAGCACAAACATTTTATCATTCTTCAATCTCTTATCCCTTCAGGGGTGATCCTTATGACGCATTCGCCTTCAGGAAGTGATGGGGAATCGACAAGCCTTACTATCCTCTTGTTTTCCTTGCTCTTCCTAAGATAGAGTCTCGTGGTTGCTGCATGTGCCAGGACATTGCCTCCTATTGGCGTAGTGGGATCGCCGAACAGCACACCAGGATTATCCATTACCTGATTCGTTATATATACAGCAATATCATATTTGTCTGCGAAAAGCTGAAGCTTATGTACGTGGGAATTCAGCTTCTGCTGCCTCTCTCCCAATGCTCCCCTTCCTACAAACTCAGATCTGAACAAAGCAGTAAGAGAATCCATTACGATAAGCTTTATGTTCTTCTCGGCTATGAGCTTGTTTGCCCGCTCTACAGTAAGTATCTGCTCTTCGGTAGTTGCTGCCCTCACAAGGAGGATATTGTCCAAAACATCTTTTGAGTCTAGCCCTTTTGCTTCTGCTATTTCTTCTATCCTTTCAGGCCTGAAGGTGCTTTCGGTATCTACGAACAGCACAGATCCGTCGAGGCCCCCTTCTTCCCTTGGAAGCTGTGCGTTCACTGAGAGCTGGAAGCCTAGCTGCGACTTTCCGCTTGCAAATTTGCCGTATGCTTCGGTTATGCCTCCAGTCTCTACCCCTCCTCCTATAAGCTCGTTGAGGGCCTTGGAGCCGGTGTCTATTTTGCCTATCTGCTTTCTCCTCTCATAATCCTCACTGCCAGTATGGTAGTTTACTGTAGAAGCTTCTGTAGCAGCATCTACTGCTTTCTTTGCGGCCTCTACGCTTATATCAGCAAGCTCTGCAAGCTCGTGAGGAGATGTTGTAGCAACCTTCTCCAATGTATCTATGCCTGCATTTCTTAGCTTCTCTGCGGTAACCTCTCCTATACCCGGCAGATCTTCCAAATCCTTAATCGTCTTTTCTTTAGCCATATAATCATCATTTTAATGTGCAAACCCCCCTCAACTCCATTTATATCTGTTTTGTAAAAATATATAATACTTTTATATCATGCTTTTATCTCTTTAATATGCTAAAATACGACAAAAGCGATACCTATCAAAATCGCGAAATGCCTTGCCCATTGCATATAAATCATTACGAAACTTGCTGCACAAAACTGCTTCTGAAAGCTCGCATTATGTATATGTATAGATAAAGTCTTATGCGTATATAAAGCGGCACTTCTAGCTGCATGCTTTATATATAAAACCCACAAATGGTTAATAAAGCAATATCAAAAAAGCAGTAATTTGTTTAGGTATTGAAATGCTTACAGCTTCCGATACAAAAGCATATATCATGCTAAGCATTGCTATTATAGAGCTCTCCTTCCTGCCTATAGCAATGGATATAGGAGGAAGCAGCCTGGATTTTGCAAACTACCTTTTTTACACATTCCTTTTTGGAACTCTTGTATCGCTGGTGCTTGTAGTAGTGTTCAAAAGGACAAAAAAACTCAAGGAGATTGCAGAAAACAGAAGGCTTTTTGCGAAGGTAGCATTAATAGGCATAATGAATTATGTGATAGCAGGAGTATTCCTGACAATAGGCACAGTGCATACTTCGGCAAGCCTCGGCGGCGTAGTATTCAGGCTTTGGGTCCTTCTTTCAGTTCTTTTCATACCGCCAATATTGAAAACAAGAATTACAAAATACCAGATTGCATCTTTGATCATAGCGTTTTTGGCTCTCTACATAGCTATGACCAACGGGAGCATAATAAGCATAAACCAGAAAGAGCTTCCTTTTGTAATAATACTTGTGTTTTCTGCATTGTCCGCAGCAGTTTCTAACGTAATGATGAAAGCAGTTTCAGCAGACCTGTATTCCGAAATATTTTTATTCAACTTATTCTCGCTTATATGCATAGCACCAGCGCGGTTTCTTCTTGGCTTTAATACTTCTATAGGGATTTACGCAATGCTTGCCGTGTTGTTCGCTGGAGGAATTACATACTCGCTGGGCTCGTTTCTTTATTTCTATGCATTAAGAAGGTTAGACGTAACTATAGTAGGTAACGCAACTCTTCTTGTGCCTTTCCTTACCTTTTTCTTTTCGTTCGAGCTTCTTGGCGAGCCGGTACATCCTTATTATATAGTGCTTGCCTTCCTTATAATAATTGGTATAATAATACAGCAGAAGTCACCTTCGAAACTGCCAAGATATATAACGTCCAAATACAAAACAGATTTTCCGATATTCGATGTTACCTCATTTTTTGCAAACTCCTCTAACCAAGAGATACTTTCATACCTTTCAGGTTCGGGTAAAGCTCTGGCGGTGCCTGGCAGGCTAAGCAAGGCTTTAGAAAGGATGCCGAAAGAGGAGCAAAAATTGATTTCACAGAAGTATAACTGCCTGCTCTTTACCGATGCATGCCCACACTATGCAATGGGCAAGGATGAAAACGAAAGCATAAGAAGGATTAATAAAAATTATACTAAAGACAGAGGCATTGTGTTCAGTATTGGAGATCCGAAAAACAGCGAGGAGGTTTTTCAATTTTTAAGTAAAAATGCAGGCTCGGAAGAGGCAAGGCCTGAAAACAAGGGCAAAATAGCACCTTCGACAACTTATCAAAAAACTAAAAAATATTAAATAAATTTTAATATAAGATAAGGTATTTATATAATAAAAGCAGGAATTATATTATAAATTAAGGCCACCTGATTAAAAGTCACCCACCATAACTTTTTTTCACCACCATCTTTTTTCTTTTTTTATTGATTTTTAAGCTTATTTTTATATTTAAGTCATAAGTTAGCTGCATATGAAGCAGGTTTAGAATTTAAAATTTTTGAATCTCCAAAGCTAGGCTTGCAAATATGACAAAAGAGGCAAAGATATATCAATATAAGTCTTCTTCTGAATCCACGTATTTGATAATATCAATGCATAAATGTATAATAAAGTTATGTTGTAGAAAGAGTGGTCGGAGCAGTAGAGGTGGATATAGAAGTTGTGGTCATCGTAGAAGTAGAAAGCTTTCCTGGAGCATTTACCTTTGCTGTGAGTGCCCCACTTATAATTATAGGAATATTGTTTTCGGTATAATTTATGGCAAGATAGCCATTAAAAATTGAACCCATGCCTCCTGTGTACTTTGTTGTTCCAGAGTAGCAGCTCACAGCAATAGTAACTGATCTTCCTGGTTGCAACATAATCTGAGGTTTTATAGCACTTATTTTTGGGGTCTGATTGGTACCGCAGCCTATACCTGTTATATTCATTGGGCTTTGTGTATTCTGATAGAGAGTAAAAAGGAGAGTGCCACTTTGGTTAAATTCTATGTTGCTGCATGAGAACTCGCCTGCAGGTAGGGAGCACACGCTTTGTACATATGTTGAAGCATTAAACAAGCCAAGACTATAAAGCGCAGCCAAGACTACTGCTATAATTAGTATTGCCCAGCTGTATGTTGTAAGATATTCTATAGCACTCTGGAGCCTAGCTTTATTTATGGATAGAGTTGCAGTGTTTTTGTTGTTGGAACAATCCCTGCAAATATCTTTGTGTTTGCTTGTGTCCACACACTCACTTATATATTGAGATATATGCTTTAAACAATATATTCTTATTGGATAATATTTTTCTTTATCATAGCAGAGTTTGAAAATATCCTACTTATTTATGATAATGTATTATTGAGCGTATTTATTGCTGCAGGGCTTGGCTTTTGATGTTATTGATTGATATACACATATTATAGACTACAAACTTTTATAAGTTTTATTGATAACAGAGTGGAGTATCCATGCAAAGAAATATGGGCACAAGGATTAAAAACTTCTATTTAAAATATAAGCTAAGTTTAAATGCCTGCTAGACTAAATTTGGTGCTGCCTGTAAAAAACCAAGCAAGATATAAGAGCAATTTCATAAGAATATTTGAATATGCCAAAGCAATAAATGCAAGCGTAATGGTAGTAGAAAGCGGGTCTGCAGATAATTCTTACCAAATGCTAGAAGAGCTTAAAAAAAATTATGTGTTTGAGCTTGTGCATATAGAAGAAAAAGGAAAAGGAAGAGCGGTAAAGTATGGGTTAGGGCATGCAAAAGAGAGTATTGCAGGATTCATCGATACAGACCTTGCAGTTTCATTGAGCTACATAAGCAAAGCACTCACGAAGTTTGATGAAGGCTATGACATGATAATTGGCAACAGGTACGCGCCAAGTACAAATACCAAAAGGAAAATTTCCAGACTTTTTGAAAGCAAGGCTTATATATGGCTTATACATCTGCTTTATGGTTCCAAGATAGAGGACTTCCAGTGTGGCTTCAAATTCGTTAGGACAAAGTACTTGCCAGCCCTTCTTTCTTATGCTAATGATGATTCCTGGTTCTTTGACACCCAGCTTGTGCTGGCTGCCGAGAAAGAGGGATTGAAAATATTCGTGCTGCCTGTAAAATTCTCTGACAACAACAATACAACAGTAAGGTTCAAAGATATATTTTACCTGTTCAAAGAAGCAGTAAAAATAAAAAACATAAGAAAGCTCAGGCATTAGGCTTTCGAAAGGCGTTAATGGTTTACAATTTCGAGCATTTGTTTGGACGGATTTTTCTTTGCGATATCTTGGCTGTTGATTTGGAGAAAGCATTCAAGCTTGTGTTTTTGATGTGCTTCTAAAGGATGTGGAGGTTGCTGGTTTTACAGGACAATGAAGAAACAGTAAATTAATAAGCAATAGGTTTGTTTCAAAACGCAAGCGCATTATAGAATATAAGGCAGAGCAATACGTAAAGTATATATAGGTTGAAATACACAATTAAAATATACAAAAGGGAAGCGCAGGAATGTTTGCCAGAAGCTGAGGAAATTTGATACAATGGAAGTAAAGAAAGATGATGAAAAGTTCTATGTTGATACAGAGCATGGCCCTGCCACGCTTTATTACAAGGTAATAGATAACAATATAGTAAGCCTTTTTCATACTTTTACGCCTTTGGAGGAGAGAGGTAAAGGGATAGCAGAGGAGCTTGCAAAAAATGCTTTTGAATTTGCAATAAGCAACGGTATGAAAGTGAAAATAGACTGCTCTTATATAAAATATTTTGTGGAAAAACACCAAGAATATAAAAAGTATGTTGTTGGTGAGTAATTTTGTCGAGATAAAATAGCAAGGTATTTATTATTTGAAAACAAGTTAAATACATCTATTATTTATCAAATTATATGGTGATTAGTTGACGCCACCCAAAAAGTTGCTTGTAAGATATAAAAATTCTGCAAATAAATCTAATATTGCTAATAAAGGAAAGAATACTAGCAAAGTTGTCGCAAATAAAAGCGCAAGCGCAAAAGGCACTGGTATAAAAGCCAAATCTGGCAAAAAACAGGCCAAATCTTCAAGCAAAGGCAATATCAAAAAAGCAGCAGGAATAAGCAAAGCAAAAATTAAACTTAGTCCCAAAGTTATAAAAGATATAGAAACGCTAAAAAAGAATTCTATAAGAAAGGATAAAAAAGAGAAGAAGATCAAGGAAAGGCACAACAGCGTGCCCGAAGCAGCAGAAGCAAGGAAGGTTATAGCAACCATAATGGAAAACGAAAATGCAATAAGATACTTGCAGAAAAACATGGGCAAAGAGGCTACTGATGTCCTGAAAATGCTAGAAACTCCAAAGACAGATGATTATATATCGGAAAAGCTCAATATAAAAATAAATACAGTAAGAAAAATCCTGAACAGGGCAGAAGAATATGGTTTGACAAGCTATTTCGTATCTAAAAACAGCGGAGGCTGGCTATCTTTTTCATGGTATATAAACTCCAAGAAAGCGAACGAGTTTTTTGATTATATAAAGGCAGCCAACAACGTGCAGGAATGGTATATCAAAGACACCAATGATTATTTTATATGCGAAAAATGCTACGAAAAGAACAAATTTGTAATGACATTCGATGCTGCATACGAGAACAAATTCAAATGTAATATATGTGGTTCTAGCTTAGTGCATAAAACAAAGGAAGAAATACAAAACCTCCAGCAAGGCAACAACTGATCGAGAAATAATAAGATATAAATATGTGTTTTATAAATTTTTATATGCAAAAGCGAAGTAGGGTAGACTGGAGTGCCCGCCGGGCTCATAACCCGGAGAACGGTGGTTCAAATCCACCCTTCGCTAGGTAGTTCTACAATCTTATTTTATCAGATCAACAAAAAAGAGAAATCCGAGCAGTACAAGAAGTAACCACAAAAACAAGAAGACCAGACACCCTACACTTCCGGTAATCGTGTTATTTATTTATATTATTTAGATAAATAATAAATGAAAAATGTTTATAATAACTAACTGAAAAATTTTGAGCAGTTACCTAAATATTAGTGGAACTACGGTGTCTGGATATGGAAAACGAAGAGTTCGATAAGTTATGGAATATATATCAAAAAGAAAAGAAGACAAACGAGCTCCTTGAACTCAATCCGTTGTTCTATTCTAAATATTCAGATATTATAAACGAACCCGTCCAGAATCTCCAAGATTCAAAACTTGCAAATACCAAAAAGCTCATAATAGAACTTTTTGAGATAAGAAAGCAGAAAATACTTGTTTATTTAGCATACAAGAAAACTCTTCCTAATTTGATTCCTAATGAAGAAAAGAACTTTTATTCCTCTATGCTTATAATGACAAAAACAAGCATTGTTGATCTTGTGAACGGCAAAAGCACAGGAACTAACGAAAACGTATCTTCTGTTGACTCTGCTACAAAAGATACAAAAAAATATATAAGTATACTAAAAATAATAATAGAGATACCTGAAATCCAGCTTCCTTCTGGAAATAAGCTGGGTCCTCTATCAAAGAACGACACTGTAATATTAGAGTCTGAAGAAGATGTTTCTTATTTATTAAATAATAAGATATGCGAAAAAATATCATAAAGGTAATCCAATGGAAGTTCCAAAAGAAATGAATACATATTGCCCGAAGTGCAATAAGCATACTTTGCATACTGTTTCCTTATATTCAAAAAAACCTGAAAATGGCTTGGAGAAAGGTACTAGGAAGCACGAAAGAAAGCTTAAAGGATACGTAGGAAAGGTAAAGGGAGAAGCTTCAAGAAAGAAGACAAGCAGGAAGCAGAAGCTTATGCTAAAATGCAAGGAATGTGGCTATACTATAGAAAGGGTCCTGGACTTCAGGGCAAACAAGAAGGTAGAAATAAAAGCCTAAGGTGAAAGAAAACGTCCAACGTGCAACAGCCACAAAAAAGGTTTCCTTCTTATGGCAGCATAGTAATTGCAGATATATACAAAATACTCAAGGCCGGAGCGTACTGCCGTCTGCCTGAATATGACAATATAGAAGCATTTTTGCCTTTGAAAGAGATATCATCAGGCTGGATCAAGAACATATATGAGTATATACATCAAGGACAGAGAATTGTATGCAAAGTAATCTATATAGACTACGAGAAGAGCACCATAGACATTTCTTTGAAAAAGGTAACTCCTTCAGATTCAAAGGATAAGCTTAGTGAATATAATTCCGAAAACAGATTTGCTGCACTTTTTGTGCAGGCAATAATGCGGTCGCAGATGGCGCAGAAGAAGGACGCATATATACAGATAGTAAAAGACGAGTTCTCTAGCTATAGGGATCTAATGCAGAACGCATTGGAAAACACTCAAAAATACGAGGATTCTGCACTTCCCAAAAAGCTTAAGCAAACCCTAAGGAACTTGATCCTTGCAAATACCAAGGAAAAGATGCATAAAGTTGCATACATACTTACCCTACAGACAAACAATTTTATGTCTGGAATAACCGAATTAAGGTCTATGCTTACCAAAGTGCAGGTTCTCGGAGTAAAAGTGCATTATCTCGGAGCCCCGAAATATCTTATCAGTGCAGAAGCAAAGACATTTCCTGAAGCAGAGGATAAGATAAAGGAGGCACAAAAAATAATCTTGTCAGAGCTTTCAAACGGGGTTTTCGCTATAGAAAAAGAAAAGCTGAAGAAGGACAAGCCCGGCCTTTTGGACTGATTTTTTTAATGTTTAAGATAAAGAATCTTTCTTGTCCTAATTTTCAAAAAACTTTTGCAATAAATTTAAGCATAATCAAGCATAAGGTTTGAAAGAATCTGCTATTGCAAAGCGGGGCTGCGGAGATTTGAACTCCGATATCCAGCGCCCGAGGCTGGAAGTCTGCCAGGTTAGCGTACAGCCCCTTCGCAGAAATAGTTTTATTTGTATATTTATATATATTAATGCTGACAATAAAATATTGGAGTAATATGTATACTAAAGAAGATCTGGATTTTGCATATATCTGCCCCTTTTCCACAGAAGCAAAAAAGATTATAGAGGAGGCAGGTAATTCCATAGAGCAGGAGTATTTCGAAAAGGCTTCAAAACACATTATAAAGATAGCTTCTGCAGAAAATCCCTCTCCGTCGTATTTTGATACTGAAATAGAAGCGATAAAAATTTCATACCTAAAGACTTATGCGTATGCAAGGATATTGCTCAGCGCAATTTCCAATCCTGTTTTAATATCAAAGTTCGTCGGCTATGAAGCAAAACGCACGATAACCGCCTTTTCTGCCATGAGCAGCAACCAGCTCTTAAAACTTGCAGATCAGGTGGGCTTGCCTTTTGGCGTAGACTTGTCTGCTCTACCCAACAGGTATTACATAAGGCTTGCAAAGTTCCTTGACATTCTTGAAAAAGAGAATAAAACTGGCATATATCTTTCAAATCTAGTCCTGAAGAACGGGATTGTTTACATGAGCCTAGAAGAATTGCAGCAGATATTCGAAACAGCAATAAGAAAAATGATAAATTCTGGTATGCCGATTCCCAAGTCAATGCTGCCAAAAGAAGCCATATCTTATTCAAATGAACTTAAAAAGATAATTGCGCCGCCGCTAAAGCACGCAGGTGCACAAGGAGAAACTTCGTGGATAGAGGCACTTCTTAAGATGCCAATAGCTGATGCAAGGCACAGGACAGTAAACTTGATCCTTGCTCCGTATATGGTAAATGTCAAAAATTACGATGTAGATACTGCCACTAAGATAATATCCGAATACATAGACAGATGCAAGCAGATAGAGCCTTCTACCAAGGTTTCGGAATCTTATATACGCTATCAGTGCGATTATGCTAAGAAGAGAGGGCTGAAGCCTTTGTCAAAGCAAAAGGCCATGGAGATACTTTCAGGCATACTTGAAGATTCGTTTTTCGAGCATTAAAGATGAGATGATAAAGTGCCTAATATTGTGGGCTTGTGCCATATATGCGGAAAGCCTGCAAGAAACATATGCGGGATGTGCGGCAAGCCGACTTGTGATGAGCATTTTGACAAGAAGCTTGGCGTATGCATGCAATGCAAGCAGGGAAGAAAAATATAGCATATAAAATGCAATAGTTTAACTGCCAAGTTAACTGCCCTGGCCAACGCTAAAGCAATAAACTCATATAAAAACAGCATAAAAAGTGCCAAACAATAATATATCTTCCCACCAATAGGCAGTATTATATATCGTGAGCAAGCTTAACTTCCGAGTTCGAGATGGGATCGGGTGTTTCCTTGCTCCTGTTATCGTTTGGCAATAGATATTTTTGCATTAATATATAAAAAGCTTGCGCTTTTCGGAAGTTAT
>JBMFSF010000009.1:0-22639 GCA_049967695.1 Candidatus Micrarchaeia archaeon
TATATACATATTGATCGCAAAAACCAATATATGCCTGCGGGCTTTTATAACTTTCAGAATAGTAGAATTACACTAATTATTGGACAACATCGCCAAAAGCAAAGGTTTATATATTTATATAACAATATCTATTATTAGATATTTATATTTAGATATTTAAAATAAGATATATGGGATAGTGATATTGTGAACGGAAGAGAGTTTAGAAATAGAGGATTGCAAAACACAGGAATTGAGGAGGACTACAAGCCTGGCAGAGGCTTTGGAGCAGGCAGGGGTTTCGGAAGAGGGCTTGTTGGATTAAAATATTGGATACTTGTCATGACATCAAAAAGGGAGATGACCGGATCAGAGATAATTGACGCTTTGCGGGAATATACTATGGGAAGCTGGATGCCTTCTCCTGGCAATATTTACCCTGCACTCAGGGATCTTGAAAGGCTAGGGTTCATAAAATCAAGAAGCGAGAATAATCGTATCTTTTATGCAATAACAGAGAAAGGTAAAACCGCTCTTGAATCCATAACTTGGCCAATAAGCGCTTATGCAGGCAGGCTGGAGCCAGATAAAGAAAAAACAGATTCTGCAGAAGCCATAGGCATGATAAATGAGGGGATTTCGTTCCTCGAAGAGCACAAAGAGAATATGAACCAGAAGGTTATAGATCAGCTGAAAGAGATAGCTAAGCGCATAGAAGGTATTATTAAAAATCAATAAAATGATACCATGACAAATAACATAAAAACCAAAAAAGAGTATTTCAGAAGATTTTATGAAATAGAAAAGTTCCATAAAATCTTTTTTGGAGAGCTTGCAGCATATGAAAAGAACAAAGAGACAAAAAACATATTGAAAAAAATGAGCGAAATCGAGGAGTATCATGAAAAATCGTGGCTTAAGCTCTCCGGTGGAAGGCCCAGAGAAAGACTCACCCTAAGAGGGGAGATTTCACTGTTATTTTACAAGCTTTTCAGGAAGATATTTGGCATCGCAGTTACCACAAAGCTGCTTGAGCAAAAAGAGGTAAAAATGCATAGAGAGCTGCTTTCAGAAATAAAAAAGCTAAACCTAACAAGCAAAGAAAAGAGAATTGTAAAAGAGGTAGAGATAGATGGCGACGTAATAGAGAATGCGCTAAAGGCAAGGCTAATCAAGAAAAACACTGTACTTATGAATATAAGGAATGCCATATTGGGAATGAATGATGGATTGGTTGAGGTTTTGGCTGCAAGTGCAGGCCTTGCTACCGCATTGGACAAGCCTATACTGGTTTTTATTGGAGGCTTCATAGTCGCAGTATCTGGAATGCTTTCTATGGCAGGAGGTGCATATCTATCAGCAGAAGCAGAAGAGGGGATAAACAAAAAAACCAAGAACAGCCCGAAAGAGTCTGCTTTATATGTAGGGTTCTTTTATATCTTGGGGGCAATATTTCCTCTTTTGCCTTTCCTTTCAGGAATCCAGATCTACAAGGCAACTGCTCTTGCAGCAATACTTACTGCCATACTGTTGTCTGCCTCATCGAGCATAATAGCGCTTCTTACAGATACGGATGCAAAAAAGAGGATAACCAAAACGCTGTTGATATCCATGGGGGCTGCAGCAATTACCTTTATACTTGGATACTACTGCAGGGTTGCACTCCGGCTTCCAATATAAACAGAATTTGATAGGCAAACAAAATATAACTACATAAAAGCATGCATAAATTTCATAATGTTTTTTAATATTTGCTATGTTTGCAATCTGCACAAATAGTATAACAAGAGAAAGCTGCACAAAGGATTACATGATATTGCCAAATGCTTACGCTTTCTTTTAAATAAGTTTACAGCAAATTTATAATATAACATACTCCTTAATAATGATGTCACATTTTTATGGGTGGTAATATGAAAGATGAAAAGGAAATGGAAGAACTAATCAAGCAGGCGATAAAGCAGATGGATTTTTTATTGGCCGACAGCAGTGTCCCTAAAAACGTAAGGACAGCAGTTTCCGAGGCAAAGACCCACCTTAACGAAACAGGCGATTATATAGTAAGAGTCTCTGAAGCAATATATAGCATAGACAGCATAAGCAATGATATAAACCTGCCGATACAGGCAAGAACAATAGTATGGAATATATTAAGCACGCTGGAATCAATAAAGACGGATTGATTAAAGTGCCGGAAGAAAAGCAGGCAAGTATAGACTTTATAAATTATCTTGTAAAAAAACTGGACGGCTCTATGATAATAGTGCCGTCTTCATTAGATACCTCTATAATAAGTGATGTTGAAAAGGAGGCTTTGGCTGCCCGCATACTCAAGAAGTACGAGGGAATAAAAACCCCAAAAATACTAACAAATGAGGACTTGAAGGAGGTATCTTTAGAGATAAAGTCGGAAAAGATACCTATACCTGTGGAGATAAGGGTAGCAAAAGATTTTAAGCCACAGGCTGCAGAGGTCGAAGCAGAATATGAAGTAACAAACAAATTCGTAAACAAGGTGCACAGCAACACAGAGGATTTTGTAAAATACTTCAGGGACAGGCTTTCAAAAATAAAATCTTTTTTTAGCAGCCACGAGGGGCTTACAGGAGTCCTACAGAATCTCGATGTAGTAAATTCTTATACTACCGGAAGGGAGATAACAGTAGCAGGGATAGTGTCAAAAAAGATCGTAACAAAAAAAGGAAACATAATGATTATACTTGAAGATGAGACTGCTGAAGTAAAAGTAATATTCAGCAATGGAAGTAACCAGAAAGCGCAGGAAGCTTTTGCTAGTGCATCCACCATAATAGAAGACGAGGTGATTGCTCTCAAAGGCAAAATAGTTAACCCTTTCATAATAGCAAGCGAAATAATATACCCTGATGTACCCATAAAAGAAAAAAAGCTTACCAAAGATGATTTGGCAATAGCATTTATTTCTGATGTGCATGTCGGCAGCAAGCTTTTCCTATCAAAAAATTTCTACAAGTTCATAGAATGGCTTAATGGAGATTCTTCCATGGCTTCGAAAGAGCTTGCAGGAAAGGTAAAATATCTGGTAGTAGCAGGAGATATTGTAGATGGTATAGGAGTATATCCTGGCCAGGAAAAAGACCTTGAAATCTCGGATGTCTACCAGCAGTACAAAACTTTTTTTGAGCTTATTGACCAGCTGCCCGAATATATAAATGTTTTTGTATTGCCAGGCAACCATGATGCATCGCAGCTAGCAGAGCCACAGCCGCCATTTGATTCCCTGATAACAAAATATACAAGCAATCCAAGCATCAATTTCGTGTCCAACCCTGCATATATAAAAATGCATGGAATAAGCGTATTGGCTTACCATGGAGCATCTATAGATTCCATAATAAGAACCATACCAAACCTGAGCTATGCAAAACCGGAAAACGCAATGATAGAGATCCTTAAAAGAAGGCATCTTTCGCCAGTATACGGAATAAATCCAGTAATGCCTTCAGAAACAGACCAGATGGTGATCAACCCTGTGCCGGATATACTTCACATGGGCCACGTGCATAAAAACGGGCTAGCAGAATACCACGGTGTAAGCATAGTAAACAGCGGGACATGGCAGGCAAGGACCGATTATCAGATCAAGCTAGGGCATGTACCCTCGCCAGGGGTTGTGCCAATATACGAAACAAAGACCGGAAAATTCAGGCTTGTCGACTTTCACGGGTGATGTTTATGGATATAGAAGAATATAAAAGGGTGCTGAATGAAGAATATGACAGGCTTGTAAAGGTTGCGACAGAAGCAAGAAACAAAGGATTTGACCCACAGCCTTTTGTAGAGATCAAGAAAGCGCCGGACCTTGCAGCTAGGGTAGAAGGAATAACTGGCACTGAAGGTATAGCAGAGGTTATAAAATCCAAAATGAACGGGCAGTCAAATAGGGCACTGGCATTTGATGTTGTAAAGGAATTATGTGAGAATCCAAAATTCAAAAAAGAAAGTATGGAAGCCACAATGCTTCAGGCAATAAGGGCCGGGCTCGCAATACTTACTGATGGCGTGCTTGTCGCACCAACAGAAGGGCTTCAGAAAGTGGAATTACACAAAAATCCTGACGGTTCAACATATATGGCAATGGTGTATGCAGGGCCTATAAGAGGAGCCGGAGGCACGGCTGCAGCATTGTCCGTTGCTTTGGGAGATTATGCAAGAAAAATTTTTGGAATAGATACTTATAAACCGCAGCAGGCAGAGGTAGAAAGATATGTAGAAGAGATAGAGCTCTACGACCAAAGAATTGCAAGGCTACAATACAAGCCTAGCGAGGATGATGTAAGGGTAATATTCAGCAACTGCCCTGTCTGCATAGATGGGCTGGCGACGCATGATATAGAAATTGCTGTTCACAGGGACATAAAAAGGCTCGATGCAAATGGCAAGGAAGAGATTATAACAAACAAGATAAGAGGAGCATTGGGGCTGGTGGCTTGCGAAGGGATAGCACAGAAGGCAAAGAATGTGATAAAGTACACGAGCGCGGTAGGGCTTGACTGGAGCTGGCTCAATTCCATAATAAAGGTGGAAAAGCCCAAATCTGAAGATAAAAGTGAAAAGGAACATGAAGCGGTTTTCCTTACGGATTTAGTAGCTGGCAGACCCATACTCGCATATCCCAAAATGAGGGGGAGTTTCAGGCTGAGATATGGAAGATCGAGATTTACAGGCATAGCAGCAAAAGGGTTTAACCCAGCCACAATGATAATTTTGGATGATTTTATAGCAATAGGCACCCAGCTCAAGGTTGAGGCACCAGGAAAGGGATGCATTGCTGCAGCAGTAGACAGCATAGAGGGGCCGTTCGTTAAATTGGCTGACGGGCATGCATTCAGGGTAAATTCTGCAGAAAAGGCAAAAGAGATAAAAAGCTCAGTAGCCAAGATACTCTCTGTAGGAGATATACTCGTAACCTATGGTGATTTTAAAAAGACGAATACACCCTTGCTTCCAACAAGCTATGTAGAAGAGTATTGGTATGAGCAGCTCAAAGCAGCAGGCTACAACCTCCCAATGCCAGAGATAAGCAGCTTCAAAGAGGCATATGAAATCTCGGCAAAATACGGCGTGCCAATGCATCCAAGATATATCTATGATTATTTTGACCTTACTGGCATAGAGCTGGCTGCGCTGGCCAATGCAATATCAAAAGCCGAGATATCAAGCAAAAACGGGGAGCTATTTTCAGTAGAAAAAATAAAGCTGTCATCAGATATAGAGCTAGTAAGATCTGCGGTGGAAAAAATTTGCATACCCCATTATGATAATGAAAGTTACATAGAGATAGAAAAAGACGACGCACAGAGCCTTCTTGCAAGCTTTGGCGCAGCAAAGGATGGAACGGTTTACATTGACAAAGAAAAACTGCAAAATCTCGGAAAGGGCAAAGAGCCACTTGAAGCACTGAACGAAGTAGCACCGTTTAAAATAATGCAAAGGGCTACAAGAATAGGCGCAAGGATAGGAAGGCCCGAAAAAGCAAGGGAAAGGCTTATGAAACCTCCGCCAAACGTATTGTTTCCAATATCCACATATGGGGGCCCGGAAAGGAACATTTCAAAGGCATATCTGCTGCAATCCAAAAAATTCAGCAATAGCAAGATAGAAGTAGAAATGGCGAGGCTCGTATGCCCTGTGGGTGGGGAGCCATTGTCCACGAACTACTGCAAGATACATAATGTAAAAGCTGTATTGCAGAGAAGGTGCAAGGTTTGCGGCAGAGTTACCAAAAACAGCAAATGCGAATACTGTGGGGGCCAGAGTTCTGCAAGCGAAGTGCGCAGTATAGACCTAATAGATATGGTAAACAAAGCAATGAACAACATAGGAGAGCAGCAGCTTCCAAAGCTCATAAAAGGAGTAAAGGGGCTTACAAATGATGCGAAGATCCCGGAGCCATTGGAAAAAGGCATACTAAGAAGCATGTATGGCGTCCACATATTCAAAGATGGCACTGCAAGGTTCGATGCAACAGATGCACCGATTACTCATTTCTACCCTGCAGAAATAGGGACAAGTGTAGAAAAGCTAAGGGAGCTAGGCTATACAAAAGATTACTTGGGAAACGAATTAACAAGCCCCATGCAGCTTGTGGAGCTGATGCATCAAGATGTCATACTGACACAAGCAGAAGGGGATTTCTTCCTAAAGGTGGCAAACTTTGATGATGCACTCCTGAAAAGGTTTTATAAGCTTGAAGAATTTTACAAGATAACAAAAAAAGATGACCTTGTAGGGCATTTTGTAATAACTTTGGCACCGCATACTTCTGCAGGTGTGCTCGGCAGAATAATAGGTTTTGCTGATGTCAACGTAGGCTTTGCGCATCCTTACACTATATCTGCAAGAAGGAGAAACTGTGATGGGGATGAAGATACAACGATGCTGGCACTTGATGCACTTATAAACTTTTCTAAAGACTATCTGCCTACAACTGTCGGAGGAACCATGGACGCACCAATAGTACTTACTGTAAACGTTGCACCAGAAGAGGTAGATGATGAAGTACATGAAATGGAAGTAATAGATAATTATGGGCTTGAATTTTATGAAAAGACAATGGCAAGAGTCGCTCCAACAGATGCAAAAATAGAGACTGTAGGAACTAGGTTGGGAAAAAAGGAAATATTCTCTAACCTCAAGTTTACGCACCTTTCAAGTGTAAAGAGCATAGAGAATTCGCCCAAGAAAAGTACCTATACAAAGCTTAAGACAATGCAGGAAAAGGTGGATAGGCAGTTCGGGCTTATGGACAAGCTCTATTGCGTTGATAGGAGGGATACTGCAAGAAGGCTCATATTGAGCCATTTCATACCAGACCTCATAGGCAATATGCACTCATTCTTCAAGCAGTCGTTCAGATGCACCTCTTGCAACGCAAAATACAGGAGAGTGCCATTAAAAGGAGTGTGCACAAGATGTGGAGGCAAGCTTACGCTTACAATATCAAAAGGAAGCATAGAAAAGTACATGAAGATGGCTGAAACTATGGCAGATAGATACGACTTAGAGGTATATATAAAACAGAGGATAATGCTTATACATCGGGAGATCGATTTTGTATTCGGGGAAAGCGTAAGCCAGGCAGAACAAAGCAAACAGTTCAACCTTGCAAGATTCATGTAATGCAAAAATTGATTAATGAGCTCTTGCTTGTTTCTGCATGATGCTCATGCACTATGAAGGGCAAAGCCCTCCATAAAGCGCATGCGATATGCTTGCCCAAAACCTTCTCATCCACCTAGAAGTTTTTGTTGTATATGACGCCTTCAAGCATTATTCTCCTTAATGCAGGGCTTGAAACCGTGCTGCTAGCATTCATCTCTGGAGCAGACATTGAGTAGATTGCCTTCTTGCCGATAGCAGTCAGCCTGAGCGGCTTTCCTATTTCTTCCTTGCTTGCAAAATCTATAATCTCCAAAAGCTTCAGCTTCTTAAGATTATACCACACTGTGCTCTTTGGTATCTGGTATTCGGAAGAGATATAATCTACAAACTTTGAAGCACTATCTATTAAATCGTTGCTTATCTCCAAAAGCAGAAGCTTCTCTACATCATTCAATTTTAATATGCTACGCTCTCCCTTTGTATATGCCATTTCCACCATATAAACCACCAAAAAAATTTTTAAAGAGATTTATAAAGCGGAAATGGTTGTTCTTCCTATATTAAAGAGCTTTGCTATCTTTGTATACAACATAAAGCTTACGCTAACCATATACCAGAAATAGATTTTCTTTAGCGAAAGCTTGAATTCCATGTTTACATCCAATGCTTGTCAAACTTAATCTGTTAATATAATAAAAAGAAATATATTTAAGCCTTTTGTTCAATCACACAAGTATTATGTTTTGCTTGTGTCGTTTGCGGCTGCGTGAATAATTTGCATGCATATGTTTGCGAGCAATATGCTTGCTTCTGTTTTAATAAGCATGTTGCAAAGCTATAGCTATGCAAAATATGTGCTTAAAAGAAAGCATTCAAATATTAGCTGAATTTTCCCATAAAGCCCCTTTTCCCAGTGCTTTTTTAATTATGCGAATAGCTGCAATAGCATTCTCTGCTTCGCCAAAATTCTCTGTCACTGGAGTCTCCATTATAAAGGAATCGGTATTAAACCTCATAAATTTGAAAAAATTTATGAAACCATTAACACCTATGCTGCCCCTGCCAATATGCCAATGCCTATCAAGGCCGCTGCCTAGGCCATATCTTGCATCGTTTAGATGAACGAGCTTTACCTTTTGGGTGCCTATGAACTCATCAATCTCATCCATAAGATGCTGGATTGTATCTTCTTTTGATATGTCGTAGCCTGCCGCAAAAGCGTGGCAGGTATCAAAGCATACGCCAAGGCGTTTGTCATCTATAAAGTCAATCAAATTGGCGAGTTCTGATATTTTTGAGCCTACACTGTTCTTATATCCTGCTTCGTTCTCAAGCAGTATTGAGCATCTTGCATCTAAATCAAGCGCTTCCGATATTGCACTAGAAATGCGTTTCATTGCGTAATCAAAGCCCTTGCCCAAGTGGGAACCAGGATGAAGCACTATATAAGGTATGCCAAGCGTGCTGCACTTTTCAATATTGTCTTTCATCATGCTTACGCTTTTCCTAAATACTTCAGAATTAGGAGAGCTTGGATTGCAAAGGTATGGCATATGGGCATATGGCTTTATATCGAATTCCTTTATATAGCTTTTAAAAAGGGAGATATCAGAATCATTTATCTGCTTTGAATTCCAAGATCTAGAATTTGAAACAAACATTTGCAAGGCGCCATATCCTGCTTTGCCTGCGTTGAGAGGGGCGTTTGCCACTGAGCCTGCTATTGACATATGGAAGCCAATGCGTATCTTCATGTATACCAACTAATAAATATTATAAATCAAGTGCACAAAATGCAGCAAGCGTACAAAATGAAGCATATAATAAGTTAGGTTTTGAAATTGAAGGCTGGCGGAGATTGCGCAGATCCTGTAGGAGAGGTAAAGTTAAAAGGAGGCACCTGCGTAGACAAATTCGTTGAAACAAGTGAAAAATTGCCATATATGCCGTATGTTGAATTTTCTATGCTCAGCTCTATTTTTAAAGGAATGTAATACTTCGAAAAGCATATGGAATAATTTCCATGAGTTTCCAACCCGTATGGCTGCTTTATATATAGCTGGAAAGTGCCGTTTACTAGTGAACATATATTCCCATTATAAGAAGAGATTACGGCATTAGGTTTTGATAGATTTTGAAGTATATATGCAGGAGTCAGATTTTTAAGATCTCCGAAAGATTCCTTATTGCAGAGCGTAGTAGTGCAATTATAGTAAGTCCCGTTAATGTTGAATAGATAATCGGTAGAGTTGTTGCCTACAATCATAATCTCAGTATCTGTATAGTTGTACAAGTATGCAACGCTTTTTGTAAAATTGAAATATGTATTATTGTATGAGGAAAACTTGAGCAGATATTTTGAATAGACATTCGGAAAATAAATCCTGCCAGTGCTGGCGTAGCTTGGCTGCAGCATCAGGTAATAATAGAGATTTGAAGAACGCATTGCAAAGGTATTTGAAAGGTCATATTGTATTGAAGCAACTAATGCAGGCGTAATCTGCGCCGAGTAAGCTGCACTAGTAAAGTTTGGCTTTGATACTTTTATGCTGCCTTTTGTCATGCCTGTGTAGTTATTGATTAGTGCAACAGGCGTTGTATATGGGATTGTCGTAGTAATAGTATAATTTATTGTATAGTTTATCGTTGTAACTGTTGTTATAGATGTTGTATAATTTGACTTGCCTGAATAAAAAGTGAAAAATATCAAAATAGATAATAACACAATTGCCAGCACTACTTCTATTGCCGTAGTTTTAAAGCTGCTCATTTGATCGCTTAGTGATTGTAAAGGATTTGCTCCCATAATGCGTTTTCTGTAATGTCCGATGACATTTTTACTGTGCTACTGTTTAAGTTGCCAGAATAGCATCCAGTGCCTGTACAATACCAGCCGTCAAATCCGTTAGGACCGCAGTAATTTGGAATAGAGAATTTGACTGTTGCATTTGCCAGGTATGTGCCTGCACCTATTGGCGTTATTGAACAATTTGTACCGTTATCTGCATTTATAGTCAATGTATACTCAGGCAGCCAAGTTGCATTTTCGATTATATTGCCGTTCATTGTTATAGTTTTGAATGTTGAGAGTCCAGTATAGTTACCAGGGCCACTTCCTTTCCATCCGGCAAATCCGTAATTAGATGGAGCTTGTGGCGTCAATGCTGAAAGTATAGTTACTTGTGAACCTGCAAGGTATTTTCCGCTACCTGAGCCAGACACTGCTACTGGCGTGTCATAGCACATGCCAGCAGGTATGCAGTTCTCTGTAAGAGTGTAATATACTGGCGGGTGTTTAAGCCATATGGCTTTTTCGGTTATGTTTGAAGCATGCATATATATTGTAGCAGTAATATTTGGACCTGTGTAGTTCCCTGCACCCGAGCCCTGCCAACCGGCAAAGTATTCATTGGCAGAAGAGGGAGCGTTTGTAGATATTACAATTTCTTTTGGATTAGTCTGATATAGCGTAAATGATTCGTTTCCTGGAGAAACGGTTGAAACATTTGTACCGACTTCGGTAAGATGTAATGTCCAACCTGTCTTGCCACCACACAGATATACAAGGCCTCCATCATTATAGCAATATGATACACTACCTTCTGTATAATTCAGATGGTTGCATACTTGCGAGCTTGAAGGAGAGGCCTGAACCCATCCAGTAGAGTTTTCACAGCCCCAGTTGTAAACGCTTGGAGGGCTTGGGGTGCATACTGCATCTCCTGTATAGAAATTTATTACGCTTGGAGATGAAGGAGCTACAGGGTTAGGTTGGTTAGGTTGGTTAGGTTGTACTGGCTCAGATTTGGAAACAATAGAATTAAACTCGTACTCTGTAATCTGCCCAGTTATACTTGACAAAGCAGAAACGCTATCATTTACTGTTACAAAAGACCCAGAAACATTATATATTCCAGGGTTTTGCGAATTACAAAATGCTACATACGTTGTTCCATAGTTTGCATTGGAAGAGTTGCCTTCTATATCAATAAGCTTTTGGCAGCCCTGCGGTACCGCTATATTGGAACAGAAACCTGCACTCTTCGAAGATCCACAAGCTAATGATATTATAGTATCTGTACTGGCGTTTGCAACCTTGTAATTGTAGTTAAAGGTATTGCTGCAGAAGCCAAGCCAGCATGGCGATACAGGCTGTGTTATCGTAGTCATCTGGCTAGTGTTAATATTTTTAAGGCCTATTATTGCAAGAGACTGGTTGAAATTGGCAGATTTTGTGACATTGCAGAATCTGATTCCCGATATTCCTGTTGAACCGTAACCTACAACTAGAGGGAAAGAAGACTGGTTGTAGATTAAATATGAAATGGACATTGGTACAATGCCTGTAGTCTGAAGCAGATAAGAATAAAGCTGTGCATATAGTCCAGAATTAGTAAAGGGTCTTATAAAAGCAAGAGTATAATATGACTGCGCACTTTTTGGAACCTGGGTGAGTATATCATTTAGTATATTGTCTAATTGAGTTATATAATCGCTCTGCCAATCGAACATGAAAAGGTACTTTGTATTGGCACCGTTGCACAGATATGATTTTGCCGAAGAGGTAAGATTGACGCTGCTATTGCAATAGTTTGCATTGCAGTACAAGCTGCCTAGGCCATTGCAATTAACATAATCCGAAGCAGGCTTGCCACACATTAACACAGGCTGCTTTGGCAAAGGCAATTCGTATACTGCTAATGAAACATTATAAGAGTTGAAAGAAGGAAGCTGATTGTTAGAAGATAACATAGTATAAAGGAAGCTGTTTGTCTTCCTAAATACGTAACCGCCACTTATGCTGTATACCCCAGGAGATTGATTTTTGCAAACTGCAATGTAAGATACACCAGAAGTATAGTTAGAAGCTACCCATATTAGGGGTATGCAGTCGTCTGGAACTGTGAAATTATCGAAAGAACTTGAGGTTATAGAGATTATTGTGAAAGTGTTTGGATGGGTTACTGTATAGCTATATTGGAAACTATCGCATTTAGTAGACATGCAGGTTATGTTCTTTGAATACACAGTCTCATTAGCTAGCATGCCTTTTGCAAGCTTTGATGGAAGCTTGAATCCTATGCTTGCCAGGGTAATATTATAAGTAGAATAGCTATAATTGGCGCTACATGTACCTACAGTAAGATTATAAAATGGGTTAGGGGCACTGTATAGAGAAGGTAAGCTAGATGCACTTGTCATACCTACGGAAGTGTCTATAGTATTCGATTCCTGCGGCCAGAAAGGAGTTAATACGCTGTTGCTGTGCTGGCCATTGCATATAAGCTCGTTATTATGCGATTGCTGTATATTTACATAATCTGTCCTGCATGCTGCATTGCAGCTTATGTTGTTCAACAAAGGATATGGCCACCATCCTGCAAACGAACAGTTTACAAAACCCATGCAACCATTGTACTCTGCAGGAATGAATATTTTGGAAGCGTTAGAACTATTAGAGAAATTTATTGTAGTAGTGGTTGAGGTTGTAGAAGTAGTTATTACTTGTGATGAGAAAACAGTATACATGGTTGTTGGAAGATTTGAATTGCTTTGGATAATGCTTACAGACATATTTTTAGCAATGCCGCCAGACAAATTATATATTCCGGCAGTTACATTGGTGCATAGTGCATATACATATGAAGGAGATATGGTATTCTCTGGAATACAATTGTTAGGCAAGGATATAGGAGGGCATCCATTACCGCCCCTGCATACTATAGAAATTATTATCTGGGGGGAGAATACACTTACAGTATAATTATATTTAAAATATGATAGAGTAGCATTCAAATGCCCATATCTCATTGAGGTTGGATAGGATATTGGCAAAATAGTAGAAGTTGCGGCATTGGCAAGTTCGATTACCATTATTGAAGCTAAAAAGCAGGACAAAATGAAAGCTCTTTTACTCCTGATCGACATTTTATCTACCATATCTATTTCTTTATATATATTTAAAAGCTTTTCTTTGCGCACTCTTCAGTACTTAGAAAATTTACATTTCCTGATATTCAAGAGATTATTGCTAAGCAAGCATAACCTTTGCAATGCTAGTTCTATGCTTTCATAAAGATTATATAAGACTTTACTATACAAACATGATCAGCATAAAGTTAGGCATGGATTTTATTCAGTTAGCCCCGCCTATCTTATTATATTACATTTTAATTCTATGCAGCTACCTGCTATTGCAATAAAGAATAAATGATTTCGCGAATGCTAAATTATCAATAAAGAAAAGCCCTATAATTTGCATAGCTAAGGTAAAAATCAAAAGAAAGAAATCAAAAGAAAGTAATATAAAAGATAAGGAAATATAATATGCATAGCAAGTAGTTGCAGCGTGATAAAATGGGCTATTCGCAAAATGAAGACTATTCTGATCTAACGGTTATAGTTCCCACGCTTAACGAAGAAGGCAATATTAAAAAATTGATAGCAGAGCTTTCCAGAAGATACAAAAATATAAACATATATGTTGCAGACGATGGCTCAAAAGATAATACTAAAAGAGAGGTTGAGGAGCTTAGGAAAAACAACAAAAGAATAGTTTTTATAGACAGAAAAAATGAAAAAGTACATGGGCTTACTGCAAGCGTGGTAGACGCCACCAAAAGAGTAACTACAAAATATATTTTAGTAATGGATGCAGATCTGCAGCATCCAGTAAGCAAAGTAAAAGATATATATGACAAACTTGCTTATTTTGATTTGGTAGTAGGCACAAGAAACGGAATCAAAAGCTGGAGCATAAGAAGGAGGATAATATCTTCCGGCATTACAGCAATATCTCGCACGATCTTCTTGATAAGAAGAAAAAAGATATGCAAGGACATGATGTCTGGCTTCTTCGGCATACGCACACAGATTTTCAAAAATATAATAAAAAGAAATCCGGACGGATTTGTCGGGGAAGGTTTCAAAGTATTGCTTGATATACTCAGGATGGCAGACCAGAACATAAGAATCGGCGAGGTTTATTATTCCACATTCGCTGAAAGGAAGATAGGCAAATCAAAGATGAGTACAAAGCACATGGTATATACTATAAAATCTATTTGCAGGTAAATTTTTGTGAAGGATAAAGATCTAAACGCGTTAGATCTGGGAAGCAGAACTGCAAAAGTGGCAGGAGCTTTATTCGTAGGTAAACTTTTTTCCTTCGTAGTGCTAGCTATAACTTTTATAGCTGTGGTAAGGATATTAGCTCCAGCAAATTATGGCATATATACTCTTGTTGTGGCTTTTGTAGGGATTTTTAGTTCTGTAGGAAATTTTGGAGTAGCGACAATAACCAACAAGCTTTTGGCTGAAAACAACAAAAACAAAGCAGGAAAAATAATATTGAATGCGACTGTGCTTATACTTATTTTAGGAACGGTTACTATGGCAATGGCCATAGCTTTCGGAATCCTCGGTTACAAAACACTGCAAGAAGAGGGCATAAGCTTATGGCTGCTATTGGGTGCTTCCTCCACAATAATATTGTCAATGCTTTTCGGAGTTCTTTATTCAAGCCTGGTGGGACTAAACAGAGGAAGGGCGCTTATATACCTGCTTCTTATACAAGGCGTGGCGCAAGCCATAGTAAGCATAGGTCTTGCATTGCTTGATTTTGGAGCACTGGCGCCAGTAATAGGGAACATAGCAGGATTTGCAATTGCAATAGCGTACGCTGCAGTATACCTATTTAGCAATATAGAAATAGGCAAAAGCACAACAGACGCCAAAATGATAAAAATGATATTCAAAAGCGCTTATCCAATAGGGTTGTCAAACATATTTTCAACAATTACAAGCAATTTGGCTATAATGCTCTTAGCATTTTTTGTGCCGGTCACTATAATAGGAAATATAGGAACAGCAACAAAGATGGGTGCGCTAGTAGATATTGTGGCAGGGTCTATAGGAGGAGCATTGCTTTCAATGTTTTCCTATACTGCATCCACAAAATCGCTAAGAAAAAAATTGAATGTTATATACAATTTTTCTCTTAATTATGGCACCCTATCTATTTTGCCTTTATTGATGTATATATTCATATTTGCAAAGCCCTTGTCTTATATAGCTTTCAGCAGCACATACAGCAAAGCGCCTGAATATATAATGCTCATATCTTTAGGCATGATGATAAGCTTGTTTGGGGGATATGCTTCAAGCGTCATGGTTGGTGCTGGCAAGATGCGGCAGGTGCTCAAATACAACATAGCAATAGCTGCAGTACAGCTCTTAGCAATCCCACTATTCATACCCATATTCAAGGGTATAGGCGCCATATTTGTGCTCTACTTCCTAGGTCCATTAGCAGCAGGGATGTTATATGTAATAGGAGCGCGCAGCCAGTTGCATATCAAGATATCATTTAAGAAGCTGGCAAGGATAGTATGTGCCAATATTCTAACAGGGATAGCTTCTCTTCCTTTAATTTTCATAATAAAATATTACCCCTTGCTTATAACTGCGGCTTTTGCTGAATGGCTCCTTGTATACCCAATAGCACTTGCATTGCTAAACGGAATCGATAAAAATGATTTTGATATAATTGGCAAAGTAATTGACAGCACACTGAAATACGGAGCAATAGAGAAGCTTTACGGATTTTTGGTATATTACATGTCAATCTTTATTTCTTTCAAGGAAGTGGTGTTAAAACGTTTGGAAAGATAAGGGCTTTCATAGGAATTAGCTTAGATCAAGAGATATCAAAAAATGTTCTGCAAGTTTACCAAGAATTCAAAAAAACAGGCATAAGAATGGTAAACCCTGACTCTTTGCATATAACCCTTGCCTTCCTAGGCAATATAAGCCTGGATGAGGAAAAAGGAATAGAGCGCATCTTAGACTTGATAAATGCAAGAAAATTCGTAATAAGCATAAAAGGAATAGGTTGTTTTTCTGAAACAAAGCCCCAAGTGGTTTTCGCAAAAATAGAAAAAGGGATTAAAGAACTCAATAAATTGCATGACGATATTTTTAAGAGCCTTGGATCTGCAAAAGTGCTAAAAGAGGCAAAAAAAGAGGATTTTATACCGCATATCACATTAGGAAGGGTAAGGAAGCACACTAAAGATATAGACAGAACAGTAATAGAGATATGCACTAAATATAAAGACCTTGACTTTGGATCGATGAACTGCAAGAATTTCGCTCTGATAAAAAGCAGTCTTACAAAAGACGGACCGATATATGAAGACCTTTACAAGAGAACATTAGAACCTTAATTGGTCACATAAAATGGTAAGTGGTATATAAAATCGATTGACTAAAAACAAATTAATATGCGGATAAAAAGCTTACTCGTGCTAGTAAAGTTGATTTAGCTTTGTTTAGATAAGCCAATAAAGCGCTTATCAAAAGCTATTCAAGCGATAATATCAGGCCTTGCCTCTCATGAACTGATCTTCA
The DNA here is from genome assembly GCA_049967695.1 of Candidatus Micrarchaeia archaeon. Taxonomy (GTDB): domain Archaea; phylum Micrarchaeota; class Micrarchaeia; order Micrarchaeales; family Micrarchaeaceae; genus JBMFSF01. The sequence continues at coordinate 16,534 of JBMFSF010000009.1, forward strand.
GTAAGTGTGTTTATAAGTGATCCAGGCTTGTAGAGTACATCGTTTAGCAGAACATCATATGATATTCCAAGCTTGGAATCGAAAGCAATATGCCTTAACTCGTTCCCAAAAATATCTGCTTCTACAAGATTGATGCTTTCTTTGTCAAGGATTTCCAGAATATCGTCAAACAGATTGTTTTGTTCGTTGTTTTGCAATCCGATAATCCTTGCCTCTATCTTATATCTCCAGTTTTTTTTAAGCTTTCGTATGGCTGAAAGCACCATCTCGGGTGCTTTAAACATTTTATATGCGCGTATAACTTCCAAAGACGAAGAATTAATTTCATATAGGCTTAAGGCAAAGTCATAGGACAAGTTAACGGTAGAGATATATCTTTTACCATATTGCGAATAGCACACAGAGTAGGCATCCTCGTTATCCATATATCTGGATGAGTCATACTTGTCTAACGCAGATTTTGATATGTGCGGCCTCGGCTTTATTGCTTTATAGTAGCGGGATTTCCCAAACTCCTCAGAAAGAGTATCTTTTGAGAGTATACCTAAAAGATCCACCTTAACCATCTCTATCAAAATATTATACTAGACATCGCAACAATTACCTATTATTTATATTTGTATTTTCAGTTTAAATACTTATTGAGACTTGATCTTGTGTGCCTTGCTGTAAATAAATTTTAATCATCTATAATATAGCAAGATTCAAAATCCATATTTATAAATAAATTGAATTAAAAATTTACCAATATAAGAAAGTACGTGTGAAGATGTAGTACATGAAAATATTCATAAAAACTTATGGCTGCGCGTTGAACAGAGCAGATAGCAATATAATAAAATCTGTACTCGTTAGCAGGGGCATGGAAATTGTGGATGAAATAGATAAAGCAGATGTGGCAATCATAAATACCTGCACTGTAAAAAATCCTACAGAACAGAAGATACTATACCTCCTCGAGAAACTTGAAGGAAAGAAGAATATTGTTGTAACAGGCTGCATGAGTTCCGCAAACAGAGATGATATAGAAAAAGTGGCACCAAATGCAAGTATTGTAACCGCTACCAATATACCAAAAATAGCAGAAGCAGTAGAAGCAGCTTACAATGGGGGAAAGGTGGTGTTTGACAAGTATTCGGTAAATGACAGGCTGGTATTTTTAAACCCTGGAAAGAGGATTATTTCAGAAATACCTATAAGCGAGGGCTGCTTAAGCAATTGCACATTCTGCGAAACCAGATTTGCAAGGGGGGCTTTGCACAGCTTCCCTGAAAGCACAATAATTGCAGCAATCAAAAAAAGCGTGGAAAACGGTGCAAAAGAAATAGAGATAACATCACAGGACATAGGAGCATATGGACTTGACAAAGGCACGAACATAGCAAGGCTTATGGAAAAGATAATAGATATAGAAGGAAATTTTAAGGTCAGAATAGGAATGATGAATCCAGAGCATTTCGGCAAGTACGCTTCAGAATTTATCGAAGCTTTAAAGGATGATAAGTTTTACAAGTTTATACATTTGCCAATACAAAGTGGAAGCGACAAAGTACTCAAAGAGATGAATCGCAATTATACCACAAAAGAGGTTATGGAGTATATAGAGCTTATAAGAGAGAGGCTAGAAAGTGTTCTTCTTGAAACAGATTTGATAGTTGGATATCCAACAGAAACTTACAAGGATTTCAAAGAGACAATAGACTTTACCAAAAAAGCGAGGTTTGACGTATCTAATATATCGAAATTTGGGGCAAGACCGCACGCCCCGGCTTCCAAGCTCGAGCAGATAAGCCCAAAGGAGATAAACAAAAGAAGCGTAGAGCTTACAAGAGAAGTGAGGGAAATGCAGCACAATATAAACGAAAAGTTTATAGGAAGGGTACAGAAGGTAATTATAACAGAAGTTACAGAAAGGTCTATAAATGGAAGAATGGATGATTACAGGCAGGTTGTGATTGCTAATTCTGCAAATATGATAGAAGATTTGCAATCTCTTTTAGGCACAGTGCAGAAAGCTGAAATTTACGGGGTTACTTCCCATGCCTTATATGGGAGGCTCCTACTCAATAAATAAAAGCATAAAAAGAAAATTTATTTATTGAATGCGTTGCTATAGCTATTTTGCCTTTTCCTCTTTTGCTTCCTTTTTGTTTGGATTGGAAAACTCTTCCTCTACCACAATCTTTTCTATTTCCGGCATCAATGCAAATGCATATGAGATGGCGCTAACCTTTCCGCTAAAATAGGCATTGTTTTTGGACACTTCGGAATTGTATGATATCTTTATAGAGTTGCCAAGATCATTTATTGAGGATGGCTCAACGCCATATTCAGAGGTTATTGCTTTTATTTTTTCGTCATTGGAAACAAGCTGCTTTATTATTTTGACTTTGTAAGTAAGCTCATGCCCTGCAAGAGGAGGATTCGCATCTACTACTACCCTACCTGCGCTTACGCTTTTTACTACTGCATGCATATCTTCTATATCTATTGGCATTCCAGGATAAGGTTTTATGTTGTTTGCCTTGAAGTTTGCCATTGGGACCACCCTTACCAGGCTCTCGTCCCTCTCACCGAAAGCTTCGCTTGGCTTGAATGTAGCTGTTTTTTCTTCTCCTATATTCATATCCCTGAGCATCCTATCAAGGCCTTTGATATTTTCAGGCTTGCCAAGAACAATCAGCACAGGCTTGTATCTAGCATGTTCATCGTAAATATTTGAACTCTTTGCTGTATTTTCATCAGTAGTTGAAATTACTGAATTGTCCGCTGCGTCCCATATTGTATAGTCCACTTCCAAAAAGTCTCCGTCTTTAAAAGGCATTTTACCACATACCTATTTGTCTTTAATATTTTTAAATATTTATGAGGCTTTCGGGGACGGTACCGAGATAATAGTAGTAGACAAAAGCAATGATGAATATTACGAGGCACTGGCCAAGACAAAAGCTACAGTAATAAAACAACGCAGCCTCAAGCAAAGAGCTTATAAACAAGATCTGCAAGCGCTTTTGCCTTTTCATAAGAAACGTATTCGCCGTCCTTAATCGATGTGCTTACTACTGCGCCATCCGCTATGCCTAAAAGTTGCTTTGCATTTAAGATAGAAAGCCCGCTACCTACTATTAAATGAGTTTCGGCAGAAGCCCTCCTTGCAATAACACACTTTTTGATAGATGGAGGCATGCCAGTAATGCTGCCGGTAACGACTATGCCGTTGCTTCCCTTGCTTATTGCTTCTTTTACCGATTTGGATATTGTCTTCCTATCCGGCATGCGGCCGTGCTTAAGAACAATTCGGTCGGCATGCAAGACAGGGCAAGTGTCATAGTCTCAAAGTCAAAGTTGCAATTGGAAAGCCTGGCAGAGGTAGAAATGGGCAAGTACTATATATGTAGTAGAAGAAATTCCAAAACTGCAGAAAGCTAGTATAGTAAAAATAGATAGGAATTGTTCTGTAATATTTATACATTCCAGATCAATATAGAGGAGACTTCAGGATTCGTAGCCTTTCTTACGTCAGTACCTGCAGAGCATGGCATCAATATTATAGAATTCATATCCTGCTATACGGAAACAATGATTCTTGTAGAAAGGTATGATGCAATATCCAGCTGCCAGATAGTATCTTACCTTATTGAGAGCGCAACGCGTATAAAGCATAGCTTGAAATAAGGCATAAGCAAGGAAAAGCAATGGATTTCTAGATTTTGATAATTATGCTCTATGCGATACCATGCTTTCTATCAAAAAAAGATTTTTTCCTGCTCTTTAAAAAAATGTAGCCCCAAAGCTTTTATGCAGCTCTATGCATTAAATATTTTCGAGGTGATCTATCCGCAGGTTCCCCTACGGATACCTTGTTATGGCTTAGCCCTCCTTACGGAACTTTAATTCGATTGCTTTTTGAGCAACCTCATTAAAACCCCACTTGGGTGACTTGCCAGGCAGTGTGTGCAAGGAGCAGGGACAGATTCACCGCTCGATAGTGACAAGCGATTACTAGGGATTTCAGCTTCATGAGGGTGAGTTTCAACCCTCAATCCGGACTAAGATTGGTTTTGAGAGATTTGCTTTGCCTCTCGGCATTGCGTCTCATTGTGCCAACCTTTGTATGCCGCGTGTGGCCCAGGAGATTCAGAGCATACTGACGTACCGTCGCCCTCTCTTTCATCCTCTTTAAACAGAGGCGATCCCAACAGAGTGCTTCGCTTATCGCTAAGCAAGTGGCAACTGTCAGCGAGGGTCTCGCTCGTATCCGGGCTGAAAAGCAATATTCGAGCAAAATCTAGCATTAAGCATTATAAGCATTAAATACAACACTGTAATCTTTTATAAATTCCATCAAGGTTTTTGCGTTTGCAATGTAAAACCGCTTGTTTCTTGAAATAATATGAAAACCCAAGTTTTCCATAACTATTATGTCGCTTAAATCTGTTTTTATGTATACGCCTTCTTTCGAAACCTTTCCAGCACAATCAAACAACCCTGCCAAATAATTGGCGCTGTACTGATTTTTCCATTTGAAAGTCAACTGCTTTCTTTCCAAAACCCTGGCAAACTGCTTCTTCAGTTTTGAATTGTAAAAAAGCGCTTTTGATTTCTCTCCTTTTTGTGAAACAAGGATCTTCTTTGGCTCAATGCCAAGAGATTCTACGGCTATCTTGGCAAATTTTGACAAGATATCTTTATTTGAAGTTTCTACGGATATTGCTGGTGTTTCATCTTTATTTACTTCAAATATTCCTAACATGTAGCATATTTCGTTATTCAGTTTCAATTTTGCTGTCATTATATCACTTATCAGCTTACCGGACTTAACCGGACAGTTCACACCACGAGCTGACGATCGCCATGCACTACCTCTCGGCTCGTCTGATAAAGTCTTTAGCTTGATCTTCATCCTGCCGTCGCTCCTGGTAATATTTCTGACGTTGGATTCAATTAAACCGCAGCATCCACCCCTTGTGTGCTCCCCCGCCAATTGTTTTAAGTTTTAATCTTGCGACCGTACTCCCCAGGCGGCAGACTTACCGCTTTCGCTACGATACTGCAAGTATACGAGATGCTTGCAACACCACAGTCTGCATAATTTACTGCTAGGGCTACTCGGGTATCTGATCCGATTCGTTCTCCTAGCCTTCGTTACTCACCGTCGGATGCGTTCTAGTCAGGCGCCTTCGCCACCGTTGGTCTTCAAAGGATTATAGGATTTTACCCCTCCCCAATGAATACCCCTGACTTCACCCGCTCCCAAGCTAATGGGTATCTCGTGCACGCATTGACGTTAAGCGCCAATATTTCACACAAGACGACATTAGCCAGCTGCTAACGCTTTAAGCCCAATAATCGTGGACACCACTCGTGCTGCCGGTATTACCGTGGCGGCTGCCACCGGTCTTGCCCAGCACTTATTCGCCAAGCTTGCTATACTTGGCAAAAGGTTCACCGAAGTGAACCACTCAGATTTCCCCCATCACGCTTACGCGCATTGTGGAGTTTGCGCGCCTGCTGCACGCCGTAGCGCTAGGGCCCTTGTCTCAGTGCCCTTCTCGGGGCTTATGCTCCCACATCCCCTACGGGTTATAGGTATGGTGGGCCGTTACCCCGCCATCTGCCTGATCCGCCGCAGTTCCATCATAAAGCGGTTGCGCTGCAATTTGCGTACCATTTAAACTAAAGCTCCTTCCAGATGCTTTAGCCTATGCGGTATTAGCCTCAGTTTCCCGAGGTTATCCCACTCTTTACGTTAGGTTAACTACGTGTTACTGAGCCGTACGCCGCCCTGTGAAGCCACAGAGCAGACTTGCATGGCTGTCGTAATCTGATAGCAGTGCCCTCCAGCGGCATCGACTGGAATCTATTTTGGTCTAAAAATATTTAATTGGCATTCGAGCTTTTACATATTTGGGGCTACATCCAATTCCAAGCGGGAATTTTCACTATAAATAAAACATGCTTAATGTCAATATTAAGCAAATTTATCGCAGCAAAACTGCGCCTGCGAAAAAGTTTCATAATTATTTTATCAATTAAGTATAAATATCTTTGCTTGGATATGTGTTTATAAGATGAATTTGCATTTATACCATCAGGAGAGCCTTTA
>JBMFSF010000010.1:0-21928 GCA_049967695.1 Candidatus Micrarchaeia archaeon
CCTATAAGAATATCAAGCATTATAAATTTTAAAGACAAATTGGTTGTGTGATTTAATGATGCCAAATCTAGACCCACGTGCAATGAAAAACCTTATGGAAAGGATGGGTATTAAAACATCAGAGATAGATGCAATAAAAGTTACAATAGAATGCGAAGACAAAAACATTGTTATAGAGAACCCTTCAGTTACAAAAATAGACGCAAAGGGGCAGGTAAGTTTCGAAATAAGTGGCAATATTACAGAAAATCCGATATCAAAAGAAGAAAGTTATACCCCTTCAGAAGATGATATTAAAATAGTAGCCGAGCAGGCAAAAGTTTCAACTGAACAAGCATACAAGGCCCTTGTGGATTCCAACGGAAATATTGCAGAAGCAATACTCTCTTTCAAGCCTTCTCCTTAATTTTTAAGTTTGACGGCGTAAGCATAGGGTATGCCACTTATATACCCTATATTGCGTTTTTCTATAATCTTCATGCTAATTGCTGCCTTTATCGATTCCTGGCCTATCGCATTCAATGAGAACATTTTGCTTATATCTATTATGCTTTTTGCTTTTTCTGGACTGGTTATCTCTCCTCTGTAAAATTCAGAATAATCTTTTATATTTATTTCTAAATCCCCTTCCTCTATTACAGAATCTATGAGCTCTTCATCGCACATTGCTATAATTTCTCCTTTGTCGGTTTCGTGTATTTTTATATATATCATAAAATCATTTCTTTATGTTTTACCCATATTTATAAAACAAAAAGAATGTAGACAAGTACATAGTAGCGTACCATACTAGCCATAATGCGCCTATTACGTTTATTTTTAATGCAAATATGCTTAAAATCAGAAGTACTGCAGCTATAGCTATTTCGCTGCTTGAGACTTTTATGCTTTGTAAAAGATTGTTTTTTATGCTTTTTTGGGTCATTTTGTTCCACATATTTTTAGGGCTTTTAGAAAGAAGTGCGTATATTGCAGCTTTTGTGCGTATTACTGCAAGAGCGTAATTTAGCAAGAATACCATGAAGCCTCTTTTAATCGAATTGAAATAAATCTTGGTCAGCAATACTGGGGCCAACATAGAAAGCATAAAAGCAACAATTCCAAATACTTCCAAATCAAATCCTACATAGCGTATGCTAAAGAACTGCTGTATTGTCATATTTAAGAATGGCACTGAAGAAAAGACAATTAATACAGAGATGAAAGTAAAAAGCAATAGGACTACAGAAAGGTAATTTAGGCCAAAGCCATGTGTTATATAATCCATATCTATTATTAAATTTGATTTGAATTTTTTCTTGTTTTTTATAAAATAGCCCAAGAATTCTGTGTCTCCGTAATTATACCTCCACTGCTGCTTTGCAAGCCCAGTAAATGTGCTTATCTGCTCGCCATACGCGTAAATTTTTGGTATATAAAGGCTCTTGAAGTTGTGTTTGTGCGATTCGAAGCTGAAAAATGTGTCTTCTATAACATATTCTGGGAATCCTCCTATTTTTTCTATTGCAGATTTTTTTATCATCCCGCAGGATCCGGCATATATTGCGGTATTATTCAGCGCTCTGGCCGGCTGTATAAACGTGAAGAAAAATCCGTCAAACAGCCTTATCGAATCCGAAAAGAAATTATCCGCTTTTGTGTCTTTCTGTGTTTGTACGTATGAGAGGTTTGGGTCAACTATGAAATACTTGAGTAAGTCTTTGGCAAAATCTAGATTAGCCAGGTATTCATCATAATCAAAAATTGATAAATACTCTTCTTTTGATATTTTCAGCAGATTGTTAAGTGCTCCTGCCTTGTAGCCTTTCCTGTTATCCCTATGTATGTATATTATGCCATTCTCTTTGCTGAAGCGTTCAAGTTCAGAATTTATGCTGCTTTCTGTAGAGTCATCAAGCAGATAAAACTTCAATTTAGATTTGGGATATCTAATCTTGAGCAGTCTTTTAAAATTCTTTTTTATGGTATTGACATTTTCATTGAAGACCGGCATAGCCACTGCCAATGTGGGGTATTCTGTTAATTCCTTGGTATTTTCTTCCAGTTTCTTGATATAGAATTGGTAAAAATATGATTTGTAATAAGATACTGATGCAAAGAAATTGAAAAAGCAAGCAATTAATGCTAGAACCATGAAAAGTGAAGCCAGGAAATACATATAGAAGCTTCTTGCTATGTAAAACAGATAGAGGGAAAACCCTATACTTGCAATTCCTAATATTATAAATATAGAAACAGTGAGTAGCCTCGCAAAGAATCCTTTTGTCAAGTATATATCTTTCTTTGCAATCCAATTATTTTCAAATTGCACTTTCTCATCTTTCTAACAAATAAATTAGTTTTGCATATAAATATAAAATATTTCATTTTTTTACTCATGCCTTGTGCGTTATGCATAAGTTCAGTGCATTCTTTGTAGCCTCGCTATCCTTTCTTCTATAGGTGGATGAGTCGAAAATAGATTTTGCCAGCTGCCTTTACGGAACGGACTTGCAAAATATAATGATTCTGTAATCTCATTTGCGCTTTGCATCTGCTGCATGCTATGGCTGTTCTCTTCATAATCCTTAATTTTGGTAAGCGCTTCTATTAGGCCTGTAGGATCTCTTGTAATCCTAGCTCCATTTGCATCTGCCATGAACTCTCTATTTCTTGATATAGCCATTTTTAACAAAGCTGCAAATATCGGTGCAAGTATGCCAAATATGATTGCTGCAATCAAAAGCAGCCCTCCCCCTCTCCTATCATCAGAACCGAAAATAATCACGTTCCTGAAAAATGCAGCTATTAGTCCTATTGCCCCCGCAAACAAAACTGCAATCATCATGAATTTTATATCGTTATTATATATATGGGACATCTCATGTGCGAGAACTCCTTCCAACTGCCTTGTGTCCATCATTTTGAGCAAACCTGTTGTAACGCATATGTAACTGTCTTTTTTGCTAGGCCCAGTTGCAAATGCGTTCGGATTTGGATCATCTATTACATATATCTGTGGCATCGGAAGCAGTGCTGCTGAAGAAAGCCCTTCTACTATTTCATATAATTCTGGATAATCTTCCCTGCTTGCCTTTTTTGCTTTAGAAATTCTTAAAATGACTTTGTGGCCACTTCTCAAAGTAAATATTGCATACAAAATTAGGGCTATCATGCCTATCCAAAATAAGATCCATCCTCCACCTATATAGAATGCGAAGAGAAACAATATAAATGCAAAAAAAAGCCCAAAAACTGCCATTAAGATTATGGATTTTACAAGATTGCTTTTTATCTCATCAAAATAACTTGCCATTTGTAATACCCTGCCAATTTTTAATTTTGATTTGCATTAGGCAAACTACCTTCATTATCTTCTTGGTTAGGGGCTTGCGGCTGGTCGACATTGCTTTGGCTTCCTCCTGCTCCAGCCTCTGTTTTCTCCATGTTAATCTGTGTGGAATCTGTAAGGTTTACTTTTACTGCTTCTTTTTCTTGCTCTGGTGCCTCGAAGAAAGCCTCCTGCTTGAAACCAAACAAATTTGCAATTATATTGGATGGGAACTCTTGTATTGCATTGTTATAATCCAACACATAGTCGTTATAAGAAGTCCTTACAAATGCTATCTTATCTTCTGTTATCTCTAGTTCTTTTTGCAGGTTATTATAAGATTCATTAGCCTTAAGATCAGGATAATTCTCGGCTACTGCAAATAGGCTTTTCAGCGCCTGTGAGATCTGATTATTTGCCTGCGCTTTATCTTGTACAGAACCTGTTACCAAGCCGCTTCTAAGCCTAGTAACTTCTTCCATTACTCCTTTTTCGTATTGCATGTATCCTTTGACAGTCTCAACAAGGTTAGGTATAAGATCATATCTCCTTTTAAGCTGTACGTCTATCTGAGCCCACGCATTTTTGACTCTGTTCCTCTTTACTATTAAGCCGTTATACATAGCAATTATTGCAATTACAGCCACAATAGCTATTATACTCGCAATAGCCTCAACTATCCATGACATTTTATCTATCCCACTAGTTATTTTTTAATTATTTTTTTTAATATATTTTTATAGCTATGTTTTTTTTGCAATCCTATGCCTGCTTTAAATCTTCTTATATCTGCGCTCTAACTAATAAATAGCTAAAGGCTGGCAGGGCACACTCTTCAAAAATTCAATATTCACTCTCTTTTCAATGCTAAAAAGCGCAAGCATAAAATTCTATGCCTTTTACATGAGGTATAGAAACTGTTACTAATTATATAAAATTTCCTAACAATATAAAAACTTCATCATAAAATATTTATATATGTTGATTAAAAATAATAAGCGGGTTGATTAAATAAAGATTAACGATATAAGGAAGCTTCATCCAAACGAGCTTTCGCAAAAGCTTGATGATCTAGTATTGCAGCTTGCTACTGAGAAGAGCAAGGTTGCTTCTACAGGTGTTTCCAGCAAAACAATTAAGATAAGAGATATAAAAAAGACAATTGCAAGAATAAAAACTATACAAAACTCTCAGAAAAAAGGTGCACATAGTTAAATGACAGATATCTGCCCAAAATGTGGCTTGCCGAAAGAGCTCTGTGTTTGCGATATTTTAGACAGAGAAACAGAATCAAAAATAAAAATATATACCAAAAAAGCCAAGTTCAACAAGGTAGTAACAGTTATAGAAGGAATAGCAGCTAACAAGCTTGAAGATGTTGCCAAAAGCATAAAGCATGCGCTTGCATGTGGCGGCACCTATAAGCAGGATCTTGGTATTATAGAGCTGCAAGGCAACCATGTTGACAAGGCGAGGGAAGCTCTAATTTCTATAGGCTACGCGGCGACAAGTATAGAAGTTGGCTGAAAGGCGTTGTGGTGCGCTTTCATGGCAGTTCTTGGCATAGAAAGTAGTGCGCACACACTAGGTATAGGGATAGTGGAGAACGGCACAATCCTTGCAAATGAAAAAATAATGTATGAAATAACTGATAAAGGTCTTATACCTGCAAGGGTTGCGGATTTTCATGCTAGCAACGTTCCTCTACTTCTTGAAAAAGTATTTGCTTCAGCAAATTTGACAATGGATGATATATCTGCAATAGGTTATACAAAAGGGCCTGGATTGGGTGCACCTTTAAAGGTGGGGATGGTCACTGCAAAAACCTTATCCGAGAAATACAAAAAGCCTATTTTTCCAGTAAACCATGGGATGGGACACATAGAGATAATTAAAACTAGATTTAATCTTTCCGATCCATTAGTAATTTATGTGAGCGGAGGAAACTCCCAAATACTAGGTATAGAAAGCTTTCCATTTAGGCATTACCATATATACGGGGAGACTTTTGACATTGGTATTGGCAACATGCTAGATAACTTCGCCCGTGCAGCAAAGCTTGTACCTCCATGGGGGTCCACTGTTGCACAAATCGCCAAAAATGGAAACTACATACAAATGCCCTATAATGTAAAGGGAATGGATTTTACTTTTACTGGTTTGCTTACTAATTCAATAAAGCTCCTTGCTACCCATAGCAAAGAAGATGTTGCCTATTCTCTTCAGGAGACCGCATTTTCCATGCTATGCGAGGCCTCGGAAAGGGCATTAATGCTTTCTAGGAAAGAGAGCATTATAATATGTGGTGGCGTGGCCCAAAGCCGCCGTTTGCAGGATATGGTTTCTCGAATGGCTTCAAGCCATAGCGTCAAAGCATATTTTGGAGAAGATTCTATTAACTCTGACAATGGCGCCATGATAGCCATAGTAGCAGAAAAAATGTACAAATCAGGTATGTCATTTCCTATAGAAAAATGTAACATAAGCCAGAGATACAGGATAAACAACATAGAGCTAAAGTGGTGATTATTATTGCTTTGGTAAATATTAGCAAGCTAAGCGAAGGAGCTGAAGCAGAGATATATAAAACAACTTTTAATGGCATTCCTTCAATAATAAAATATAGAATAAAAAAAGATTATAGAATAAGCCTGCTAGATGCTCAATTGCGCTTGCATAGGACAAGGATAGAAGCAAGAGCAATTTTAAAAGCCTCTTCTGCAGGAGTGCCTTGCCCCAAGCTTCTGTTTTTTAGCAATTATATCATAATACTAAGTTTTATAGAAGGTACAAGTATGCTGCAGCTTGTTAACGATAGCATTGCGATGCATCATATAGCCCCTCAATTGGGTAAGATTGCCGCAAAGCTTCATTCTATAGGAATAGCGCATGGCGATTTCACGCCAGCAAACATAATGATTTCGAATAATAAAGCGTTTGTAATAGATTTTGGCCTGGCCTCTATAACCTCTTCAGCAGAAGACTTCGCGTTGGATCTGCTGCTTATGCAGCGCTCCATATCTTACGATATGAATAATCTATTTTTGAAAAGCTATTCAGCGTCTTATAAAGATTCGCAAAAGGTATTAATAAAGCTCAAAGAGATAGAGCTCAGGGGCAGGTACCAGCAGAGGACCCTTGCCTCAATGCATTAGAAGTTTTGCGAATTGTAAAAACTTGTATTTATTAGACTGTCTCCAGTTTCTTTTAGGAAAGCTTTTGGCAATGCAATAAATAGAAGAGACATAAATCCCATTGCTGCCATGGCTAGCAGGTACAAATGTGCTTCGTTTTCTGAAAAATACATGTAACTAAATACAATAGTGTCAAATATGCTAGTAACTATACCTATATAAAATCCCTTTTTTGATTCAAGGAATATATAAATCGCAGCAACTACACCAAGCACTTCGAATATTACTTCTAGCAAATAAATCAAGTACTCTGGATAATAAAAAACCTTAAGCAGAAAAGAAATATTAGCCACTATTTTTTTTATTAAAAATAGCCCCATGTTGTTTGCAAAGTATGCGAAGACTACAAGCATGCTAAGAAACAATATAGCAGTTATGAAATTGAGCCATGTATAAACAGCTTCCACTCTTCCTATGTCTTTTTGCTCTATTTTATTTATATCTTCTAGGCAGTAATATGCCCCATTATACTCTTCCAAGTCTTCATAGCAGAAGGGCCTATGGCAGTAATTGCATATAGCATAAGCTTTTTTCCACGGATGCCATACGCAGTATAGATTCGCAGCTTCTTTCCTGCTTTTTTCTTCAAGCTTTGTTTTTTTGCTGTTTCTGCTTAAAAAAAGGTTAGCCTCTAATTCTTCATTTGTTACTTCTTGCTGGCTCCTGTTATCTGAAATAAATAGTGCCTGTCCTACATCTGCTGCATTTGCATTGCTAATTTCGGAAGTATTATTGGCTTGCACATTTTTATTCCTTTTTTTGAATATTAGCAAGTCATCAATACTTACCGGCATTATTCTAACCCTTTGTCTCGCATTGCCTCTCTTTTCTTTTTCTCAAATATGCCTCTGTGCTTTGCACAGCTTATGCAGTAATAAACCTTTCTCGTTTCAAAAAATCTTACATCACTTGCAGTTCTAGTTTCAGTATTGAACGATATCTTCTTTTCGTCTACAATTGCCTTGTTTCTAGGTATTTTCCTACCACATGATTCGCATGTTACTATTGTTTCTTTTCCTCGCAAAGGAACACCTTTTCTATATAATATTGTTTTATATATTTAAATATGTATAATTTCCCTATGCTTTCATTTCATATTTTGCTTCTTCTGTTACGCATTATTTTTTGTGAAAAGAAGAAGCTCGCTTGCCGCTTCTTCTTCTTGTATCCTTGCAACATCTTGCTTTCTTCTGAATCCGTTAAGTAGGGCATTCTGTATATTTAAGCCTCTTGTTTCATCGTAAATCTCTTTTAATATCGCGAAATACTTTTCAGCATAGCTTATCCTTCTTTTCCTTAATTCCTCTATTACCTCCCTTCTTAGCTCTCCAACTTCATCCATTAAGCCGAGAAGGTATGGTTCTGGCCTTATCTTTATATCTGAGTAAGTAGGTATATCCATGTCATTTTTTATCATATAAAATATAATTGCCTCTGCATACTCCTGGTACGCTTGCATAGTGTAATAAAAGAATTCCGAATCAAATTTTTTCATCTCGCTTACATGCTTTTTCAAAATTTTAACCTCTTTTTCTGCGTCTTTTAATCTGTCGGCATGAAGCATTGTGATTACTCTTGAAGAAGCCCTTATCACTTTGTTGGAAAGTTCCACTGCTTCATAATATTCCTTCTGCTTTTTATCTATATTTTCGGAAACCTCTTTTATTATAGAATAAATGCTATTTTTTTTAGCCATACTTTTAACCTTTACTATTTTTATTATTTTTCATTTTTGTTATTGAATAATAAAATATATACGCTTGCGCATAACCGCTATATTTGCCCCATTTATCCTCTGCAAATTCATGCAAGGATTTTATCTCCTTTTTTTCATTGCCGAAATACGCTTCTTCTAGGGTACGCTTGACCCATATATCTATTGGAAACGCTTCGGTTTTTTTGTATCCCATAAGCAGTATGCAATCAGCTACCTTGTCTCCGATACCTTTTATTTCCATCAACCTTTCTTTTGCTTTGCTATAATTCATGCCATACAGCTTGTCCAATTTAATATTATCCCTGCAGTATATTGCTGCATCCTTAAGGTAAGCTGCCCTAAAACCTGTCTTGCAGCTTTTTATTTCCTCAATCTTTGCTTCAGCTATTGCATCAATAGTGGGAAATTTTTTGATATCAGAATTATCAACGCTTTCTCCAAATTTTTCTATAATATTTTGCACACTGTTCCTTATGTTTCTAATATTGTTGTGCTGAGAAAGTATAAATGAAACCATTGCCTCCCATGGCTCGCTCCATGTAATTCTTAATCCTCTGCTTGTTTTTATAACTTTATGCATAAAGTTGTCAGTATCTATTTTTTTATAAATATAAATCATATTGTCAGAAAGCCCTAGCCTCCTTGTAACTTCTTCTTTTACCTTTGTTCCAACACGCTTCTCAGCTTCTATTTTTATGCTTCCCTTTTTGACATCTCCTTGATACTCTATACTTACATGGCCATTATCTCCTGCAAATGCAATCCTTGTCTTGTCATAAAATCTTGCTGTAAAATTTATGGGCTGTCCGCTTTTTATTGTCTTTTCGAAGCAAAACTCCCTTGTCGGGATTATTTCCATTGTTTCACTTTTTAATTGTGTTAAGTAGCTCTTCTATTTTTATCCTTTCTTGTTTTGTATTAAGCGCGTCCCTTACAGTAACTTTTCCGTCAGAATTTACTGTGTCATAATCTATGGTAATCGCATACCTTATCCCTATTTCGTCGGCCTTTGCATATCTTTTTCCAATGCTCCCGGAGTCGCTATAAAATGCGCTTACTCCAGATTTTTTAATCTCTTCAAATATATGCCTGGCCTTTTCTTCTATCTTCTCATCTTTTTGCAATGGGAATATCGCATATTCATATGGGGCTATGCTTCTATCAAGAATTAAGAAATCCCATCCCCTATTGTCTTGGTGAAGGGACCCAGCAAGAAGAGTCCAAAATATCCTATCTATACCCATACTAAGCTCTATTACGCTTGGTACAAATTTTCTTCCGTTGTAGAATATGCTCTGTTCCTGTTTTGAATACTCTG
Source organism: Candidatus Micrarchaeia archaeon (assembly GCA_049967695.1). GTDB lineage: Archaea > Micrarchaeota > Micrarchaeia > Micrarchaeales > Micrarchaeaceae > JBMFSF01. The sequence continues at coordinate 9,540 of JBMFSF010000010.1, forward strand.
CGTGATTTGATAGGTCAAAATTTCCTCTGTCCGCGTTGCCCATTACCTCTTCGTAATCTCCATCAAGCTTTACCTCTAGATCAAAGTTTCCCTTCGAATAATGTGGCAGCTCATCATCAAGCAGCTGCCTAAATCTTGCATTTTCTAGGTTATACCCTAACTTGCTTGCGAATTTCCATTCCTTATAAATTAAAAATGCAAACAATTTGTTTTTGAAAATTCCTCGGTCTAAGCATTCCTTTATGGTAACCTTCTCATATTCGTCTGTACTTCCTGACAACTGGCTTTCTCTGCTTAGTATGTTTATCTCCTCAGAAAGTGCCTTATCGTCTAGGCTCTCGCCATTTATGCCTATGTTATCCGCTTCTGGATCATAAAAAAATTCAAGTTCCATCTGAGAAAATTCCCTAAGCCTTATTAGGATGTTTCTTGGAGCAATTTCATTTCTGAAAGCTTTTCCTGCTGTTCCTATTCCAATAGGAAGCTTTAATCCGTATGTTTGGAAAATTTCTTTAAAGTCCAAGAAAATGCTTTGGGCTGTTTCCGGCCTTAGATATCCTTGGATGGTGTGCGCAGGTCCTATCTTAGTGGCTAGCATTAGGTTAAAAAGCTCCACGCTGCCAAGTTCTCCGCCGCATTTCTTGCATTTTAAGCCATTATCTTTTATCATATTTTCAAGTCCTTCTGGGGTTTCATGCTTTGCCTTTTCAGCGTTTTTTATGTCATTCTTTTCATTGAAAAACTCAGCAAGTAGCTTGTCAGCTCGATAACTGGTGCCGCATTTCTTGCATTTTACTACAGGATCGGTAAACTTTTTTATGTGGCCGCTTGCCTCAAATACAACTTCTGGCGCAATAAGGCTTGTATCTATCTCGAGGTTTCCCAACCCTTCTATAAAAAAATTTCTCCATGCATTTATTATGTTATTCTTAATTCTGGTGCCTATAGGCCCATAATCATAAAAACCGGCAAGCTCCCCATAGGGTTTAAATGCAGGTATTATTATGCCTCTCCTTGTACATAAGTTAAACAAAAGGTCTGTGGTTTTCATAGCCCCATCTTTATATATATTGACTATAAATAGAAATTTAATAGATATATAAGTATAATGTAAATATATAAAGATATCATATAATAGATGAATATTTGACTTTAAATGCTTTTAAGCTTAGGTGCGCTAATTTGCATTATACGTGCAGTATTTGCCTTATGCCAGCTCTTGCAGAATGCTTTGCAAATCCTTGTAAAACACGTTATAAATTTGTAATAAAAGTAAAGCGCATAATGCTAATATTTAAATATTGATGTGAGAAAAGTATAGAGTTGTAATTAAAATAAACGCTTATCCTAAGACCTTATTCTCATCCACCCAGAGGTGTGTTAATAACACACCCCTGTATATCTTGCTTGCCTGTCTTGTTATCTTAAACACAAAAGCTTATTTGCCAAAACTTGCAAATAATAATCGCGCTGCAGTTATACTTGCAGCTATGATTAAAACGAGTGGTTATCTTTTCACGCTGCCTTGGTTTTCCTGCGCTTTCTTTCCAAATGTCAGATAAGCTGTGTGCCATACTCCTTTTGTAGAAGGCCTCGTACCCTCTTTTTCCCTTACAAGCATATCTCTTAATATGGTCTCAAAGACTACTATATTTTCAAATTTGTATTTATTTAGCATCTTTACGAAAGCCTTAACCTGTTCTATATTCGGGTTGTATCCGCATATATAGCCACCTGTTTTCAGAGCAGTATATGCAGTCTTTACAGCTTTTTGTGCATTTGGGAGGTCCAAAGTGAAAAGATCTACATTTTTGTCCGGTATTTTTCTGGTAACATCTCTTTTTATTATGTCAAGGTTTTCAAGTTTTTCTTTTGCCTTGTTTTTTTCCGCTATATTTATGAAATCTTCTCTTATGTCGTAGCTTGTTACATGCTTGCAGACTCTTGCTAATCCAATAGCAAGCCATCCGCTGCCTGTGCCTGCATCAACGCATATGCTTTCTTTACCTATATTTGAGTAAGCGATTATTATCCCTATATCTTTGGGAAGTATTACTTGCGGCCCTCTTTTCAAGTGGTTATACGGCTCAGGTATAAACATCTTCATGCATCTTCCTTTTTGATTTTTGAAGTCTTGGCTTTTTTGCTTTTTGATGCTCTGCTGGTTGTTTTTGCTTTTTTCTTCGATGCACTATTTCTAACCGCATTTTTTGCTTTGTTTGTTATTTCTTTATTTTTATCCTCTTTTTGATTTGAAGGAACCTTAGATTCACAGTTAGGATTTATATCAAGTTCATAAGCGCTGCCATTCCATCTTATAACTTTTACTATGGGTGCATTGCAGTACTCGCAGACTTTTCCAGTAGCAACAATTTTTGCTTTTTGTGGTAAAGGATATGTGACTTTGCAATTTGGATAGTTGCTGCAACCCACAAACTGTTTCCCCAGCCTAGACTTCCTTATTATCAAATCTCCTCCATCTACAGGGCATTTACCTAATATTGTCATGCTTTCCTTTGCCCCTTTGTGTACTTGGTCTGAAATTCTGTTTTTGTTTTCATCAAATGTTTTTATGGCTTCAAGCAGTATCCTTTTTCCTTCTGCAAGGACTTCGCTTTCGGACCTCTCGCCTTTTGATATTTTTTCCATATCCTTTTCTAAAGCTCTTGTAGTCTCCTCTTCAAGTATCATGTTGCAGTTCTCTTTCAATACTTTATAAATGCTCATTCCAAAAGGGGTAACAGTTATCTTGCTTCCAGTTATATAATTTCTTTTGTATAACGTATCAACTATTGCAGCCCTTGTTGCTTTTGTGCCTAGCTCTCTTTTTTCCAATTCTGCTATAAGCATTGCTTTAGAGTACCTTTTTGGGGGCTGTGTTTTCAGGCTTTCCATTTTCAGTATAGCAGGATACTCCTTGCCTTTCTCAAAACCTTCCATAATATGCTCGCTAATGGTCGCAAACGGATAAAATTCCATCCAACCTTTTTTAATAATTTTAAGCGCTTTTGCAGAAAAACTTTCGCCGTTTATGGTAGCTTTTATGCTTGTATCTGCAAGTTCTGCAGGTTCTGCAAAGCATCCTAAGAACCTCCTTGTAATAAGGTTGTAAAGTTTTTCCTCTTCTTCCGTTAAGAGCTTTGGTGCCACTCCTGTTGGATAGATTGCTGGATGTGCTTCATCCTCCTTCTTGCCGTTATGTGGCCGGAATCTGTTTTCCTGAATAAGCTTGCTGCATAATTCCTTGTATTTTTCAATTTTTGATATGTTCTCTATGATAGATTTAAGCCCAAGCGTAGCGGGAAGCTTCTGCGAGGATGTCCTTGGATATGATATATAGGATTTTTCATAAAGGGATTGAGCTATTGCAAGTGTTCTTGTTGGATCCATATGCAAGATCCTGCTAGCTTCAAGCTGCAGGCTTGTGAGATCAAAAGGAGGATAAGGTGCTACTTCCCTCTCGCTGCTTTCTATGCTTTCAATTTTTGCTTTATAGCTGTTGCATTTGTTGAATAATTCATCTGCTTCTTTCTTGTCAAACAAGTTTCCTCTATCACTCAAAAATTCTTCATTGTTTATGTCCGCTTTTATTTTCCAGTATGGTTCTGAAATAAAAGAGTTTATCTCTTCTTCGCGTTTTGCAAGCAGGGCCAATGTCGGTCCCTGCACTCTTCCTATGCTTAGGACCTGTCCTTTGTTCTCCATTACAGATGTAAGCGCCCTGCTGAAGTTGATGCCCCACAGCCAATCTAGCATGTGCCTTGTCTCACCAGCATAAAAATTGTTTATATCAATAGGCTGCAGGTCTTCGTATGAATTCCTCAGGTCTATTGTTGTGGTGGTAGAAAACTTCATCCTTTTTATCTTGCTATTGTCTTCGGTAGCTAAAAATCTGATTATGTTTGTGCCTATTACTGTTCCTTCAATATCATAGTCGCAAGCGTTTATATAGCTCTCCGCATTTTTAGCTAAGCTTTTTATGACTTCAATATAATCCTTAGTGTAATAGGAGGACTTGCTTACTTCATAACTTGGTGCCCACTCTACCTCAAGCACAGGGTATCCTCTTTTTTCATCTTTCTGCTTGATAGTAAACAGGTGCCCTGCTGCAGCAGCTATATACGCTTTGCCCCTGCCTGTTTCTATTTCGAAATAGCTTACCCTGCCTTTTTTGACCCTTTTGGGTGCAGAACTACTGAGTGCGATAGCTATCCTTAGCGCAACGCTTGGCTTCTCTGCTATTATCAATTCCGTGCTTTCCATTTCAAGCAGCTCCTATTTTATCTTTTTCTGGGCTTTCTAACTTTTGCTTTACTTTTATTTATACCTTTTGCAATGCTTTGTTTCTGTTTTGTTACTATATTAATTTCTGAATCCGATTTTTCAATAATCCATGCATTTATCATGCCTATGCAAATACCGAAAATTACTGTTAAATAGAACTCCCATGAATTACCATAATATATATAAAGCATTATAGCTAATATTGTAATAATTACTGTTAAGGCAGACAAATAGAGTATAATATTTTTATTGTCTTTCTGGTTCATTACACCATCTGATGATTTAATGAATATATTTATAATAATCTTTATAACCTTTATTGCTGCATTTATAGCCGCTTCAGCTCAGATAATCTTTAAGCGGGCCCTTTCTACAGAAGTAAAAAGTCTGAAGCAACTTGTATTGCTTTTGAAAAACCGTAACCTTCTGTTTGGAATATTTGTCTACTTTATAGGGCTGGCGGTTTATTTGTATGCCTTGAAAAGCACCCCTTTATCTATAGCATACCCAATCTTTGGAAGCGTTTTCATATTTGTAATACTTTTATCAAAAACATTCCTACACGAGAAAATAGGGATATATAAAATAATTGGGGTGCTGCTGGTAGTTATAGGAATATTCCTAGTGGCAGCGAATTATTGATTAGAGAATCAATGCAGGTAAATGTGATTATATGGTAAATAAAAAAGCAGTAAATTTTTCTTTGCTAATTGGCTCGACTTTTTTGGGAGGGGTAGGCCAAATTCTTTTCAAGTATAGCTTCAGCTTTTCTTCAGGTCTTTTCGCGATTTATATACTTCTTGGCATACTGTCATATGTTGTATCTACTGCCATATATTTCTACGTTTTGAGCAGATCATCGTTAAGCTGGGCTTATAGCATAGGTGGGTTGAGCTATATTTTTACTGGGATACTTGCATTTATATTCTTACATGAGGAAATAACTTTGTGGACTTGGTCTGGGATTTTATTAATCTCTTTTGGAGTTGCCTTAATAGGTATTAGCTAAATTCATGAACCACAAAGCTTAAAAAGCAAAAAGATTAATATGTTAAATAAAAATGTATAATACTTATCTGGTGCTTTAATGAAAAAAGAAGAATCTGCTGAAAGCTCTAATACAAAGAAGAACGTATTGCAGCCTACTTATAAAATAGTAAATATCGTTGCAAGAGCCTCTTTAAATACAGACTTGGACCTTGTGGGTTTGGCCAGAATGTCAAGAGACGTAGACTATGAACCAGAACAGTTTCCAGGTGCAATTTACAAATTGCATGATCCAAAATCCACAATTCTGCTGTTTAAAAATGGTAAGATAATTTGTACAGGTACAAAGGATAAAGCAGATCTTGAAAGAGCTGTATCATACGTAGTAGATCTAGTTAACAAGTATAACTCATCAAGGAAGAAATAGCTCCAAAACTTATTCTGTTTTAATCAAAATATGGCACACGAAAATCGTGTGCCGTGGGTGACTTTGGGGTGAGAATAAAAAGTTACAAGCTATTATTCCCCATAGCTTTGCATTATATATTATGCAACAACTTCTATATATACCTTATCAGCATAAATTTACTAATTTTTTACATTATTATAGGAATAAATCTTATATTAGTCAAATAATTTATTATTTATATAAAAGTTATATGAATACAAAATAAATAATATATATACTATTATATATTTTATTGTATATATATTATATATGATAAAATGCCTGTCCCCCTTCCAATATTAAATAAGATGAAGGAACTTGAAAAGCAGCGTAAGCAGACTCTTCAAGTAAGAAAAGTACACGGCTATTATTATCTGTACGAAATAAAATATGCTTTTGATCCTGCAAAAGGCAAGAAAGAGGTCAAGGCCTTTTATCTTGGGAAAATAACTGATGATGGTACATTCATAGAAGGCAGTCACAGGTTGCCAGAAGCCAAGCGCTCCTCTTCTATAACAGATTATTTGAAAGAAAAAACTGACCTTTTAAAAATCAGCCCTGCCTCGCTTTTGGAATACCCAAACAGGATAGATAGGGAAATTCTAAATATAATGAGTGCGAACTGCAGATATTCTGTATTAAAGCTGGCCAAGGAAGTAGGTATTAGCAGGGAAGCTGCGTATTATCATATTAAAAAGCTTACAAATAAGTATAATATAAGGTTTACAATAGAATTTGCTTCAAGGCCGTTTGATCTTTTTAGATATGTTGCATTGATAAAATTCAAGGGAAAAATGCCTACAAGAGAGGATATCAAAAAGAGGTTGTCTTCCAATCCTTTAATACAATTTGCTGCTACGTTGAAGGGCAACTATGATCTTTTTATATATGGCTTGGCAGAAAATACCAAAACTTTGGAAGATTCTATTTACGATTTAAGGTCTTCTTATGAATTTTCAGGATATCCTGGATATTGGTATGTAAGCTATATAACTTATTCATACGGTTTTCTGCCTTTTAGGCAAGAATTTTTTCAATATATCAAAGAGCATAAAGTCTGGCATCGCACAAAAGAAGGCTTTAAGCATACTGCTGGCACCCTTACGGAGAGAGAGTATAATGTGCTATATGAGCTTAACCTTAAGGCAAATATGCCTTTTAAGGATATAGATTACAAATATGGCTACAGCGAAGGCAGCAGTGCATATTCATACCACAATCTTATCAAGAAAGGCATAATACGCAGGCCTACTATAATATTAAGAAACCCTTATATTAGCTATGACAGCATAATTATAGGAATCCAAGTAGACATGCACAAATTCAACGTGAACAGGAAAAGATATCTATATTATATATCAGATCCTGGCGTGAGATCTGTTTCAAAATTCTCACTTGTTGGAGATATAGGTTCTCCATACGGCTCTTTTTATATCACATCAATCTTCCCAGATGAAAAATTGGCTGATACAATTAAGAAACTAGATCTCCTTTCTGGAAAAAATTCGCTTGAAATAGAATCTTGTATAATAACTGATATAATTATAGGCGAGATAGGATATAGAAGAATTCCATATAGCGAGACAACACAAAGCAAGATTATATCAGAAATGCAATAAAATAAACTATATAAAGTAGTGCATCTCAAATAAAATTAAAATTAAAATTAAAAACAAAATATAAAACTCTAATTTTTTATATCTATTTTCTATATTTATTCCTTACATAATTATTGTGTATTTCCATTTCCTCCTTCCATTTTACCACCAAGTCTTAATATACATTACTTATAAAATATATTTAAGTCTTTCCTGTAAAAAAGGCACCTATAATACATCTTACATAATTGCCATAACTTATGAAAGATCTGTTTTCAAATCTCCGAAACTACTGTTGTACCAAATTTGTCTTTTTCTCTTTCTAGCTGATAAACCTTGGCTGAGGTTATGTTTTTGAGCTCCTCGTTATGGGTTATTATGAATATCTGTTCTACAATTTTAGGAAGAGATTCTCCCAATATCTCAACCATCTTGTCTATGCCATTTGAGTCTATGTTGTGTGTCGGTTCATCTAGTATAATCCATTTTAGGTTAGGAACTATTACCATTGCCATTGCTATTCTGAGTACGAGGCTGGCTATGCTTCTTTCTCCTCCACTTGCAACGTTGTCTATTACAACTTTTTCGCTCCCCAAGCTGCCTACAAGGGAATAATCCTCCTTATCACTTTGCAATGCTATTAAAGAGTAATCACCATAAGGGTAAATCCTGGGCCATAATTGCTGCATCATACCATTTACTGAGTCTACAAGCTTGTCTCTTAGTGCAGCCTCAGTGTCTATAAGGGCTTCCTTGAATTTGTTCATGTTTTTTGTTGCGTTCATTCTTTTGTTTATTCTCTCTTTTGCTATGTTATACTCATTTACCCTTTCTAGTTTATCCTTTATCTGTGCATTTATTTCTTTAATGTATTTTTCGTTGCCTTGGATATTTGCCTCGACGGCTTTAAGCTGCGAGTCGTAATTTCTTATGGCATCCTGTATTTTGTATATATCCTCTTCGTTTACTTTTATAGATAGCAACTGCTCGCTTTTGATCTTTAGCCTATTTTCGGTTTCTTCTATCTCTTTTTTGTAACTGTTCCTCCTGTTTACCTCCTCTTTTTTCATTGATATCCTGTTAAGTTCTTCAGCGTAAGCTTCCCTTTTATTTTTATATTCTTTGAGCAGCGATTCTATGTGCTTTGTTTCTGCATTTAGCGCTTCAACCTCATTTTTTATCATATCACTGCTTTTTTCTTCCTTCAGGTCTTCAAGCTTTTTTGCTGCGACTAGGCAACTTTCGTATTCTGCTTTCATTAGCTTTATCTTGTTTTTAGCGTTTTCTAGTTCTTTAGATATTGCGTTTGCTTCCATATTTAATTTTGATATTTCTTCATTCTTTTCTATTATAAGCTTCTTTTTCATTTCTGCTTCAAGCGGCCTATTGCATACAGGGCATGTGCTTCCTTCATTGTTCAATACGTTTATTGTTTCTTTGATTTCCGAAACCTTGCTCCTATATAAGGAAAGAGCATTGAGTTTTTCTTGAGATTCCTGTTCCTGTTTTTCTATCTCCCTTTTCATTTCCGATACGTTTCTGCCATTCAATGTTTGTAGGAGCTTTTTTCTTGTTTCATTGTTTTTTTCTATCTCTTTTATTTTGGCTAAACTTTCATATACTTCGTACGCTATTTCTTTTTCTTTTTTTTGAAGCCTCTCGATTTCAATATCATAAGTGGCTTTTGCCCCGGCTACATTTTTTTCAATTTCTTCAAGTTCTTCTATAGTTTTATCCACTTCTCCTATCTTTTCTATCTCTTGCTGGAGCCTGCTTATTACCTTTTTTCCTTCTGATATCTCCATCTCAATCTTTTTCTTTTTTTCAAAATCCTCTCTTGCCTTTTTAAAAGACTCCTCCTCCTTTTTAAGGGAAGCATAAAAGACTGCTTTTTTAGAAGCAAGCTCTTCTTGCAATGCTTCAGTTTTGGCTTTTTCATTGCTTAAATTTTTGATCTGTTCCTTTAATTTTTCTATATCTATAGATGAGAGATTTTTCTGTTCATCTTCCACCATTGCTCTGATGCTGTTTATTATGGTTGTTATATAGCTTTCGCTTTTGGAAAAATTGTCAAGCCCAAGCATCTCATCTATTTGCTTTTTTCTGTCTCCTTTTGTAATATCTAGAAAGTAGGTCAAATTATTTTGGTCAGCATATATGACTCTTGAAAATACATCATAATCTATTTTTAGCAGATCCTCTATGTCTTTGTTGACTTTGGACTGCTGCGATTGTACATACGTGCCATTTTTTTTCAATTTCGCTGATGTGCTTCCGTCTTCTTTTATAACTCTTTCTACATCATAAATATCCTGTCCTATAGAGAAACTCAATTCTATTTTAGCTTCGCTTGCCTTGTAAGGCCTTTTTGTTATCATGTCTGTAAGGCTGACTTTCTTATGTTTTAAAGCAGGGAAGCTGCCAAAAAGTGCAAAAGATATCGCATCCATTACCGAGCTTTTGCCTGCTCCCATTACCCCTACAATTACATTAACACCTTTATCAAACCTGATAAATGTCTCTTTATGTGTTTTCCAGTTTGTCAATTTTATGCTCTCTATCATCTGTTACACCAAGCCCTAGCAATACGTTATCTTCTTTACAGCCGACCCTTATATATTTTATCCTAAAAGAAAAAGAAGTTTTGTATTTGCAAGCATCAGCTGCTTGCCAAAAATAAACCAAATTATATGAGCGTTTCGTCTTCTACTTCAACTTCGCTTACTCCTTCGACTTGCCTTATTCTGCTTTCTATTGAGGAGGAGCCAGTTTCAGAATCCTCATACACGAAGTAAGCTTTTATTATTTTTATGCCAAATGCCACTTCCTCTACTGAAATTCCTTTTGGCTTGGGCTCAATTCCTTCTACCCTTTTTGCCACTTCGTTTGGGTCCGCATTGTCTTTTGTGTATATTTTAAACACAACTCCTACTGAAGGCATTATGGTCCCTCGAATCCGCAGGATTCACATTTATATGTATTGGCTATATTTCTGCAATGGTCGCATCTTATTATTGTTGTTTCCCCGCATTTTGGGCATTTGAACTCAGTGTATTTGTCGCTCAGTTTTCCACAAGAACTACATTTTTTTCCAGGAATTACATCTATCAATTAATCTACCCTTTTATCTTTTTTTCTTATTTAATAATCTATTTAATCTATTATTAGATAATTTTGTTGTTTCTCTTATCTTTTCTTTAAGCAAATATAACAAAATGACTATTGATACTGCCTCTATTATTATTATTGCAGATAATATCATAAATATATGCCAGAATTCTTGCAGATATTCAATATTCTGACTAGATATTTGGTTTGACAAATTATTAATATATTGCTGTATTTGTGAATTATTGTAGGTAAGGCTTGGCGTAAACGGTTCTAAGCTCTTGGCTATCTCTCTTGTGCTGGCACTAATATTGCTTGCCAGAAGGGCAGTTGTCAATGCCTCATTGGTATAAGCTGCTTTTGTGGAGTTGGTGCTTATTTCTGATTCATATGCATAAAAAAGTGCCTGGTTTGCAAATTGGGTTGCCCATGCACCATATGTTGCGTTTGATGCGATCGCCATAACCTTTTGGTAGATAGAATTATTTGAAACAAAGTATGGGCTTTTGCTGCCATACATTATTGCATAATCAGCAGAAAGTATCGCGGTTGTATAGTTGCTTTGGTTATAAGCATTTATTGCCACGTCAAGATACATGCTTTGCCCTTCATTTATTGCTTTGTATATGAGGGATCTTGCATAGCTTTTTAGATTCTGAGAGAATTGCATTGGTGTACCGTTTATATTCGATGAATAATTATAAAGATTTCCTGCTGCAGAGCACCACCCATTTGCTTCTCCAGCAAGGTAAAGCATATCCAATACCTGGTCGGTATCTACTGCGCTTTCATTGTAGTTTGAAATTGTCTGGTTTATCACATACTCTCCCCAAGCCTGCCTCATCTCGCCTTCGATCACATACTCGTAATTATTGTTGTTTATCTGAGGAGGTATAAGGCTTTTGCAGTAGTTTTCAATGCTTAAAATTTTGTAATAGCCTTTGCTAATGCTCGTATTTGAGTTGCCAAAATAGGAACTGTCAACGTAATTAAGGAACGCAAAGTCATCTCCAGTATAGAGATAACCCTTATGCAGTATACCTTTGCTTATATTAAGCGCTCTAGTAAAATTCTCGGCAAGCCCCGCAAACCCGTTTTCATTATATAATCTTTGGATGCTGCTTTCATCCAGCCTTACTGTGAAATTTGTAAGTTCATTGAACCCTTCATTATTACAATTGTTGCTGCAGGTCAGGCTGGCGTTTGGCAATGCTGTAATATTGTACCACAATGAAGTATATGGATTGTATTTTACAGATATCTTTGATATATTTTGCACTCCGGCAAGCCCATTGAATGCGTAATCTTCCGCTTGGGTTATATTAGTGACTTCTATTAAAGGTATGCCGAAATGCTGTTGAACCAAATAATAGAGCTCGTTTTCCATACTCTGGTTTGCTGCATATGGCACCAGCATAAATTCAAGCCCTCTCTTTTTCGCTATGCCTGCCTTGTCATATACCCCACCAATCTGGCCTATGCTGCAATTTCCAGATATTGTTCCGGTTATTGTAAAATTGCCATTAAGCGGCCTGTGGGTTAGTGCAGATATAGCAAGAAGAGTTAGCGCTGCCCCTCCGCTTGGTCCCGACACCTCTGAAGCATTGCTTATGAAATATGTGAAATTATATTTGGAGCTATTTATCCCAAGCTGTTTTGCTGTGCAAGCTACTGCTTCTTTTGCAGAATCAAATGTAGAATTTGCCACTGATTTTGGCCCGTTTATTGCGATACTCCCATTTCCAACGCTTACGTTAACAGATATTATTGTCAAGGATCCTTGATTGCTTGATAATATAACAGCAGGTGCATATATTGAGGCATGACCATATATGGCAGGCGCCGCACCTACAGATCCTATTAACAACACCAGCAATCCAATTGCAAAAAGTGCCTCTTTCATAAGATTTACCCAAGATAATATTTTGCGAATTAATTTATAAAATATGCTTTAAAATAATTAT
>JBMFSF010000011.1:0-18538 GCA_049967695.1 Candidatus Micrarchaeia archaeon
CTAGAGTTTCAAGTGATCTTGCTATTCCTTCTAATCCTCTGTATAAACCCACAAATTCACCTTCTTGCCCTAGCTAGATCCATGCGTGATACGCTTTCGCCTGTCGAATCCCTGAGGCCGCTCCCTGTCAGTTTTATGAAAACATCGTCAAGAGTCGGCAGATGTATGCTTATCGAATAAAGCTCGATTTTTTCCTTGAAAAATTGCAAGGATATATCTTTAAGGATTTGGTATATATCTTCCTTGCTTACTATTGCGTTTATCTTTTCACCATCAAGTGTTACATCAATTTTGAATGAGTCCTTAAGCACCTTTGCCGCTTTTTCTATATCATCCTTGCTTGCTATTACCTCCAGAATAAGCCCTTCGGCAGCCATTCTCTTTAGCTCCACAGGAGTGCCTATTGCTTTTATTGTGCCGTGGTCTATTATCGCTATCCTATCGCAAAGAGTATCTGCTTCCTCCAGGTATTGGGTTGTGAGTATTAGAGTCATGCCTCGTTCCTTGTTTAGCTTTTCTATCTGATTCCACATGTTTACGCGGTTTTGGACATCCAATCCTGTAGTAGGCTCGTCCAGTATAAGAAGCTGCGGATCATTAAGCATCGATTTTGTGAGGCCAAGCCTGCGCTGCATGCCTCCTGAAAATGTACTGGTAAGTACATCCTCAAAATTCTTGAGATCTACCTCGTTCAGGGCGTAGTCTATTTTGGAGGGAATGATTGCTTTGTCAAGCTCGTACAGGTCTGCAAAAAGCTGCAGATTCTCTCTTGCAGTAAGATCTGGCTCCACCACAGTTTCTTGTGTCATTACGCTTATGCTCTTTTTGATCTCACTGGCTTTTTTAATATTTAGCTTTTTTAATATTCATATTGCCTATTTTTATATTATAATGCAAGCGAAGCATAAAATAGAAGAAAAATAGAATAAAAACAAGAATAATTACTTTCTTGATTCCTGTTTTGACTTAGTTCTAGACATAGTCTTCTTATTGCTTGCTGTTGGATTTTTTGCAGGCTTTAACCCTCTGGTGCTGGATGTGGCTTGTGCAGCAGAATGCTTTGCTTCTCGCAAGGAATTGTTTGATTTATTATCTTCATATTTATCTGCTTTCAAAAATGGAGATAAAAGCATTGCCACAAATTCTATCGCCAAGACACAGCCAACTCCTATTGCTAATGTGGAAAACTCGCCAAAGGCAGGTCCTAGAAACACAGGGACTATTGCAACGCCCAAATTTGTAAATACGCTAAACATGGATGTTGCAAACCCTGCCTGTGCAGGATCGGACACATAGTTTGTTGTGGATGTCATTGCCATCGACCAAAAAGCGTTCCCAAAGAAACCGAACAAAAAGAATCCTGATGCTATTAGTAAAATGTCTACTGTATATGCGAGTCCTATAGCCATCACTGCTACAAAAATAAAGCTCATAATTCCTGTTGTTATTAGGCCAAGCCTTGGCTTCTTATACTGTTCGAATAGTGGAGGCAATAATATGGCTCCTATTGCAGATCCCAAAAATGCCAACCCTCCCATCAATCCACCGTATCCTATTGCTTGTAGAGTAGGTATTTTGTGCAGTATCAGTACTGTAGAAGCTATGCCTCCAAACATTACCGACATTGAAGATATCGCAAGCCCTACATACCAGTTTTTTATCATCCCTGGCTTGAATGCGCCTTTTAGCGATTTTCCTTTATAATTTGTAGGATAGCCCCTTATTCCGAACCCTATCCAAATAGCAGCTATTATTGCTAACATTACAGTTATCCACAAGGTTCCTTTTAAGCCTATTGCTGAAAAAAGTCCAGGCCCGAAGAATGCGCCAAGCGCCATTCCAAAGAAAAGCAGGCCTACGCTAACTCCTATTACTGTATGGGACCTTTCCTTGTATATAGATTCAGATACGCTTCCCACAGGTGCCATCGCAAGCGGATACGCTATTGCAGCCACTAACCCTGTTATGAAGAACATTAGATAGTTAGGAGCAAGGGCCCTTCCTATGAAGCCTATTACTGATAATATTGCCGCAGAATAAAGCGCAGACTTTACCGTGAACTTGGCTGATATATATCCGGCTAAAAGGCCCAGTACAACCATAGTATAGCCGTAAGATGAAACCAAAAGCAGTATTTCGCTAAGTCCTACTCCAAACGCCTTGCCTAATGAAGGTACAAGAGGCGCCAATATAAACCATCCAAAACCTATTGTAAATAAAAGGAACCAATAAGGCAGAAGTTTTGAAATTCTGCTATTATTTTCTTGCTGTGCCATTTTTTCACCCATAGTTAAATTCAATGCAAATCTTTTAAGCTTTTACTTTTTTTATATGAAAACATTTATCACAATGGCATAAGAGATTTCTTGTATTTCATATATTCAGAAGCTATTCCAGCCTTTTTATTATATGATAGCCAAACTGGGTTTTTACTATGCCAGAAATCTCCCCTTTTTTGAGCTTAAATGCCGCCTCTTCAAAAGGCTTTACCATCTGGCCTCTGGAAAATATTCCAAGATCTCCCCCGCGTTTTCTTGAGCTGTCTATCGAATACTGCTCTGCAAGCTTGCTGAAGCTTTCACCTTTTGAAAGCTTGTCAAGGATTTCTTTTGCAGTAGCCTCTTTTGCTACAAGTATATGCGCACACCTTATTTTGTCGGACATTTTAACACTTTTAATATTTAAACATTTAAAATTTATTTATTTAAAGTCAGGCTTTGCAAATACTACATTAATATAATTTTATAAAAATGATAAATGATACTATGAAAATGAAAAAGTTTGGCAATACCGGAAAGGAAGTTTCAAAGATCGGCATAGGAACATGGCAGCTTGCCGGAAATATGGAAGAAAATATTGCAGTGCTAAAATATGCGCTAGACAACGGTATTAACTTTATAGATACTGCCGAGATATATGGGACAGAGCATATTGTAGGCAAAGCCATAGAAGGCTTTGATAGAGAAAACCTTTTTATAGCGACCAAAGTCTGGACCAGCCATTTTAGTTATGCGGATGTTGTAAAGGCTTGCGATGAAAGCCTTAAAAAGCTTGGTACATTTTATGTGGATTTGTATCAGCTTCACTGGCCCAGCAAGACCGTGGACATAAAAGAGACTATGAAAGCAATGGAGAAGCTTGTAGATGATGGCAAAATAAGAAGCATAGGTGTAAGCAACTTTTCAAAAGATGAGCTCTTGGAAGCTGAAGAAGCCGCATCACCCTACGGAGTAATATCAAACCAGGTAGAATACAGCATAATAGAAAGAAAAATAGAAGGGGAGCTATATGATTATTGCATGCAGTCAGGCATAGAAATCATATCTTACAGTCCGCTTTCGCATGGCAGGATTTTCGAAGATCGCGAACTTGTGAAACTTTTGGATGGCGTTGGCAAAAAATATGACAAGACTGCTGCGCAAGTAGCATTAAATTGGCTTGTATCCAAAAACACAATACCAATACCTAAGGCAGGCAGCATAGTTCACATGAAAGAGGATATAGAATCTGCCGATTTCGAATTAAGCAAAGATGACCTTGAAGCCATAAACACCATCTACGAAAAGAAATACAAGAGATTGCAAAATAAATAAAACAAACAAGTTGCTAATCTGGTTGTTTGCAATTTTAAATTCGCACCTGCAAATAATATCAATACTTTTAAAATATTTTCATGTTTTGGGCTTAGCTGATTCGGTCTGATTTTATCAGCATTTTAAGAATTTGTCAACAAAATTTGACTTTTTGAGCAAAGCCAATGTTTTATGCTTGATTATAAGAAATTCTATTTTTAAATCTGCGAAAAATTAATATATAACCACACTCTTAAGTCTTATACACTAAAGTGGTATTATGGAGACAAGTAAACCTAACAATATATCTGTAAGCAATATTTTGGAAAACATTGCTGTAGAGGTGGCAAAGACGTGCGGGCTGAACATGGTTAAAGATAGCATTGGAGATTACAAGTATAAATTCTTTGCCACAGGTCAAGAAACACACCCTATTTTTCAAATTTATTCATCTTCTCCTGATTCGATAATTAATGCGGATGTATTCTTCAGCAATGCAGACAATGCCAAAAACAAAAGAAATGCAACAACGATAAGAGGGATATTAAGCAGATATGGTTACAAGCTCGAATTCTTCATAAATGATAGCGAGCTCAGAAAAGAACCTGGCGAAGAGAGCATATTTACTCTTAAAATGGCATTTGTGCCAAGAGAACAGTAAATATTTGATTTTTTGATTTTACCTGCTTATTTTGCAGGTTTATTTTTATAATAGAATTTCATAGCCCATCTTTGTTTTGCTATATTATATCAAAAGGAGACACAAAACAATAAATATATTTATGGAGTATGAATTCGCAATATTGTAATATAAATTGCAATATTGTATATAAATAAAGGCGTTCTACCATGAACAAACTTATAGCAACTGTTATTCTTATAATATTGCTGATAGCAGCAGCTTGGATTCTACTGGCAAAAGGCTCTAATCAGGCTAGTGCTGCAAAAAATTCATTGCTTTATAAGGAGCTTTCTTCAACAAAAAGCCTGCCTTTGACAAAGTTTCTAAATCTTACTACTGGAGGCTTAGGCAATATGTCTGAGCTCAACATAAGCTACGCCGGAAGCTTTAATGCTAATTTTTCTATAGGAAGCAATAAAATGAAAATATCAATGCCATTAAAAATTTCAATTGCAAGATTTCAAAATTCCAAATCCAATATGTCTAGAATATCTTTTGAAGTAAGCAACGTGCCTCAATCCCAAAGCGGGGCCAGTTACCTGAACGAATCTGTTGTAATTATACAAAATGGCACAACCCATTACATCTGCGAGGGTTTGTCTGATGGGCAAAACGAAAACTATACGTGCACACTTTCTCCTTCAATTTCTTACGCGTTAAATAAGACCGGTTCGTATGTAATACCTGTTTCAATAACAAGTGTAAGATCTGATTCCTATAATGGTAATCCAAGCGTTTATTCCTCAGGGTATGTCATATTAAATTCAAGCCAATCAGAAAACATGTTCTATATATTAGATATGGGAGGCCAAGCTGCACAAAATTTGACAATGTTTTACGCAATGAATGTGTCTCCAGGATACCACATACCTTATTCAGTATACTTAAAATTTAATATCTCAAAAAGCCAAAATAGTAACGCGCCTTTTGGTGAAGTATACATATTTTTAAAGGAAACTTCAATGTCAAAATCGACTTCTGCTTCAATAGTCACATTGCCGGGAGCGCTTTTAAATTTAAGTAGCGAAACGGGAACAGGTAATAGACAGACGTCAGCCCCCTCCTCTGCCTCGTATCAGAATGAATCTGCCTGTACATCTTTGCCGAATAGCCCTGTATCATGTTCTGGCTTGTCTTATACAAATGGAAACCTATCATTAGAAATAGGCTCTTTAAGCAGTAAAACTCTTTATGGGGTAGAAATTGGGTTTGCATTTTCAAATGTTTCATATAGCAACCATATACCTACAGAAATATACTGGGGCAGCAATGCACCTCAATCTATAAGTAATGCATCTGAAGTAATTTTGGCAGAAAATGAATTTATGCCATTTTATATACCTGTATATACTGCATATTCACTGCAACAAAATACTTACCTTAACGGAACATTATGGATTGCCTATACTACAAACTATACAACACAATCCTGCGTCAACAAGCTTGGGGCTATAGCTCCTGGGTGCAGCTTGGCGCCAATAGCTCAAATTTCTGCACAATAAATAGGCAATAAGCAAAATACGCAAGAAATGGGGCTACATTCTGTCATACATATTAATATTACTTTTTTTATGTAAAATAACTATATCTTGCGCGGTTATAATCTTTTTGATCGTGCCACCATAAGGACTCTAAAAAAATTTGCAAAATATAAACAAAAATAATTGCGAATTTTAAAAAGTGCCTTTTTAGGTATTGCTTATTCTTAAATATCATAGTATTCTGATATTAAATCTATATCGTTCTGCTTTAGGTAATTGTTAATTACAAAGGCAGTCTCTGATTTTTTGGAATCATTTATCTGATCGATCCTCCTCATGTGCCTGCTTTCACCAAAATTGTTTACTTTTTTATCTAAGGAAGCAAGTTGCTTTAGCAGCAATTTGCTAGTATTTGGCTTGTATCTGTTCAGTTCTTCAATTGTTCTGGCATATTCTGTAATTATTTTATTGAGCTTTTCTGCTATATTGTCAATATCCTCAATTTTTGCCATTGTAGACATGCTCTTTATTATTTTTATGTATGCTTTAGAGTATTCTTCTTTTGACAAACTGTCAAAGGAAGTATCAACATCAAAGTCTGTTTTTTCCTCAAAAATTAACCATTTTGCGCGGTTTATTTTCTTCATTATTTCTGTATAATTTTTTATTATAGTTTCATACTTGTTGCGTGAGTCTTCTCTTTGGTCATTGCTTAAAGTTTCAAGCAATTTATTTACCGCTTTCGAAATTTTCAAAACCTCATTTTCCCAAGAGGCAGGTAAAGAATTTGCCTCTTTTGCAAAAGATTCATAAAGCTTTTTAGAAGATTCATACTCTTCTTTTGCCTTCTTTAATATATTAATAATATCTTGCGGATTCATAGAAGGCTTTGCCGCGTCTATTTTTGCTACGAGTTTCTGAATTCCTTTAGTATCCATTTCTACTTCTTTTGGCTTTGTATCTCTTAATAAATTTAAAAGTTGGCTTCCAGAATTTTGCTGTTTGCTATATACATAATTAAATGAATTCAATGCCCAAGTATACATTTTCAACGCATTGTTGTAATCTATTATGTTATAAGAATCTTCCATTGCTTTTTCGATGTTTTTGACAAGATTTTTGAACTTGTTGTATATCTCTTCAGACGGTTCTATGGCTACTATTAAATCTTCTGCTCTGCGTTCCATTTCTGACAAGCTTTTTATCTTTTCTGGAAAGTTATCCTCTTCTGATATTTTTGATTTTATCTTGTATTCCACGTAATTGCCAAACATAAAATTTATTACTTTGCCTATATCTGGCAGGTGCTTCTCAAGAATTTTAAAATTTTCTTGCTTATTAAAGCCAAAATCATTAATAAAAGCATTGACAAATGCTGCGTATTCTTTGTCTGATGAAAAGCCTTTGAGCAAGCTTTCTATAATTTTTGCTTTTTCTATCACATGTGGCAAATTCCTTTCAGAAGAATTTTCATATAATGACGAGATAGCTTTTTTAATATAAGTAGAATATAGGCGTACTTGAAGGAGCATAGGTTCTGTTGCATTTATACTATCTATAAAGTTGGCAATGATCTCTTTGTTGTAGAGGTTCTTGCCAAGTATGTAATCCTTTATAATATCTCCTTTGTTTTTGTTTTCAAGTGGGAAAAGCATCAGCAATATCTTGTCATTATTTGCTACGTATAGTGTTTCCACATTTACATAATTTTTTGCATAATTGAGTATGCTCAAATCTATAAAATTCGCGAGATTTATATAAAGGGGCAATATATTTTTGTTAATATTGGAAAAATCCGATTCTACCGAGTTTAATAGCTTGCTAATTATATTATAAAATCCCGATTCTTCAGAAGAAGTGCTGGCCTTATTGCCTAGTTCAGAAAATAATCTTTTTGAATTCTCAAGCATTGTAAACGTATCATTAATATCTTTCAAGAATTTTTTTGATTCAAAAACCGCTTCTTTTATGTCTTTTTTTATCTCGAACTCTCTGAATGCATCTGCTTCCATAGTATTACCTTATAAAAATTAAATAGCTTTTAAGCTCTATGAAATTTGCTTATGTTATATATAAAATTTTTGCTGACTTAATAATTGTTTAAATATCTTCCGATAAACGAAATAAATCATGACCTGCTTTAAATTATAAATTTGAATGCTTAAATGCAATAAATCGGAATCATAAGATTGCGCCATTCCTTATTAAGTTTTCTTGCAGCTTTTTGATATCGACCTCTTTTGCAGCCACTCTGCTTTCAATAGCAAGCTTTGCCGCTATTGCTGCTGCTTGGCCCATGCCCATTGCGGTGCCTGTAACCCTAGCACTTGCTTGTGCTTCAAACTCCGCGCTCAAGCATCTGCCTACCGCAAAAAGATTGTCTATATTTTTTACGACAATTGCTCTATATGGTATTTCGTACCACGAATCGTTGCCATTTGAGAGCATTATATAGTATACACCTTTATCAGGATCATGTACTTCTATCGGATGTCCACATCTCACTATTGCGTCTTCAAATCTAGCATTATTTATGACATCATTTTTTGAAAGGACATATTCTCCTATTGCTCTTCTTGTCTCTCTTAAGCCAATCGATGGTGCTGAATCAATCAAGTAAGAATTTTCAAAACCTTCTATGCTGGAAGCAAAGAATTTTAATGACGAAACAATTTGCTCTCTTGCATCTTTAGTTGCTTTAGATATTTCCTCTGCATTTTTGAAATCGCTTATATTGACATGCGTGGCATTGCAGACAAACTCGCCATCTTTGCTGGTATTAAAAAGAAATTCAGAGTTGGCATGCGGAAGATACAAGTTATGCTCACTTTTTGCTTTTTCTACGAGTTTTGGTAATATCCTTATTCTTGAAAGCTTAGATTCTTCATCTAGCACTACAGCAATTTCATCTGGATGGATTTTTGAATATCCTATAACCTTTTCCTGGTTGACGTTTGCTATCCTGAATGGGATAGTGGCTTCCTGATGCGTGCCTGTATTCTCTCTCCCTTCCATCGTCCTAAGATTGCAAAGCTCGCATAAATCTGCATCGCCAGTTGCATCAACAAACATTTTTGCATATATCTTGTAAGTTGAGTATTTGGTTTTTGCTTCAACATATTCTATTGTTTTATTATTAACGTAAGCTGAGCTTAAGATTGAACCATAAAATATATCAATGCCTAATTCTTCTGCCATTTCTTCAAGAGCAAGCTTCATTTCGTCTGGGCGGAATGGTACAAAGTTGCCGACTTTGCCTTTCGTACCTGAAAATGACTGGAGCTTTGATATTACTTCATCGGCAATTCCTCCAACTATCTTGGTTTTGCCTGAGTAAGTATAAATACCAAGTATAGAAAGCACGTAGCCATTGGTCCAATTCCCACCCAATGAGGGGTGTCTCTCTACTATTGCTGTTTTAAGGCCAATCTTAGCTGCAACAAAGGCGGCGCCTAAGCCTGCAGGACCACCTCCAGCAACAACCAAGTCATATTCCTCTTTCATACAATCGCCATTGAACTCTATATTATTTATTGATTTAATTTCCATAACTATAAATATTAATATCTTATAAGGGTTGCTATCTAGAGCAATTTGGGGTTGTACGTTTTTTTATCAATGTAAAAATAGATTAAGCAACCAATAACAAAATAGATAGATTTTTATTATTTTAATTAAAAATAGGAAAAGTGATAAAATGGTAAAAATGCTTCTTTTAATAATGACAGACAATCCTATGATGTTGCCTACTCCTGCAATGTGGTACAAGATGGAAACCCATTCTTCAGACATGTTCAATGATCCCGAAGAATACAAAGGTGGTGTAGAGATCAGAACTGTGTTTTGGGGGCCTAGTGAACTTGCTTTGTCAAACAATGATGATTTTCTAAAGCTTTACTCGACTTTAGATCCTAAACCGAAGGCCTGCGTATGGTTTGCAGACCATTTCAAGATACATGAAAAGCTTTCGAAATATATGGATGTTGAATGGGTAGGCCCATATATAGCAAAAAGTATAGAAGAAGGATTTCAAGTTATATCATTCTAATTTTTTAAATTTTGACAGTAGATATGCATACTGCCTGTTTTCTTGACTGGTTTTTTAACTCTTTTTGAAATTTTTCTGAGTGTTTTCTTGGACCATATCTACTATATACAATAACTTCGCAATGCTAAAGAGTTAAGGCAGTGTTGCCTTATCATCTTAGATTATATACTACCTTAAAAATCTTGCAAGCAATTAATCTAATTCAACAAATTGCCTGCTTCCAACTAAAATTAATAAGATATCAAACAAAAAGGCATATAAGCTGATTGCATTTGCTTGTGGTAAATAAAATTTGATTGGCTTGATTCTATAGGTTTAGTTGCGCTTTGGTGGGAGTCCCTCCTTGCAAAAAGCGTGCTTGAAGGCAAAACGACAGATTATATAAACCATCCGCAGCTTATATGCTTCAGAAATTATGTAAAGCCCTTGCAAGCGATAAACACCTATCTAATGTACATAAATGAAGAAGCCAAAAAGCGAGGATTTGCCTTTGATCCAAGAAAATATTATGCAAATTTCGTAAATCAGATAACAACAGGTTCTTTATTGCGAACCGTGCGGCATTGCAAGCCTTCTAAGAAATGCATGCCCTTGGCAGGATTTATAAGCATTAAGCTGCATATAAAATTGCATGTGGCCACATGTAAGGTTCGACATGAACAAAACAAATACAAAAATTGTTTCTACAATTAGATGGTATACACATATTACCAGATCAGTAGCCTATCTTGCTGTTTCAGTCTTACTTTTCCTTTCATTGGTTTTTTTGTAACCTTTATGTCTACAGCTTCGCCAATGCCTGTATCTTCTATATACATGATAAACCAAAAAATATTGGATAACGCTGCCTTGTTTTGCCTTGCTTCAAACTTTATAAATGATGGCTACTATACGCTTGCTCTGGCTGCCGTATGCATGATGCTAGCATGGCTTAACATGTTTGCAACCGGTGAAAGCCAGCTTTTTGCTAAATTAGCACTTTTTTTGGTATTTTTGATCATTCTGGCAAATTCGCTTCTTTTTATGCTCTTTCCTTTTTTTAAAAGCTTTGGAGTATCTGGCATTGCCATGGGCTTTGCGGGCTTGTCGATAGCTTTCTTATCTCTTGGTATTGCGCAAGCGCTTGATATCAAATTCAATCTTGCTATTGAAGGAGTTATACTGCTTGTGATTGCTTACATCCCGTTTATATATGGCAAAGCAGTACTTTGCTTGCTTGCAGTCGCAGCTGGCGTGTCGATCATAGTTCATGCGCGGTTACGCAAACTTAAGCCAAGCATCTCAAGCCACAGTGCAAGCTTTGTAAGTGCTACTTTGCAATATGGAACCTTATTGCTTGATATACTCTTCCTGCTCATTTTAATGGTATCTGCATTTCCTAAAAGCATAAGATCTGGAAGCACATAGATTAATATAGCAATTCATTATACGGATTTTATAGTTGGCTTGTTTGTGGCTGTTTTATTTATTTCTCTTTATGGCAGTGATAAGATTAATTATCTGAATAGAAAGTGGTTTCATGCCAAGAGTAATATTTGAAATCAATAAGGAATTAGACAAGTGAGTATGCACCTCAAAGATGTTTTCAAAGTACATCTGAGGTTACAACAGTTCTTGTGATCATGCAGAATTCATTGAAAAAGTTTATTCAGAGAAGCTTGAAGAGATAAATGCAAGCAGGTGCAGGCTTGAAGAGAGTTGGTACAAGATGGAAAACTCGGTCATACGGCGCCTCGAAGAGATAATGCAGAAAGACTAGCCAGATCGTACCGCAAGGGGCATTATGACAATAAACAAGGTTTGCCCTAGGTACCTGAATTTATGGATCTTTTACATTTCTTATTTCCTAGATCCAGAGACACAGAAGGGCATAGCCCTGCATGAACTTACGCATTTCCTCTACTTTGAGAAGTGGAAGGAAGTGTTCAAGAATTATGATGAAAATGAGTACGAGAAGCCCTATATAGTATGGGAGTTGAGCGAGATATTTGCAGAACCGATAGATAAAGACAAGGTTCTGCAAAAGCTGGTGCCAAATACAGCGAAAGCTTACGAAAAGTATTATTCTCTTAAAGCCCGCAGGGACGAAAGCGTAATGCAGCATTTTAGATTCTATACGAAAATTACAAAAACAATTTTGGAATCATGCTCGAGAAAGCATATTCGGAAATAAAAAGGATGGGGTGCTTCAAAAACGATCTGCATTCATAGCCACAGGTATACACATTCTGCAGCACCACTTTCAACATCAAAATACCATTCATGCAGTGCGCGTTATAATAAAATTTTTCAAAACCTTATATAGAATAGGCAGTAAGCTAGATAGCATCCAAATTATAAGGCTGACGATGAAGAAACTAATTTATATATGGAATGCAAAACTATTCTTGTAAACGTTTAGGTGGTCTTCATGGAAAAGGGTAGGAAAATGAAGGAGTATGAAAGGAATTTTCTGGTACTTGAAGGCCAGATAAACGGAAAGGACAGGTACTCTTCTGTTAAGCTTTCTATAGATTTCAAGCAAGCGGAGATAGGCATGAGCCTTCTTGACAATGTAAAGAACGCCCAGAGAACTTACTCTCATATAGGTAGCAACCCGATCCAAGTTGCCTTGGAGCTTACTATTCCAGAGAGAAAGGCAGCCATTGACTTGATAAAAGAGGCAAAGAAGAAAGTGGAATCAAAGCATTCTAATAAGAGGCAGATTGCAAAGAAAATAGACTTGCTGCTCTCTGTTTTTGACAGGATAGGCACAATCAGAATGTGATTCAAGATTTTAAGAACAGATACGCTTAATACTGATAATAGCTGCAAAGGTGTCATGATGGTAGAAAAAGGCAAGGAAGAATACAGCAATTTTAAAATAGGAGGAAGTATAATTGGAATGCACAAGGATTTTCTAATAAAAATATCAAAAGAGAGTGATGAAGTAAAAGTAAATCTTGAGATAATAGACAAAGATGATAAAGCAGTTAAATATATCAGGCTTGATGAAAGCCCATCTTTGGCAGCATCTGCTTTGAGCATGTCTGAGAGACTGGCAGTAGCAGCACTTCTGCGGAGGGCAAGAAACGCGGTAGAAAAAAACATGGAAGGCAGCTCGGGAATAATAGCAAGCAAGTTAAGTTTTATAATAAGCAAGTTTGAGTGATGCATGCAAACCCTAAAGCGCAGCAGTAAGAAGCTGCTTTTTTGATGATATCATGCAAAAATCCTTTATGGCATTGATTCAAAAAATTTTGATGTGGAGCAGGCATTGTACAAGAACATACTTATACTAGGCAATCACGGTTCAGGCAAGACACTCCTGCTTGAGAGGATTGGGGCAGCTTATATGGCAAGGCAGGTTCCTGTTCCTGATTGAAAACTGAATAAGAGAGAATATCATAGGCAAAAGCAATGCTGCTCATGAAAGATTTTCAAAATCAGATATTATCTCATCTACGAACCTTGAGTAAAGTATTGTTTTTATGCCGAGCAGCTTTGCTGGCATTGCATCCTTTATTACATCGTCTTCAATTATAACGCATTCGTTTTTGTCTATATTGTTTTCGTTTATGTTCTTTTCCAGCAGGCTTATCGAAGGCTTCCTTATACCCATGTCTGCCGCGAAATAGGCTGTTATATATTTGTGTTTTTATCATAAGTCTTGGAAAGCTCTGAAAATGCGGAGTACAAAATACTTTCAAGCTCGTCAAGGAAAACTGTCCTATTTGAAAAGTCCATATCCTGCCTGAACCAGCTAAGCTCCGGAACGTGCCTGTACAAGGCCTCGAAAGCTTCCTTGGGATTGGCTACATACTCTGCATATAGAACATACAAGGATTCCTGCACGAAATATGGGATCCACTTGTCGAGTTTGGCCTTGAAGTAGCCAATATCTTCAAGATCATTGTCTACAATTGCGTTCCTGAGCCTCTGCACTATAAAAGCCACGCGAAAAAAGGTCTCAACCAGCGTTGGCTTGGGCAACTTGCCTACCAGATCCTTTCCATACACAAGCAGGGATCTGTTATGGAGATTGAAGAAGTAGAAGCTGCTCAGCGACTGGTGTATGAAATTTTCTGCTTCAGCCCTGTTCATTACAGTAGGTTCTATCTTTTCCGACAGACTTCTGAGCCTATCTGACAGGGCTTTCAGGCTATATATCTTAGTACCATTCCTCACTATTATAAGGAGGTCTATGTCATGTGCGGACTCCGGATTTTGCAGATAGCTGCCATATACGTAGGTGCTCTCTACAAAATCATAATCGCTGAGCAAGCTTTTCAGGGAGCTGAAGAGTTCATTGCTTATTGCGCTGTCTTGTTCTTTCATTACTACCACGCAGAAGATGAGAATATTTCAGATTTTCTTTTATCGCGTCATCAAGCTTTTGTACCAATATCTTGCTAATATCTACCCCAAAATGCCTGCTTATACCTGCCACTGCTTTAGCCCTTTCCTGCATAGTGATAAAAAATCCCTGCTGAAGGAATGCTGCTTTAGCAGCTTGATTACCTCTGCACCGTGGACCAAGTCTATTGCTGCGCTCCCGGAACCAAGCAGTTCTTTTGCTTTTGGCTCTGTCATACCTTTCTTTACCGAATCGAAGTAGACAAGTGATATGGCAAGCTTCTCAGGCATACTCCTATAGGCTTCCATGCCTGCATTGTGCTTTTCTTTTATGTAGCTGTAGCCTAGGTCCATTCCGAGCATGTAAATAGAGACTGCACGCTCTGCAGGCTTGGCGCTTGCAGAAGACAATACAGATTCCAGTAAGCTTGCGTAGCCAAGATCCTCCAGAAGCCCCTTGCCCACCAGATCGCTTGCAGGAAGCTCTGCAAGTATTCCTTCCTTGAAATATGGATTTTCAATGGCAAGCCTAGAAAGTATTTGTGCTATCTCTTTTGAACCAAGCCTGCCCATCCATCTCAGCCTTGATATTGAAGGAAGGATAACCCGCTCATCCTCGCCTAAAAGCCTTAGCAACAGGTTTGCCACTTCATCATCGGAAGAGTTTGCAAGCAAGGCTTGCCATGCCCTTCTCCTTATGTTTACGGAATCGCTGTGCACTACCTTGGCAAGAAGTTCCGGAGCATATGGTGCAGGCACCATAGTTAATGCCTGTGATATTGCACAAAGCACGACCTCGCTCTTTTCTTTTGACAGTATTTCTTCTGCAAGATTCTTGTCAAGTAACCCGTTCCTTGCAAGGAGGAATATTGCGAGAAGCCTGTTATACTCGTCCTCGTCTTTTAGCGCAGCAGTTCTTATCTCTTCAGTGTATTTTTTAATATTGACACTACAAGCTGCGTATATTCCTGCAGCCCTCTCCTTTGTGCTTGTTGATGAAATTGCATCCGGTATTATGGTGCTATCAAGCTTCAGGCTGCTGCTCAGCCAGAGCGCAGCGAGGCCAAATCTCGGGTTTATGGATTTAGAATCATAAAGATATGCTATTGATTCTGCAGGATTGTCAGATATGCTTCTTCCGAGCAGCTGCCTTAATATGCAGGAGAATTCTACTTCAGAAGGATCTATTTTAGACATTCCGTCTGCCTTTTCAAGCAGGTAATCTTCTATGCCCTTGCCTATGTAGAAGGCAAGCATGCTTGCAATGAAAACGGTCTCGTGGTCGGTAGCATGATACCATTCTAAGCTGTTCCTGTAAACTCTGTTTTCATTTTCGTTTATTATTATCGGCAAAAGCCCGCTCTTCAGAAGGTATAGATTCATGAAAAGCCTTGCTGTCCTTCCCACCCCATCCTCGAAAGGATGAATCCTAACAAATTTCATATGGAACTCCAAGGCATTTATTATCGCTTCTTCATAGGAAGAAGGCTTTTCATTCAAAATTTTTATAGTCTCTTTGAGCTCTTCTTCCACATTCTCAGCAGGTGATGTAACAAATATTCCTATTCCATTTCTGTATCTTCTTATTCCGGAATATCTTCCTATTATTCCAGAAAAAAGCTCTTTTCTCACGCGTATTACATCTTCTATTGAGATCTCCTTGCCACTTAGACTTACCATAATCTTGTAAATCTCTTCATGATTCAAAAGTTCCAAATAATCAAGGAAGCCGCCATCGTGCTTGACAAATCCTGATTCAAGGAAGAGCTCCCCTGAGGACTCGTCAAGCCTGTTTCCTTCTATCCTGCTCGAATAAAATATCATCTTTACTATGTTTTTTTCAAGATAGCTCAGAAGGGATTCCTTATCAAGCCGTACTTTATCCGCGACCCTAAGCTTCTGCAACAATCCTGTATATTCATCCACCAATATCTCCTTTATTCTTCTTTTATATGAAGATATTAATATGTAATAGTTTTAAATAGATGGTTAGGCTCCTGACATTTACATTTAATCACTCATCAAACAAAACCCAAAATATCATATAACTATTTTACAAGGTAGGTGACGAGGCACTAAGATGCAAAGATTGTAACTTTTTTGATTCCTACGAAACGGTTCTTCGCAAGGCCAAACATTTCCTTCAGTCTTGAAAAGATTCTTTCTATTGCCCATCTTTTACCGTATTCTGGATCTTTCGGTGGTTTGGATTTGGCAAGGAGGGATATATACACATTGTTGGCTTGCCGCCGAAAGATATATTAGAGTATTCCATCAACAAAATAAACGAATTCTGCAGAGAACACAAAAGGAGATAATGGCAGCGGAGGCATAGTCTAATGGTAGGACATCACCCTTACACGGTGAGGATCTGGGTTCAATTCCCTGTGCCTCCATGTGTTTTTACAAAATGCTTAGCAGAAAGCCCACTATTTCAAGCGGAATGAATGCGAAATGCATAAATTTATTAATAGTAAAAATATAAGGCAGTGAAGTAATTGGAGTGAACACAGGGATGCAATGATGCTAATGGTTGAAACGAACCTTGAAACCTTAGGGACAACACAATTTATTCATAGTAGGATATCAGAGATAGGCAATATACTTTCAGCTCCATCAAGTATAGCCATAACACCTAATGGCAAGTATTGGTATATTACAAATTATGGTCTTAACACCGTTTCTTTGTTTAGCATTGGGTTGTCATCTAGCGGCTCGGCTGCAAATTCAAATTCTTCAATGCCTACGGCTTCTACATCTGTTCCAGGCTCAAATGCTTCTGCATTTAGCAGCAATACAACCTCTGTTGTGACAATAACCATGGTGCTTGTAATTATACTGCTTTTCCTTTATCCGACAATGAAGGAAAAAGGGTGCAAGGCAGCTCCTCCTCCTGCAAACGAAAGCGTTCCGCCAAACGCACCTCCAGGCGCTGAGATACAAAATAAACCTCAAACGTTCTGGGTAATGAACAGCAAAAGGTAAGTTGATCTGCATGCGATTGTGGTCCATAAGAATGAATTGGCTTGATTCCATAGGCCTGGTCGCGCTTTGGCGCGAGTCCCTCCTTGCAAAGGCTGTGCTTGAAGGCAATACGACAGGTTACATAAATCATCCTCAGCTCATGCGCTTTAGAAATTATGCAAGACCATTGCAAGCAATAAGCACATACCTATTCTATGTATATGAAGAAGCAAAAAAGCGCGGATTCCTATTCAATCCAAGGAAAATTGACATGGAGCTTGTGGACAAAGGCATAAAGATCAATGTATCTCAAGGGCAGCTTGATTATGAGCTCGAATTGCTGAAATATAAGCTGAAGGCAAGATCATTGGATGCATACAGAAAGATTGAAACTCTCGAAAAAGGCGAGCCAAACAATATTTTTGTTGCACATGCAGGGTCGGTTGAAAATTGGGAAAAGGTTAAAGATATATAAGTATTGTTGTTGCAGTTGTAAGCAACGCATTTGAGGTGTTGCGCATGGATAATAGAGATAAAGGCACCATAAGCCTCGAGATTGCAACCGATGATGACAAGGATGAGCTTACTGGCTTGTTCAGGAAGCTGTATGAAGGCGACGAAGAGCAAAGGTTTTTCAGATCAGAAGCGATTCCGAGCTATTTCAATGCAGGGAGCAGGGTGTTCGTTGCGAGAGAGGACGGCAAGCTTGTCAGCTTTGTCTGGGCAGTGTTCTACGAGCATATAATGAACAAGGGAGTCGGCATAATAGAAGAGCTATATGTAGCCGATGGATACAGAAGAAAAGGCATAGGAAAGGCGCTGGTTCTAAAAGCTGTAGACTTTCTAAAGGAGCATACCATCGTTACTGTGGTCACAACAAGTCCAGAAATGCATGATGCTCAGGAATTCTACAAGGCCCTTGGATTCAAGGAATCGAAGGAGTGGTTCTATTATGCATATGAGTAAATGATCAATCCTGAAGAAAGGCAAAGCAAGATTTGTCAAAGTGGCGAAGCAAGTCGAAATCTTTTTCTTCTCTTGTTCTTCTGCTAACAATTTTTGCAGCCTTCTCTGATCGAATGCTTGCATTTTGATGTTTTTCATCAAAAAGTCGTCAGCTAACTAATGCCTTTTCAATCGCCTTCATATCAAAAAGAAGTATGCGTTCCTTCACTATATCTTTTTTTGGAGCACAACCGCGGTTTCTCTACAACAGGCAGCCCATTTTCTATCCTTCCAAGCATCCGGGAGATTACCGCAATATATAAAAATGTAAAATGCTACAGCTTACATATATATCTGGCGGCATTTGGCGCCATGTTGCAGAGATGCAAAGGTAATGTATTGGCTGAGAAGTCGGATCTGGAAGGAAACAGGCTCATAATCGCAAATCCAGGCACTGGAAAGACAACAGCCCTTGCAAACAAAGTGGCGGATCTTCTTTCTTCAGGTGTCA
>JBMFSF010000011.1:18638-20972 GCA_049967695.1 Candidatus Micrarchaeia archaeon
GGAAAGACAACAGCCCTTGCAAACAAAGTGGCGGATCTTCTTTCTTCAGGTGTCAAGGAATCAGACATACTTTGCATAACCTTTACAAACAAGGCTGCAATGGAGATGCGCAAGCGCATAGACAAGGAGATAGAGAAGAGGCGCATAGATGCAAAATCTTATCTTATAGCAGTGCATACATTTCACAGCTATGCCTATGACTATCTTGGAGAGATAGGGCTTGGCTACGAGCTTGCAAGCAACAACATGCTAAGATACTCCGTGTTCAAAAGCTTCAAGGACGACAACGCCTTCAACTATTCTGCCAGTTACATAATAGACACGCTCGTGCCGAAGGTCGAGAACGCCATCAGGTACCTGAAAAGCTACGGCATACTTCCCAAAGACATAAGCATTGAAAAAGCAGAGCAGGAAATAGAAAAGGCATATGCAAGCCATCCGCTTTCAAATGTTACTATTGAAGAGGAAAGGAAGTTTCTCAGGTATTTTGTGAACGCCTACAAGAGGTACGAGGAGGAGAAGAACCGCTCTGGCGCGTATATAGATTACAACGACATGCTGCTCAAGTTCCTCGAGAATAATGATGGAAAGAAGCGATACAAGTACGTTCTCGTGGACGAGCTGCAGGATGTGAACGAGCTTGAAGCAAACATCGCCGTGCTTTCCGGAGAGACCTTGTTCCTTGTGGGAGACAGAAAGCAGGCTATATTCGGCTTTCAGGGAGGAAGCCTCAATTCATTCAAAAGGTTTGAAAAGGAGAGAAACTTCATGAAAGAGACAAAACTTATTAACTATAGGAGCCTGCAGCCAATACTGGACTATTCAAAGAGGCATTACCTCAAGCATACGCATGACAGCAGCTACAAGGAAGAGCTGGAAGGCTTGAAAGCGTTCAGGAATGAAGGCAATTCCGATGTGAAGGTATTCACGGCAGGCAACCAGGCAAACGCCGCTGTTGCCCTTTTCACAAGCCTGAAGCCCGGAAAAGGTGAGAAGACTGCAATAATAACAAGGACCAACGGACAGCTTGTTTACATCTCCAGGCTGCTGGACAAGAAAGGGATTGAATACAGCACCACCGCAGGCTCTTCAACAAGCGGCGATGCGAAGGCGCAGATTACAGCATATTTGAAAGGTCTGCTTGCCGATGACAGGGATGCAATAGTAAACGCGCTCTTTACGCCTTTTGCAGGAATAACGCTAAAAGAAGCGTTCGAAATTTCAGAAATGTGGAAAGAGGGCAATGCCCCAGAGGTCGCAAAAGCAATCGCCAGGCCTTTCTTCGAAAGAAGGCAGAGCTTTACACTTGACAAGATGAAAAACATTTTTGATGAAGTCATACTTCCTATATCTATGCAGATTGGCAAGGATTATTACATAACAGCGCAAGCAATGAATGCAGGTGCCACTGAATTCTTCAATATGGTGGAAAACAAGAGCATAGACGCGTTCTTCAGCTATCTCTCTATCCTGGAGGAAAGCTACGAGCCTATAGGAGAGGAGAAGGACTTGGTACTTACAACAGTGCACAAGGCAAAAGGCAGGGAATTCGACAATGTGATATATGTGCCCATATCAAGCAGCACGAGCGAGAGCTTCGTTGACATGGTCGTATACTCAATAATAAAAGCCATGAATGGGGTAGACGTAAGGGAGGAGCTGGCGGAGGAGCAGATAAGAGTAGACTTCGTAGCATTCACAAGGGCAAAGGACAGGCTTTACATAATAGCAAACCAGAGGAATTCCGATTCATACAAGGTGGAAGGCTTCGAATCGGAAGCACTCGAACTTGAGGACGAGATAGAGCCTATGGACTCGAAAGGATATGACGAAGCATACTCTCTTTTCATAAATGGCAGGTACGATGAGGCAAAAAGCATAGTCAGAAAGAATGATCCTTGGCTTTTTTCACTCATAGAAAGCTACTTTTCAAGCGATAAAGACATATCCTATTCAACAATAGAAGGGCTGGCAAACCCCTACCTTTTCATGAAGGAAAGAATCCTTGGTGTGGCGCAGCAAGGCAACGAGGCAATGAGCAAAGGTTCCAGAGTCCATGAAATTGCTGAGAAGCTTTACAAAGGCACGCTTGATGAGGGCAAGCTCAACGAGGAGGAAAAGGCATACTTGGAAAATATCAAAAAGATAAACAAAGAGCTGAATGAAAAGATGCATGCAAGGCAGATTGCAGCGGAAATGGAGATAAGGGTTGGCTTAAAGGATATATACAAAAAGTTTGATGAAAGCCTGGGCTTCAAAGCAGTTCTTGACGCGGTCTACGAAACCGACGAGAGCAAGTATGTAATACTGGACTACAAAACAGACAGGACTGAT
>JBMFSF010000012.1:0-20719 GCA_049967695.1 Candidatus Micrarchaeia archaeon
TTATGCGCTCAGCAAAATGTAAATGCCTAACTGCAATTTGCAGAGATAAAAGGTATAAATATTGATGTACTCAATTATTCAACAGAGCAACTTATTAAAAAAGGATAGAGAGTAAAAAATATTTGGCAAATAGAGCTAACTTAATTTCATAGAGAAGAAACAGTACTTGTAAGGACATATGTAGTATATAGAGTGTAGGTAGGTATGCTGGGCGTAAGCAAGTAAAACCTCAGAAAATTTCAAGGGCCCGCAGCATTTATGCTAAACTATATAAATATTTACTTACCATATATTTTAGAAGTTAAAGCAATTCTGCTAGGGAGTTAATGATAAAAAGAGTTCAAAAGGATGAAAGTTGGGCATTACGAAAGATCTTAAGTAGACCAAATTTTGCAGTAATGGATTTGTTGCTTAAAAAGTCGCCTAGGACTACTAAAGAGATTTATACTTTACTTGAGAAAAAGTTTACAAGAAAAACCCTAATCATCACATTGAGGGAATTATCCTTGGATTTAAATATAATACAGCCAACTCACATGCGGATAGAAAATGGTTATGGTTTAGGTTATAAGCTTAATCCTAAAGTTAAAGACGTTGTAAAGACAATATATAAATTGGAGAAGACAATAGAAGACATAATTAAGTGATTTTTAATCTTATTCTCCTGCTTGCACTCGTTTCTGCTGTTTATACATTTCTATTATCTCTTTTGTTGTTGTTGCATCTTCTGGGTTTTTATCTTTTCTTATAAAACCGTTGCCAATTATGCGAGGAAAACGCAATGCATAGCCTGATTCTACTCCGTTGCTATCGATTTCTCTTCCGCACGTGTGCATCGGAGACCTAGTTATTTCATCTGCTTTTACAATTATTACATATTTGGGCTCGACCCAGAAATCTGGCGTTGCAATTGAATCTACTCTTGCAGGCTTTGTTTTTGTCACTATTTTCTGGAGCAGTTCGTGAAAGGCTTCCATATTAGACTCTGTGAATCCTGTTCCTATTTTAGATATTGTTTCAAACATATCTTTTTCTTTGTTGTATACTGCACATAGCAGGCCTCCAAATCCGAATTCTGCCCTACTGCCTTTGCCCCTGAAATACCCTACAATTACAAGATCAAGCGTATCAGAAAGCACCCCTTTGTAACTCCTTTTCATTTTTATCCAAGAAAACTTTCTTGCTCCTGGGGTATAAGGTGCAGAAAGATCTTTTGCAACAATGCCCTCCAAACCATTTCCTACAGACTCTTCAAAAAATTCATCAAGCTCTTTTGGTGTTGTTGCTATTATTCTTTTTGTTGGTTTGATTTTTGCCGATCCTTCTATGAGCGGTTCTAATGTCTTTCTTCTGGTTTCATATGGTTCTTCAATATAACTTTTTCCATTTAGATACATTATATCAAATGCAAATAAGTGCAATGGCAATTCTTCTATTTTTTCATATATTTGGTGTTTTCTTTTTCGCTGAATTGTCTCCTGAAATGGGTGAAACTCGCCTGTGACCTCATTAAAAGCCAGAGCTTCTCCTTCAAATATTACTGATTCTGCTTTTACTTCATTTATAACTGCTTTTGCTATATCAGGAAACATAGATGTTGTTTCTTCTAGGTTTCTAGAGTAAATCTTTATTTTGTCTTTATTCTTGTGTATTTGGCATCTAAAACCATCATACTTCTGTTCAACCGCACATTTCCCATGCATCTTCTCCAATATTTCTTCAGCAGTCGGTAATCTTTCTGCAAGCGCTGGCTTTATAGGCTTAAAAAGCGTTACTTTGAAATCCTTTAGTTTATCTATTCCACTGGTGGCTAGTTCTTCTCCTATATATCCCAAGTCATTGCACAAGTTATATGCATTTTCAAGAATTGCTTTCGCTTCCCTGCTTCCTGTAAATGCTATGGAAAGTGCTTCTAGTATAGTGGCATCTCCAACTCCAAGCCTTAATTCTCCAAGTATATATCTAGTTATATATTTTGCTTCTAGTGGTGTTGATGATATAATGATGCTGGCGATTTTACTTATCTTTGATGCCTTGCTTCCTGTGCCAGATATAGTTGCTATTTCATAGAGCAAGCTATAAACTTCCTCTATAGAATACACTTTTGTTTTTATTGCTTTAAGCTTTGAATCCTCTACGCATTTCTTTGCAACCTCGCCAAAATCTCCATATTTCTTAAACATATCTTCAATCTCTTTTTTTCCGATCCCTGTGGCAGCAGATATTGCTTCTTCCACCATCTTTTCTGCAACTCCAAATTCTACGCCTTCAAAAGGAGGTAAAAGTACGCCTTGTGTCATATATATTGTAGCTTTTATCTCTTTTGGTTGTAATTCTTTTAAAAGCTCGGCTAAGATATCAACCATTTTCAGCCTTGAAGAAACATTTTCCAGCTCCTTATAACATTCAGCCAACTGATTAAAGTACATTTGCTCACTTTACTTTTGGGGGCAAGTGACAAGTGAACTTTTTATCCATGTGCAGTTCATGTTTGCCTTGCAAAAGTTGTTTCCTTGGTCAACATTTGCTGTAGCCCCTTTCGCAGTTCCAAGGCACAATAAACTGTAAACTCCTGAAAAATTATTGTTTTTGAATAGATCATTAGTAGAATTTGATAATAAAAATCCTAATGCGCCGTAATATGACGCTATATTACCAATTACAGAAGCATTGTTTGCGTTTATCATCTTATATGGATAAACAAACGATGTTACATTATTTCCAATGAGCTTTCCTGTAAATGTATTGCTAACAAATATTCCTGAAAAAGGCGCAAATATCTTATTATATTCAATATCAAAAGTCTTTGCATTTGATAAATTTATTGCAACTGCCGGCAGCAGTTCAGACTTGTTTATGTATATTGTATTGTTTAAAATGCTACCAGAAGAGCCGTTTGCAACAATTGGAGATGTAAATCCTTTTAAGTAGCAATTTTCTACTTTGAAATTTTGTGCGTTTATTATGTCTGCAAAAATGCCTCCATTTGTTGCAATTATTGTATGTCCATTGCAATTTATGGTTGTTCCATTTGCATGTATGTTGTAGCACATATCTCCATAGTTATATATATAATCTGCACTAAGTGAATATGTGCCAGGGGTCTGTACCGAAGCGCATGGTATTGATGGAGAGACTGTAGAAAGTGCTGCAAGCCATTTGCACCCTAGTTTGCTTATGCCATAGTTTATTCCTCCGTTTTCGGCATCTATTGGGCTATCTGGAGCCTGGCAGAAATAATCATAGTTTGTTCCCTGCATGAAGTTTTGAATAACATAGTTCTGCGTTGAATTACCTGCAAATTCAATTCCAATATTTGCTGAATTAGCTGTATTGTTAATTATAGTGTTTAGAGTGGAATTGTACAGATATATACCTGCGCTTCCCTTGCCTCCATAATTTACACTATCTTGATAAAGTTCAGTATTTGATGAATTTTGTAATGCTATTCCATATACAGAAGGATATGAAACCTGGTTATTCAGTAATGTTAAGTTTTTTGAATTTGTTACGTTTATGCCTACTGCAGTTATATTTACTTTATTACTAAATATGTTCATATAAAATGCATTATTTAACCATATTCCTGTAGCAAAATTGCTTATTGTACAGTTTGATATTGTTATGTTATCTCCGTTGGCTGTTATTGCAGTACCATATCCGTTTCCAAATATTTTATGGCTGCCACAGTCAAATACAACATTGTTTGATTTTATATACATGCAACTTGCTGTAACCTTATTTAAGTCTGTAGTAAGCTTGTATATGCCTGGTCTAGTTATTGAAGTGCAATTTATTACTGGTTTGTAGTTAAGGCCTGGAACAACAAAAGCTTGGCAGTATCTCTGTGCCCAGTATGCATCTGTAAGACCGCAAGTAGTCTTAATAATTTGATTATCAGAGGTGTTTGCAGAATCTGGAGTTGCATATATGTCTCCATCAGAATTATTCATTGCATAGCCATTTAAAAATACGTTTCCAAATGACTCTGAGAGATATGTTCCATACGTGTTGTTTTTAAATTCGAATCCTTTAATTGTAGTGGCAAATGTGTTTTGCATGCTTATTCCATATTTATTATAGTTTGCTATCAGGTTTGACACTACATCAAAATTTGCAGATTCAAGCATTAGCCCTCCGATAATATTGTTAAAAATATTGATGTTCTGTAGGGTAGAATTTGCTGAATTTTCTAATATCATGCCTGTTATGGAATTTTTTACTGTTATGTTGCTAAACAACATTTTATTGATATTTATTCCAACTATTCCACCGCTTTGTCCAGGTATAAACTTATTTTGTGTGCCTCCATAGTTTACATTTAAATTTAAAATTGAAGAATTTGAAATTCCTGATAGCAAGACGCCTGTATGAAAATTGTAAATATTACAGTTTTCTAGAGTAATATTTGATGCACTCTTTTCTTCTATACCTATGGTGCCATTTGAAATCTTAAAATTGTTACAGTTCAATGTAACATTACTTGTATTTATCATCAAACATGGGCTTGATATCGCCGAGGTATTAACAAGTGTACCCATGTCTATATTTCCTTGTAATACATACGTGCCTGGTTTTGATATGACTCCGCAATAAGATATATTATTGGAAAGGGTGAGTGCATTAAGATTTACTTGACTATTTTTGCCCATGCAGTTTATGAAACTGCAACCTGTATTATTATAGCAAAAGTTGCCTTTGGCATTGTTGCTGTCCTTGAATCCATAAATTCCGCTGCAAAGGAAAGATATTGGGGTTTGAGTAACTGAATTGTTCACAAATCTATTTCCGGTTGAGCTTATATTAAAACCATACTGTGAATTGTAAAATAAGGTATTCTGTAAAAACTTATTGCCGCTAGAATTTTTTCCTATATATATTGCTCCCAGCGTGCTTAAAGATTTCGAAATAAAATTGGTAGAAACATTAGCATTACTTGAATTTTCTAATACTATGCCTGACATAAAGTCGGAGGTTAAGTTATTATTTGTGATATTAATATGCGAGCTGTTTGTTATAAATATTCCAAACGAAAAATTGCTTATCTGACATCCATATACAGATACATTGCTTTTGCCATTTATCAAAATTCCGTAACTATAAGGTGGGCTTGAAGAATATGGGCCTTTTCCTATGATATTATTTTTGTTGCATATCAATTTGACATTATCTGATGTTATATCTATGCACGTTCCATATATACTATTAAAAACAATGTTATTTGATAAATAATATGTACCTGGTTTGTCAAAGGTCTCACAACTGCTGAAATTGCTTATGGGGATATATTTTATAGTTGTTGTTGAAGAACTACTGGTTTTTGCTACGCCATGCATTTCATAAATGCCTCCTACGGCCACTATAGCAATAACAAGAGCCAAAATGCCTATTAACGTTGTTGGAACTTTCTTTTTTTTAGGCACTGTAACTTTTTTTAATGTTATATTTGAAAGATCTGGTATCTGCTGCTGTTGCGGAGTAATTTCAACTTGTACACCCTGCCAATTCTGCTGGGCGCTGCCCTCTGTTGGATTATTTGTTGAAGGTCCATTTCCTATATCTACTTGATCATTCATATCATTACCTAATCAAACGTACGGAAAATTTATTTTCGTGAGCATTCTCATCAGTTATTTATATATCTTTTAGGATTATATACCTTTTTGTTGCTCAAACGCTATCTTTGCCTTTTGCAGTGCTATTTTGTATCTTTCTATCCTTCAATATTAAATTGCCATTAATAATTACATCCATAACATTTAATCCTTCAATTGCATATACTGCTGCCGAGATTATATTTCCCTGCCTTAGTGGTAATCCATTGGGCTTCGGATCTATGATAACCAAATCAGCCTTTTTTCCTTCTTCTATACTGCCTATCTCTTTTTCTTTGCCTATTGCTTTTGCGCCGTTTATTGTAGCAAAGTCTAAAGCATCTTGTGCAGATATCGCAGATGCATTTTTAGTATAACCTTTTTGTATCAGTGCAGCAAGCTTCATTTCTTTAAACATATCTAAGTTGTTGTTGCTTGATACGCTATCCGTTCCTAAAGAGATGTTTATGCCTCTTTTAAGCATGTCTGGTATATTGGCTATGCCGTTGCCAAGCTTCATGTTGCTTGTTGGATTGTGAGAAATTGATATGCCTTTTTTTGCAAATAAATCAATCTCTTTTTTGTTAAGAAAAATCGAATGTACTGCAAGTAAATTCTTGGTCAGAAATCCTATTTTGTTTAGGTGTTCCACTACTGATTCTTTCTTGCTTTTTAAGCAGTTTTTTACTTCTAATTCCGTTTCTGCTATGTGCATTGGTACAATAAGGTTCTCCTTGCGTGCAAATTCCATTCCTTTAAGTAGCGTCTCGTCATCACACACATATATACCTTGAAAGCCAAGACTGCGCTCTACAATTCCGTTATGCCTTTTATTTACGAAGTTAATTGCATTTCTTATTGGCAATCCCGTTTGTGTAGTAAATTTCTTGTCTAGCACTACCCAAGCCAATATTGCCCTTAAGCCAACTTTTTCTAGCGCTTTTTCTATTATGTCTTCTGAATAATATAAATCTACAACCGTCGTGGTTCCAAAGCGTACAGATTCAGTTGCTCCCGCAAGTGCACTTTCAAATATGTCCTTTTCTGATCTTTTTCTGTCATACTTTGATGTAATATCTAAAAATCTATTTAGGGGAATATCATCTACAAGACCTCTGAACGGATGCATTGCAATGTGCGTATGCGTATTTATTAGTCCTGGAATCACTATCATGTTTTTTACTTCTATTTCATAGTCTGCTTCTGTGTTGATTCTTTTTGAAATCTCCTCTATTTCATTGCCGTTTATGTAAATATCTTGTTTGTCTACTTGCCTGTTTGCATCCTGCTTCACAATCCACGCATTTTTTATACGTATGCTCATGCACTCCTTTTCGCTTTTGTGTATATAAGTTACCGTAACCTATATAAATATGAATAGTGTTGTAAATACATTGCTATAAAAGAGGTAAAATCGAAGTTTTAATAAAAATGATACCATGGAAGGTAAAGTGATGACAAATCATGTAATTATTTGTGGCGGTGGAATAGTAGGTCAGAAGATTGCTGCAATGCTTTCTGAAGGAAATATTCCTTTTATTATAATAGAGCAGAACGAAAAAACTGCAGATAAAATGCGAGCTAACGGCTACCAGGTTTTAACCGGTGATGCCACTCTTTCTATAAATCTTAAGCAAGCGTCAATATCTACCGCAAAAGCTATAGCAGTTGTTATGGACAATGACGCAAAGAACCTTTTTGCTGTTCTTACTGCACGAGATCTTAATAAGAAACTTTTTATAGCAACTAGGGCAAATGATGAATTTATGAGAGAGAAGCTAATTGAAGCAAAGGCAGATTATGTTATAATGCCACAAAAAACTGTGAGCAAAGAAATACTTAAAGAGCTCGGAATAACTTGATTAGAGGATTCCATGTCAAAGATTTTCCAAACAGATATAGCACTTACGAAGCATTATTTGCTTTTTATGTTTATTGCCCTTGTAGCTATTGTCTCTTTTTCTTTTATTGAACTTTTTATAATATTTCATGGTGATTTTTTCACTTCTTTATACTATGTGCTTACCTACTTTTTTGACGCAGAAGGCGTTTTTCCGAAATATGCGGTAGCCCCTCTTACCAGCAACTTTCCCATTTTTGTTCTGCTTCTTCTCCTTACTGGAATAGCAAGGATTACGGTCATCGGCTTTCTTATAGCTATCATTATAGATGTATTATCAAGTAGGGACATAAGAAAAATTTTAAGCAAAATCGAAGTAAAGCACATGTCTAACCATGTAATAATCTGTGGCTATTCAAAGTTTTCCGATGAGATTGCAGCAGAACTTTCCAGAAGATTGATGGATTTTGTAATTATAGAAGGAAATAAGGTTGCTGCGGATACTGCAAGGGATCTTGGCTATACAATAATAGAAGGCGATTTCAAGTATGAAATATACTTGAAAACCGCAATGATAAATACAGCACGTTATATAATATTTACTTCTGACGACGATTTTGAAAATATTTTGGGTTTAATATCTGCCAAGAAGCTTTCTCCAAAAGTCAAAGCAATTGTGAAAGCCAATGATGAAAACTTGGTTCCGAAAATGTTCAGAGCAGGTGCAAACGTATGTATAGTACCAGAAGCAGTTGCCGGCATCTATATCGGTGAAGAGATAATAACCCACATAGGTGGTAACTGATGTTCAGCCAAACCAGAAACATGCTTAGACTTTTTTCAATTATCATAGGGCTGCTCTTTGTAGTTTCATTCGTTCTGGCTTGCATTAGCGGGCTGGGCTATGATCTTTCATTTATATGGATCTTATTAAATTTGTTTGGAATATACTATCCAGATTTTATACCTACAAAACTATACTCAAATCCTTTTATAGTTCTTGCGGATATTTTTGGCAGTATAGAGTTTGTACTTACTGAAGCTATGATTACTGCCTTCTTTTATGATTTCATAGAACCTATAAAACTGAAAGAGCGTTCTACAATGCGAAAGATCAGCAAGATGCATGATCACTTCATATTAGTTAATTTTAACAACCTTGCACAAAGTCTGATTCAAGAGCTTGAAAATAAAGGTAAAAAGTATGTTGTGCTCACAGATAATGAAAAGGATGCCCGCTTTTTATACGCTTCTTCAAAGCCGTTTTTGATTGGAAGCTTAGATTCTGCAGAGATTTTAAGAAAGATGAACGTTTCATATGCAACTGCAGTGATACTATGTGGCGAAGATACAACAAAAAACGCGATTCTTGCTTTGAGCATACGAGAGATTAGCAAAAAGCCAAAGATAGTTGCAAGAGTTAATAAAGCAGATGATTTGAGCCAACTCGTAAAATTTGGTATAGATTTCCTTGTTGAACCAGAGATAAGTGCCGGAATAACGCTTGGCGAAGTTATAAAGCAAAAGATTGAAACCAGATAATCTTTATTTCTATTTAGAACCAACCAATTCTCTTTTTTGCAGAAAAGCAATAAATATCTGGTTTAAAGAAAGATAATGATTTTATTTATACGAGAAGGAAAAGTGTGATGAATGAAAAGGTACTTAGATAGCAATAGATTGATAGAGACGTGCATAGCCTTGTCATATGATCAAAAAGAAGGCTGCCTATTCGCTATAGAGACGGGTGTGCCTAGGGTAAAGTATTATAAATTTTCAAAGCCTCTGCTTTATAAGCGCAACGGCAAAAAAATTTCGCGCCTTTCGCTTTTTAATAAGAGCGACTTGCCTGTTATAAAAAAGCTTGCCTCTTTGGATGGAGCAATGATAATAAACAGAAAAGGCGAGCTTGTAAGCATATCTGCTACATTGATACATTCATACACTTATTTAAATCATGGTAAAAGACATGCGTTTGCTCTTGGCACTACAAGAGTTGCACCTGAGGTTGTGTGCGTTCTGGCAAGTGAAGAAGACAGAAAAATCAGAGTTTTTAAAGAAGGGGTGTGCTATGCCGAAATAGATGGAGATACGCGTATGTCTTTAAGTGCATGGCACAAGCTTTCAGAATTGCTTTCTTCAAAAACCAGCCATATCTTAATATCAAGCAGTATTGCTGCAAGTGTGCTTACTGCAAACCCTATTCCTGCTTTGATTACAATAACAGGTGCCCAAGCAATAGTTGCTGGCAGCTTAGAAGCAATTAAAAAATTTGCAAAAAAGTGAATTTATGAAGAATATGGTGCCGCAAGCACTGTTTTTTACAAAAGGCAAAGGGTCTGCTGATAATGAGCTAGAAGCATTTGAACATGCACTAAGAGATGCAGGCATAGAAAAATTTAATCTTGTTAGAGTCTCAAGTATAATCCCGCCCAATTGTAGGATTATAAGTCCAGAAGAAGGCTTGCATAAGCTTGAACCCGGGAAAATAGTATTTCTCGTGCTAAGTAGAATAGATTCTAAAGAAGAGGGAAAATTGATATCAGCAAGTGTTGGAGCAGCCATTCCAGAAAAGGATTACGGGTATCTAAGCGAGTATGAAGCTGTCGGAGAGAGCCAATCAATTTCTAGTGCAAAAGCAAAAAAACTTGCTGTTTCAATGCTAAATACCTCAAGGTCGGCCGGTGCAATAGTTGGGCATATAACCACCAGAAGCGTATCTGTAAGTTGTAGGGTTAGAAAAGGGAAATGGAGTTGTGCTGTAGCTGCAGCAGTACTTATATAGCCTCAGCTGCGTACTTTTACTGCTGTTGTAAAATTGCAGTTTTGCCAATCGGCAACGAATAAGGTAGTAGCTATTTGTTTATAGGAAAATCAAGAAGTATACGCTTGTTCTGCTGCACTTTCAAGCTCTTTTAAAAACTCTTTTTTGCCACTTGTGCTGTTAAGGTTTATGCCTGTTATGTCTGCTCCGCTTGCATAAGGATGCCCATTGCCGCCAAAATATTTTGCAATTTTAAGGCATTCGGTTCCATTGCCACGCAAGTGAAGCGTGTTTTCCCTTATGTTTACATACGCAGAAACATCACAGCTAGTCTTTTTTTCTATGGCAGCGCAGGCTTCGTTGCTTGACACATTTTTTCCAAAACCAATACCTATTTTTTTGCCACCAAAAACATACATTTTTATGCTCTTTACTAGATAAATTTTGCTCTTCTTTGCTTCTGTCACATAATTGCGATAGTTTCTTTCTATAAACGCGTTTTTAAGCTCTCCCTTGCTTATTGTGTCTGTTATCTTCCGCAATCCATATAAATCATTTTTGCCACTCAAAAACGATATTGCTCCACTAATAATTCTAATGAGCCCATCATATTTAGTATTTTTTATATTGAAGTCGGATATATGTGCTATTGTGCACATGTTTTCTCCATAATCATCTGGTCCATGCGCAGGTTTTACCAACTTTTTATATATTAATTCAGCGGCGCAGCTTTTATACTCTCTTACCATCAAAAAATCACATTGCTGCAATGCCTTCCTGCCTTTTGCATCAATTGGATGG
Organism: Candidatus Micrarchaeia archaeon; assembly: GCA_049967695.1. Taxonomy (GTDB): domain Archaea; phylum Micrarchaeota; class Micrarchaeia; order Micrarchaeales; family Micrarchaeaceae; genus JBMFSF01. The sequence goes on from JBMFSF010000012.1 coordinate 11,000, forward strand.
TGATCTATCCAAGCAACATAATTGCCTCTGTTTTTCATTTCCTTTACAAAGCTTTCCATCTGCGCGTGCACTGAAGGATTATAAGCCAAGTCTGCTACAACTATAACACTTTTTTTTGGCATGTTGCCTTTCATTTTTTTTATTACCTCCTCTATTCTTTTACCTGGCTTGCCAAAGAATACGTGCTTTGCCTGCATATTGAAATAATGTACGAGAAAAGCAGCAGACGTAATTCCATCAAGATCTTGGGAATGCACTATTGCATAGCCGTTGCTTCCCTCTTTTGACAACTTTTCTATGCATGTTGCAGCATCATTTTTGTTTGTACTACTCAAGCTTTTTCGCCTTTCTTCCGCGCATTGCAGGAAGCTTTAGTTTTGCTTCAGGATAAAGTTTTGTGATTATGTCTGGCGTTATTTCCGGGCTAAAGCCCATGTTGCTTGCGATCCTGTTAAGAAGATAGCTTCTTGCTATAGGTTCCATTGTCTTAGATTCACATGCTTCTTCTATCAGTTTTTTTGTACTTTCCTCATCAACTTTTTTTACTGCTTCAGCAAGTGACGATATTTTTTTCCTGCCTTTTGCCTTTTTAGCTATTTCGTCAAGAGCTCCTGTATTTATGCCAAGTAACTTATACACTCTGCTGTCTATTGCTTTGTTTATGCTCGCCAAATGGAATGCAATATCCTCTGGTTTTGTTATATCTCTTATGGTCATCCTCTTGATTGCAACCCAGTCCTTGTATTTTGCCATGAAGTCTATATACTCTTCAGGATCCATATGTGCACCTCAATGCTGTATAACATAATAACCTGCCGCCTTTTCCCTAGCTACTCTCTTTATGACTCCTTTTTGCGTCAATGACACGAGTGCGTTTGTTACCAATCCTTTTGGCCTGTTGCATTTCTTTGTTATGTCGTCAGCAGTTTTTATGCTTGTGTCCTTTGTTGCTCCAAGCTCTTGCATAGCTTTTACAATTGCCTGCTCTATCGGTGTCAATTCTACCATAATCTCACTTTGATACTTTAATATCATTCTTCAAGCATCTATTTATATCTTCTACATTGACAATTACCCGAAATCCTTTCGCATTTAATACTTTGCTTATGACATAATTCTCTGCAATGCCAATGAGTTTCATAGAACCGCATGCTTCTTCTATCTCTTTTTTTGTTTTTATGTCCTCGACTTTTTTCATCGCCTCGTCAAACTCTTTGCTTTCCTTGCAGATTGAATCTGCAATTTTATCTAAACTGCTTATTTCTATTCCAAGGGCACTGTATGTTTTTTCGAATATCTCGTTCTTTATTTTTATCAGGTGCAAAACTATTTCGCCTTTTTCTGTGTCTTCCTTTATTTTTAATGTATCTTCTGCTTTCCAGTCCTTGTATTTTGCCATGAAGTCTATATACTCTTCAGGATCCATATGTGCACCTCAATGCTGTATAACATAATAACCTGCCGCCTTTTCCCTAGCTACTCTCTTTATGACTCCTTTTTGCGTCAATGACACGAGTGCGTTTGTTACCAATCCTTTTGGCCTGTTGCATTTCTTTGTTATGTCGTCAGCAGTTTTTATGCTTGTGTCCTTTGTTGCTCCAAGCTCTTGCATAGCTTTTACAATTGCCTGCTCTATCGGTGTCAATTCTACCATAATATCATTTATAGGAAAAGCTACTTCTTCCTCTTTACTACTTTGTTTTTCATTCTTAAGGCAGTATATCCACATTTCCTGCATTTTGTGCTGTTTATACTATTTCTGGCTTTGCACCTTTTGCATATCTTTACTGACATCAGCTGAGCATCTGCTACTGCGAATTTTCCCACATTAAACACCAACGCATAATATTTCTCTTTATCTTTTAAATACCTTTCTTTGCAGCATTCCTACTAACAAAGTGAGTTACATTCCCTACATTCTAATGCAGTATTCTCTGACATCCTCCCACGAATAAATTAGTGTTGTTCCTATGGTTTCAGGGTTTGTTTCAACCATTGGCATCATTGCACCATCTGTGTTCACTTCAATTACTTTACTGCCTTATATTTAGCTACAATTAATAAATTTATGCACTTTGCATTCATCCCGCGATTGAAATCCTGGGCTTTCTGCTAAGCATTCTGTAAAGTACCTCTTTGCACTATATTGCATGGATAATATAGTGCAGAAAAGGATATATATATTTCAGTTCGTTATTCCATAAATAGTGTTTACCTAGCTTTTTACAGGAGCTTAAGCCCGGATGTGAATTCGTCTACCTTGCTGCTTATCCATGGGCCTACTCCGAGTGCAGTCTTTGATCCTGGTGGTATTTCTGTGAGCCCAGCGTCTGTTACAAGTGCGCACGGTACTCCTCTGAACTTGAACGCGTTGTAAAGTTTTACCAATGCTTCTTCATTGCTTACTTTTAACACAATCTTCTTTTCGCCAGTTTTGAGCCATTCATCTGCTATACTCTTGTCTGCTTTTTCAGCTTCAAAATAACTCATTAGCGACGCATGTGCAACCTGGGCCGCAGTTTTGCCTTTGCTCATTTCTAGATCAGATCTTACTATTATTACTTGCTTTATTTCTTCCATGGTTTTATTTGAACATTATTCTTTATATATTTACACTGCAATATTATTGATTGCGATGCTGGATATTGCTATAGAGAATCTTGCACGGGCTAAATTCTACTCTTTTTACAAAAATGCAAACATACAAATAGAAAGCATAGAAAGCAGGGAATTTGGCTTCGGCGACTTCGAAAGCAAGATAAACAAGAGGCACATCGCATTCAAGAGCTATAAGGAATTTAAAGACTATTTGATGCTAAATGTTCCTGCCTTTATTTCTGTATCAACAGCTTTTTATAAAGACCCTGCAGCGCGTCCAATGGAAAACAAGGGATGGCTTGGCTCTGAGCTTGTTTTTGATCTTGACGCTACCGACCTGAACTTGGAGTGTCAGCTGAAACATGGGAAAGGATGGGTTTGCTCCAAATGCCTTAGCGAAATAAGGGATCAGACCCTGCGGCTTATTGAAGATTTTCTAATCCCTGATTTTGGCATATCTGAGAAGGACCTCTCGATAAATTTTAGTGGTAACCGCGGCTACCACGTTCACGTTAAGAATAAAAGACTGTTCGGTTTGGACGATGAAGCAAGGAAGCAGATTACAGATTACATAACAGGTACGGGAATAGAGCTTAGTGAATTTTTTCCCAACATGGGTGTGCGAGGTACTGTACTGCGCGGTCCAACTCCATCAACTCCTGGTTGGGGCGGGAAGCTTGCAAGAGGAGTGATATCTGCTTTGAACGAAGGCGAAGAAAAACTGATGAAGCTCAATGTCGACAAGTCCACAGCTAGAAGGTTGGTAAAGAACAAGAGCGATGTCATATTTGGCATAACAACTGGCAACTGGGACAAGATAAACATACCAAAAAAGGCAGAATTCTGGAGAAGCGTGCTTTCAGGAATGACAATAACGCAGACAAGCACAATAGACAAAAACGTTACGAACAGCATACACCATCTTGTCAGGGCTGCAGATACAATACACGGCGACACTGGCTTGCTTGCCAAGACTATAGGGAGCATATCGGAACTTGAGCGCTTCGATCCAATGAAAGAATCCATAATATTCAAGGAGGGTGAGATTAAAGTTCATGCGCTGTCAGTGCCGGAGTTTACTATTGGAGATAGAAGCTATGGCCCGTTCATTAATCAGGATGTAAGCTTGCCTACATACGCTGCTTTGTACCTGCTCCTCAAGCGTGTTGCTGTCCTTCCCCCATAGCCTTTTTTTCCATAAAGTGCTGGGCATATTCGCATGCAGGCACAACCACAAGCTTGTTTTCGTTAGCATACTCCGTTGCCTTTTCTGTCATCTGGTGGGCTATGCCAGCGTGCCTCTCCTCTTCAGGTACGAAGGTCTTGTATATAATCATCTTATTGTCTTCTATCCTATAAAGTAGTTCTGCATCTCCATGCTTAGTTTCAACGTAGAAACGGTTTCCCTCATGCCTAACTTCTACTTGGTCCATGCAATCACGGTGGGCTTGCCAAATGTTCGTATATGCCTAAATATCCTATGAATAATGCTACAAGAGTTATTAAGGCTAATATTGCAAACATCAAATAGTAAGCTCTTTTTCTCTTTTTAGCGTTAAGCATTGCTACAGGCGATATTATTCCGGCTACTGCAGAAAGTACATACAATCCCAAGGCAGCTGACAAGTTGTCTCCGCTTTCAAGCTTGAAGTTTACGATACCCGCGCTTTCCACTGCAAGATATATGCCTAGAAATACCCCTGCGACAGAAAGTATGCCAACATTCATCTCCTTTGCAAGCATATATGCTCCTGCAATCATTATTAAACCCAGCATCAGTAAGGGATCCCCAAAAAGCATGTTATATGCTCCAGGCAATGGCCATGTGAAAGACATTATGCCTCCGCTTATTGCATCAAATGCACCAAACACAAACATCGGTGCATAAAGGTTTTTGATCTCTCTTCTTCCCAACGCGTTCATCAGGAAGTACGCAGCTAGTATTGCAGTGCTTATTCCAAGCGAGAGCAACATGACTGCCAGCGTGTCTATAAAAGGCATTTTATCACCACTCATAATACTTAATGAAAAATATAAAAGGATTTCTTATTTTTTCTTTCCTTTTCAATGCTTGCATCGATAAGCAAAATTATCACAATCTTTTTATAATACTTATTATAAAGCACATAGATTGATATGGAAACAGATAAGAAAAAATCTAATGTTGCCAAGGACATAATAATATCTGCAGTTATAGGCAGTAGTGTTGCCCTTGGTGCTTTTGAAGCTTTAGAACACAAAGAAGATATAGCAAAACTGCTGCGCAAAACTTACGAGCAAGGCGCTTCCGTGGTAAATGAATCAAAGGAAGCAGCAAGTAAAAGTGTGCAAAAGTTTTCAAAAGAACTTGGCGTTGCTATAAACAACCAAGTAAAAAACCTTGATTCATATCTTGCTTCAATAGCTTTTTCACCCAGGGTTGGGGATTATCTGCAAGTTGAGGAGATAAACAGATATGGGAACTCATCAATTCCAGGAATACCTGAAAAGGCTCTGGTAGATATATTCAGATATCCATCAAACCCTGGCGGAAAGGTGCTTGAAAAGCCATATATATTTTACACATTCCAAGGAGAAAATCTTGAGCTAAATAGAATATATGTAATAGAAAAGATTTCACATAATGGAAAGATTCTTCTTGTTAAGGATATAAAAAATGGCAAGGAGCTCTTTCTTTCAGCAGACAAAACCCCTTCTTCAATGTACTGATTTTGGTATCGCCTAGCCCTTTCAATTAATCCAGGCAGGAAATAAAGAACATTTATAAAATCCTGCTGCATAACTTTATGACAGAATAACATGAAGAGAGCTTCATAACGCTACATGATTTAATGAAATTAGCTGAAAAAATATTGCGAAGATTTGGTTTTATATATCCTTTTAGGAAAGTATACTCGAAAAATTACAATGGCAGGGAAATCGCAATAGTAGAAGGAAAGGATGAGAAGATTGTAACTGTAAACAACATAACTTATTCAAGGATAAACGCAAATAGTGTTTATACAAAATCCTATTGGGATTATTTTATTCCTTTGGGGTACCTCAAAGAAAAGCCTAGGATACTTATGATCGGCCTTGGCGGCGGCACCATTGCTTATCAATTCAAAGAGCTCTTCGGCAACAGGATAAAAATGGATATTGTCGAAATAGATGAGAAAATAGTAGAGGCAGCAAAAAAATTCTATCCTGATATAGAAGCAAATATAATAGTCAGAGATGGCGCCAGTTTTCTGCATGGCAAGGTTGACGTCTATGACTACATAATTTTAGACGCTTATGATAATCTTAGCATTCCAAATTCCTTTCGCACAGAAAGCTTTGTCAGGGATGCATATTCTTCTTTGTCAAGCAGCGGAATATTGGCAATAAACGTTGCTGAGAATATATTGCACACATTGGATTACACTGCTTATGAAAGGAGACTGGCAAGCCTATTCAAAATCTACAAGATAAACGCGGGCAGCAGGTTCAACTATGTACTTCTATGCAGCAAGCAGCAGGACAAGGAGGAGATAATAGAAGAGCTAAAGCAGAAAATGCAACAGACAGAAGAAAATTTCCATATATTAAAAAGCTACCTGAAAATGTCAGAAGTTTAGCCTTTGACTGCACTTTCAGTAGGTCAAATACAATTCAATTCTGTAGCTTAACTTTTATGATTAGCCAAAGCTCTAAAAAAGCAGCATGTATAATCCAACGAAAAGGGTTATGCCTGCGAACAGCGGAGGTATTGCAGGCAAGGCCCTCTTGTATTTCTTGAGGATTAACATTGTGGCAACCAGTCCTGCTATTGCACCGAATATCACAAAAAAACTTAGCACAAAGTTCGTTGATGTGCCGAAAGCAGATATTGCAACCATGAGTGGTACTCCCAAATCCCCTGTTCCAAGCTCGACTCTTGCAAGCATCGGCACGAGCTTTTTGTTTTTGAAAAACATAGCTTCAGGGCTTTTTAGCTTGTCATATTCTTTTTTTATTTCCATTCTTGTCTTCTTGCTTACCTCTGTTTCGGGTACGCCTTTTATTTCGTTAACTCCAATCATAAGAGCAAGGTTGTTTTCCTCTGCTACTCTGGCCAGCGATAACATGTGTTTTGTTATAAATACAGCCACGAAATCGTATATGGCAAGTATACCCATAAATATATATGCAGTTTCAAACGTAAACGACATTCCCAGCACGAGCCCAACACCTACGCTTCCCAATATCGCGGCGGTATTTCTGAGGGATTGGTGCTTGTTTTTTTCATAAATGAGCAAAAGTGCAGCGGCAATTCCTATTAGAGTGGCAGCATTGTTGTTTCCAATTATGTAATTCGATAGCACATAAAAAACAAAAAACGATGAAACTACTATTACAACTGCTTCAAGTATCCTGAAAAGTAAACGCCCGTTTATATATTTGAATAGAAGGACAAGAATTGCAGCAGCTATTACAATATATGCTATGTAAAACAGCACTTCGGTGTCGGAATTCATTACCTCTGTGGAAGTAATCTCCTGCATTGTTGCCCCGCTGAAAACAAGCGTAGCAAGGAGCAAGCCGAAGAACTGCACAATCATGAACATTACAAGTATCTGGATCATCTGCCTGTATTCCACTACCTTGTCTGCCAAAAGAAACACCTATCTGCCAAGAAAAGCCAGTAACTCTTTTAGCTGCAAAGTATTTATTACCCTTTCCTTGCTTAGCCAGCCCCTCCTGGCAATTCCTACACCGTAACGCAGGAAATTGAAATGCTCCTTCTGGTGTGCATCGGAGTCTATTGCAAACATTACCTTATAAGAAGAAAGGTCATGTATGATTTCATCATTCAGGTCCAACCTGTTTATGAAAGAATTTATCTCTAGTGCAACGCCGCTTGATTCTGCGGCTTCTGCCACTTTCCTTACATCTATTTTGTAAGGATCTCGCTCGCCAATCACTCTTCCTGTTGGGTGGCCTATTATGTTTACCATTTTGCTTTCTATAGCTTTTATTACTCTTTTTGTCATTTCCTCTTCAGTCATGTTGAAGCCTGTGTGAACAGATGCAACTACGCAGTCCATGCTTTCTAGCGTACTTCTTTCGAGGTCAAGGCTTCCGTCTTTCAATATGTCTACCTCAGCTCCCTTGAGTATATAAGGAAAATTCTCTTTGCTGTTTAGCTCATCAACATGCCTGAAAAAGTCTGCGAATTGCCTTTCGTTCATACCATGTGCAATCTTCAGGCTTTTTGTATGATTTGTAGTTGCAAAATATTCGAAGCCCTTGTTTTTTGCTTCTTCTGCCATCTCCTCTATGGTATTCAAGCCATCGCTTTCCTTTGTATGTGTATGCAAATCCCCTTGTAGATCGTTGTAACCTATTATATTTGGTATTTTATGCTTCAGTGCCAGCTCAATCTCTCCTTTGTCTTCCCGCATCTCTGGCGCCATCACTTCCATGCCTATTTTTTCATATATCTCCCCCTCGCTACCGCTCGCCACGTTCTTGCCAGTTTTGTCAAAAAGGCCGTATTCGTTGAGCTTGTATCCATTCTTTATTGCAATCCTTCTGACTTTTATGTTGTGCTCCTTGCTACCTGTGAAGTATTGCAATGCAGCTCCAAAGCTTTTTGGTTCTACAATCCTCAAATCACAGCTTAAGCCCAAGTTAAGCCATACTGTTGTTTTCGTATCGCCTTTTGCTATTATTCCCTTAACCTCATCCATGTTTACAAAAAAGTCCATTGCTTCGCGGCTCTTGCTAGAGGTTGCCAGTATATCTATGTCTCCCACCGTTTCCTTCATCCTCCTAGTTGATCCTGCTACTACTGCATTTTCGACAAGCCCGCTTCCGATCAGCCTTTTTATTATTGATTCTGCTTCGGGAAGTGCATGGCCAAGCAGTACTCTTCCTTTGCCGGATTCAGCCAGTTTTATGTTCTCTAGAATTTGTGCCTCGCTCTTTTCGCCAAAATTAGGGAGTTTGCTTATTTTGTGCTCCTCTGCAGCTTTTTTAAGCGATTTAAGGTCTGTGACATTAAGCTCCTTATATAAGCTCAATATCTTCCTGGGGCCGAGCCCTTCTATGCTTGTGAGTTCGCTGAATTTTATAGGATATTTTTTCTTCAGCTCCTCATGTTTGCTTATCTTTCCGGTCTTTATGAACTCTTCTATCTTTTTTGCTATTCCGCTTCCTATACCCGGCAAATCCATAAGTGCCTTTATGCCTCCTTCTTTATAAATCTCCTCTATCGGTTTCTGCAAGGATTCGATTGTAGCTGCAGCCTTCAGGTATGCGTTTATTTCAAACCTCGAGGCGGACTGCTCGTCCATTGCAAGCATTTCTGCAATTTCTCCTAAAAGGCTTGCTACCTCTTTGTTTTCCATCTCTACTTTCTGCCCTTGCTTTTTTTCATTTGCTTGACATTGCCTCTCTGCAGCTTTTTGTCTTCTTCCTGAGCAAGTTTTTCAAACTCTATTGAAAATTCCCTGGCCGAGCTGAACAGCATCATCCCTCCTATTATTCCAAGCACTGCGATAAGCATAATAATCGTTATTTGTTCGTTTACTGAGTTTTGCAAAGCCGAGGCAATTGGTGGCGCTAGCATTACAAATCCAAACATAATCCATAATATGGAAGCGCCGAACGCCATTTCATGATAATAGCTGTCAAAAAGCAGGGCGGTTGAAAGATATATGACCCAGAATATGCCACCTACCATGAAAAGATAAAGCGTAATCGAGGCTGCATTCCCGAAAAGCAAGAAAGGAAGGGCGAAAATTGCTATGCCAGCTAGAAGTATTGAAAACCATGCAAGCATATATCTATTGTGTACTTCATGCTCTTCTTTTGTCATGTGCCTTACCGAAAGTAGATGCGCATTTGCAAAATTAAGCAGTATCACAACAGTAGTAAATAATCCAAGCACAAGCATAAGTATATAAGAAATGCTTGAAGAAATTTCCGCAAAGCCTATTTCAAAAAGTGCTCCAATTGCAATTGCAATCGCTATTGTCAATATTGATGCGCCTATTGCCCTCCTGTAGGCAAAGTGCCAATATCTTTTTATGTGGTCCCTTACATGTTGTTTCATACACCCGCCTCTACATCTTTTATTTCATTCTTCTTTATATAAATTTAAATACTTTTTGGGTT
>JBMFSF010000013.1:0-19503 GCA_049967695.1 Candidatus Micrarchaeia archaeon
CCCACATCTGGCAACATATATGTTAATGGAATAGATGTCCATAAGAATCCAGAAAAGATTAAAAAAAGCATAAGCGTGATGACACAGGAGACAGTAGTGGAGCCAGATTTAACAGCAAGGGAGAATCTGCAGCTTTTTGCTGATCTTTATGAGCTGGACAAGGCAACTATTCCATCAAAAATAGATTCTGCGCTTGAAGAGGTAGACCTAAAAAATTTCAGCGATGTGCCTGCAGGCACTTTTTCTGGTGGCATGCAGCGCAGGCTAGGACTTACCAAGTCAATGCTAAACGATCCGCAGCTCCTTATACTGGATGAGCCGACTACCGGCTTGGATGTCCAAAACCGCGTAAACATGTGGAACCAGATAGAAAGGCTAAATAGCGAACGGGGCATGACATTGATACTTACAACCCAATACTTGGAAGAGGCAGATGCCCTTTGCGATAGGATAGCAATAATAGATCATGGTACCATAAAGGCAATAGGCACTCCTGTGGAGCTCAAGAGAATGGCCGCAGAAGGCCTCATTCTTGAGATGATAGCCAGCAAAGAGGACGCAGCAAAGGCTGCAGAGTTGCTTAAAAATGTCTTCAAGCTCGAAGCAAAACTTGATGAGCAGAAGATAAACGCTGTAGTAAGCAAAGAAAACATATATCAGATTCTCAAGGACATATCTTTACAATTTTCCAAGGAAAAAATAGAGCTTTATTCAATCAGCATACACCTGCCTACTCTTGACGATGTTTTCATAAAGCTTACGGGAAGCGGTTTGAGGGATTCTACAGGAGAAAACGTATCTCGCATGGATCTGGTTAGGGCAAGGAGGTGAATCGATGGGCTTGTACAGAGATACGATAGCACTTTACAAAAGGGAGCTCATAATATTCCGCAGGCATTTGAAGACCAACATAATACGCGGGCTTTTGTTTCCTACCATACTAATACTTATATTTGGTAGCATGGGGAGCAATGCAGCTCAAAATGTTCCTGCAGCAATAGTCAATTATGCAAATAATCCATCTTCTGTTTCATTTATAAATGCGCTTGAAAATTCCGGCAGCATCACAGTAGAAAAGATGACTACAGAAGCGGATGCCTTTTATCTGTTGCATGCAGGCAAAGTTTCAATGGTAATAGTAATTGCTCCAACATTTCCTGCAAACATAAACGGCAATCCTGCTGTTGAGGTATACTATTCTACAAGCAATTTTGTATCATCATCAGCAGCTGTCGGCGTAGTGGAATCTACTGCTCAGGGTATGGGAAGTAAAGTAGACCTGCAATCAAATGCTCCAACCGTCCAGGCAAACATTGCCTATGCAAACGCAATAAGCTACAAGGACTTCCTGATAGGCGGCATAATAGTAATGGTCGCAGTTTTCGGCTCAACTTTTGGGGGAGGCATGTCTCTAATAAGCGATAGGCAGTTGGGCAATTACAAGGCATTTATGATTACCCCAATAAACAAGAGCGCTGTGCTTTTGAGCAAAATAATATACAGCGTAACTGTCTCTATATTCTATTCCATTGTGGCGCTTGGCATAGGCCTCCTTGATGGCGTCACCATAGCAATGGGATTTGTAGGATTTATCTGGATAGTCATACTTTCCGGGATGGTTTCCCTTGGCTTCAGTGCGGTTACTGTGGTGCTTGCTTCAAGGATAAGTAAAATAGATACTTTCTCAATAGCAGCAAATATGATAACATTACCTTTATGGTTCCTTTCAGGGGCATTCTTCCCTGCTTCGGCATTGCCCTCATTCCTCCAGCCTATTTCCTCAATAGACCCGATGACATACGCTACTTCTGGCATAAGGTACGTAATGATATCTGGATACTATCCTCAAAGTGCAATAATCTTGGATTTAGCTTTCCTTGGGGGCTTCTTCATTATAAGTTTCTTTATAAGCATGCTGGTTTCAAAGTCTACAATAGATTAATAGCATATAGGTGTAAAAATGGCAGAAAGTGTTAAAAATTTGATCGTTTTTGGGTTCGTTCTAGGAATGTTATCAATGCTCGGGCTTGCCAGCTTGAGTTCCGCGCAGTTTATTGCTGCCTCATCAGCCAATGGCGCATTGAGCCTCAACAATCTCTATATAACTCCGCAGCCAATAGTTGCCGGTAGCAACATAACAATATCATTCAACCTCTTCAATTCCTACAACAATGCCCTAGATAATGTCAATTTGCAGATAACAAGCAGCAATCCGATACTTAATGTATCTCCGTCAAACAATTTCCTGATAAATGCAATAGGGAGCGGCCAATATGGAGGCCTGTCCAACAATCGCTTTATATACACTTTTCATGTGCCTGCTTCCTTAAGCCAAGGCGAATACTCCATCGAAGTTTTTGCCACATACATAGTCCCACAGCTAGCCGGTCCTGGATATATAACAGGTCAGTCAGAGATGCCAATATATTTTTACGTCTATGGCAGACCATCAATAAAAATAACGGCAAATCCAATTCAGCAAATATCTCCAGGATCTGCTTTCCAGATCAGCCTTAGTGCTGCAAACACAGGCACCTCGCCCGCCAAGAATGTAAGTATATACTTGGAAGGTTCCAATTCGTTGGAAGTTGTTGGGGCACAAAGATTCAATATCGGGATAATAGGCGAAGGCATGTCAATGCCTGTTCAGGCTTCAATGTATGCAAACAGCAGCATAAATAATGGCACATATTATGTTAATGGCATTGTTTCATATCAGAATGACCTTAACCAAACCATTCAGGAAAACTTCAGCCTGCCTGTCAGGGTTATTACCTATAATCCAGAGCTACATATCAGCATAATAGGAGAGATGCCTCCAGAACTCTTCCCGGGCTACAATCAGACGCTTACTCTTGATGTAAGCAATATAGGCCCAGGCACAGCAAAAAATGCGACCATATCATTTGTACAAGGAAATGATATCAAAATAAATGGTGTTAATAGCTACTTTATAGGCAGCCTGCCTCCGGAATCCTCCGCAAAACTGAGCCTTATGATACAGGCAAACAAGACTGTTCCGATAAACATGACAGCAATACTTGCCAAAATGGAATATTTCAGCTGGAATGGGCAGCACGCATATAATTCAAGCACATTCCTGCCAATCAAATTTTCAAGGGCTGCTTCAATAAACATAACTGGTTCGAATAGCAGCTCCCTAATTCCTGGTGCTTCTTACGTGCCAGTTACGTTTACGATCAGAAATACAGGCAACGCACCTGCACAGCAGGTATTGTTGAGCCTTCAGACTATATATCCAATCACTCCTGCTGATGGCAATGCCTACATAAGCGTGCTTGAGCCAGGCCAATCCAAAAACGTCACCTTCTTCCTTAGCGTAAGTACTGCAGGCCTTGCAGGAGAATACCCTGTAACACTCTACGAGCAATGGCGCCAGCCTAATACAGTTATGAATCAGCAGTTTAGTTCTTCGACAAACTACTTTGTTAATGTGACTTCGCAGCCAAAGCAGGCGTCAACACCTGCTTATGCAAGCACGCTTGTCATAATTGTGGTTGCAATCATAGTGGCTTATGCACTTTACAAATCAGTAAAATCCATAAAATCTAAGTTGGCAAAGCCAAAGCCCAAAAAGTGAAATAGGCAATTCTTTTATTTTTTTATTTTAAATAGCTAGTAGGTGAAGCGATTGGGAGCTGCAGACGAATTATTTGATCAGGTGCTCAAGAAGTATAATATACCAGAATGGACGAAGCCATACATTTATGAGTATATAAAAAAGGATCCCCTAAATGCAATTAAGAAGGCAACCAGCTTTGTAGATGTAAAAAGAAAGAAGGGAGAGGTTACCTCAAAATATATAAAGCTGCCTAACGGCACTATCCTTGACATAAACCTTATAGTGCATCTTATGAGCACCCTTTTTTATATAGAAAACAGGCTCTCGGTTATAGGCAAAAAATGGAAAGAATCTTTGCGGTCTAACAGGTCTTATTATGAATATTATTCGGCATTGGAAGAAGTAAGCTTATCACATGCCAGGGCTATTAAGATAATAATGGAAGGGATGAACAAGAAAATCATAGAGCCAGAAAAAGAGATGGTAGACCTGCTTGACTACATAGAGAGCATTTCAGATCCGTCGGAGAGGATAATAGCCACAGAGCTTGCCTTAAGATACTCCTTTGCAAAATCATTTGGCTTAGTTTTTTACAAGGTGTTCTACCCTGCAGCCCCTGAATTGATGCGCACTCTTAGTAAGGCTTTTGAGGAAAATAATTCCGTCTCAAAGCTTGGTGAGGAAGAACTGAAAAAAATAATAAAAGAGTCGGACCTGGAAGTTTTAAGCAAGAATCTTCATTCCATACTGCTGAAAGTATACTCTGCCATAGAATCAGAACTGCCAATTGCCGATAAGGCAGGCATTAAGAACGAGATAGAGCTTGTAAGGGACATATCCATAGCTTATCCATATTACGAATTGAGCGAGTGCGGCTTTAGCGTAGATATTCAAAAGGAAGTAGAGAGCATAAAAAGAGACTATGCAGGAGGGAAGAATGAATAATATAATAGGAATACCTATAGACGAGGAACTTGCAAAAAGCCTGGGCAAAAAGGGGAGCGAGAACAGCATAACTTTTTACAATCGCAGCATCGGAGAAAATGTGCTGATTTTTCTTTGTGCTTCTGATTTGAAGACAAAATTTTACGCACTTCCTGAGATCTTGTCTCTTTCTGATATTGTGGTTCTTTCCACAAAGGAGCTTGGCAAGACTTTCGGCGAAACAATTATAGGATGTGCTCTTTTGAAAAAGCCTGTCATATTTACAGATGATAACGATATCTCTGCCATATTGAATTCAGTAAATGGCCTCAAATATAGTATCGTGGCAAAGGAAAATCTTCTGGAAAACATAACAAATGCGCTGACCAGCATGCCTAAAGAGCCCCAAGGGCCTATGACTATTATAGACATAGACAAGTCTTTCGAAGTAAGGGGTGTAGGCACTGTGCTTTTGGGCTTTGTAAGAGAAGGTAGCGTGAAAGTTCATAGCGTGCTATATGGAAAGGACAACAAGGAAGTTATAATAAGATCGATACAAAGCCAGGACAAAGATATAAGTGAGGCAGGCCCAGGCACTAGGGTAGGGCTGGCGGTAAAATCAGCGAAGCCGGACGAATTCGAGAAAGGGGATGTGCTTTCATCCGCATATATTGCTCCGATTAAAAACGCAACTTTCAAAATTTTAACTTCACCTTTTGCAAAGGAGGAGATAAGGGAAGGCAAAGTATACGGTGTAGCGAACAGGTTTAGCTACTCAGAAGCGAGGATATCCAAGAACGGCGATTCATATATACTTTCTCTTGCTAAAGCTCTTCAGCTTAAAAGTGGAGACGTTCTCCTTCTTTCAAGAGATGAATCTCCTAAGATCTTTGCAGCAGCCATTATAGATGAGGTATTGCATTAGTTTTGCTTATAAAAGTGGTGAAATGACTGAGAAAAAATTAAGGATGTGGGTTGACGGAAAGTTTGTAAGCGAGGACGATGCGCATGTCCCAATACTTACCCATTCCCTCCAGTATGGCAGCGGCATATTTGAGGGTATAAGGTCTTATGATACAGGAAAAGGCGCCGCGATTTTCAGGCTTGATGACCATATAAATAGGTTTTTCAACAGTGCAAAAATCTATTCTATGAACTTGGGCTATTCTTTTGAAGAGATAAAAAAGGCAATAATAGATACTGTTGCAAAAAACAATCTCTTGATGTCATATATAAGGCCATTTGCCTTCTATAACGATGCGCACATCGGCGTAAGCGTTGACGGGAAAAAGGTTAGCGTCGCAATTGCAGCAATACCTTTTGGCAAGTATTTTTCCAATGCATCATCAGGTGTGAAATGCAAGATCTCGTCATGGAGAAGGATAAACTCTGACATACTTCCGGTAGAAGCTAAAGCTAGCGGCAACTACATAAACTCTATTATAGCAAGCAATGAAGCTAAGGCTTCCGGATTTGATGAGGCAATACTGCTTTCGGAAAACGGCTACGTAGCAGAAGGGCCTGGCGAGAATATTTTCATAGTAAAGAATGGCGATCTGCTGACCCCTTCCAGAAGCTCTGATATACTTTTGGGCATAACCAGAGACACGCTGCTCAAGCTCAGCGCAGATCTTGGTATAAGCGCTACCGAGAGGCTTATCCACAAGGAAGAGCTTTATACTTGCGACGAAGCATTCTTTGCAGGCACAGCTGCTGAGATTACACCAATAATCAACATAGATGGCATAACAATAAGCAATGGCAAGCCTGGCAAGCTTACGCAGAAACTTGCAGACCTATATTATGGAATAGTATCTGGAAAAAACAAGAAATACTCTAAATGGCTCACATATGTTTAATTTATTTGTTTATTTTTTAAAGATTTTAAAGGAGTTTTAAAGATCTTGTGAGAATGTCGATTTCATCAGCATACCAAGGTCCTATGCCAAGTGCAGTTACGGTATTTGGGGGCAGTTGTGTCAACCCCATGTCAGTAACAAGTGCGCAGGGTATCTTTTTGTATTCGAATGCTGCATACAGCCTTCTTAGAGAGTCTTCGGAATCCACTTTCAGCACTATCTTTTTTTCTCCGCTGTTCAGCCATTCTTCAGCTATTTGATTGGCAATCTTTTCCACCTTTTTGTAGCTCATGAGCGAGGCATGAGCTACCTGTGCCGCAAGCTTGCCCTTCCCCATCTCTATATCTGTGCGTACTATTATTACCTGCTTTACCTCTCTCTCGTTGTTTTTCATTTTTTCAGCCAGGAGGTTATTGTATCATTTGGATTTGTGTATTTTTGCATAAGCTCTATCTCAGTATAGCTAAGGTCTTTCAAATCCATTTCTGCCAATTTTTGTGCTACTTTCTGCTTTGCTGCTTCAGATGTCTTCTCATTTTTTAAGACTTCTCTTATTACTGTTTCATAAGGGAGCTCTGCCATCTTGTCCAGCTGCTCCGTAGTAAGGTTTTTATTCTTGGTTAAATGGTATAATGCCCATGAAAACCCTCTTTCTATTATTTTGTCAATCGCCTCTTTTGAAAGGTTTGGGTTCTCTGCAGCCGCCACATCCAGTACTGGCTGGTTTTTTTCTATTAAGATGTCCAAAGCCTTGCTTGTTGCATTCGGGTTTTTTGCCAGGGCTATGCCTACTCTTATATCGTCAAGTTGCGCCAACTTTTCAAAGATTTCAGGGCTGCATTTGCTGCTGCCTGCTATAGCAGTAAACACATAGCCGTTAAAATAGCTGTTGTTTGCTGTCTTTTCGAATATGCTTTCTATTATCTCTTCTGTTGCATTTGGATTTTGTACCACTGCCATAAGGACAGCAACATGCTCGGATAATTTTGCAATATCCTCGAGTTCCTCTGGCGAACGAGCTGTTTTAGCAATTTTGACTTTTTCTATCCATGACTCCTTACTCGGTTCCGATTTTAATACGAAGTTGTTTTTCTCCATAATATACCATCTTTGCTTTTGTTGTTTAACTTTTTAAGTATTAAGCAAATTTTGCAAATATAACAACTACTTCTTCTCAAAGCAAATATTTATATTTTAGCAATATCAATCCGAAACATATAAACATTATGATTCATAGATTTTCACGAAACCAACCAAAATAAATATTTTCAATGGCATTAGATTAATTAGCAAGATAGCTAGGCAAGATAGCTAGCTTAAAAAGCTTCTATGCGTAGGTATTTAGATGCAAACTTTCCAGGAGCTGCTTTATGGCCTTCTAAAGGAATATTATGGCAGCCTCAGCCACCTGGGTATAAGAGGCATAGAAAGGCGCGAATTTGGCTTTGGTGACCTTGAGCGTACGATAGCATATAGGCATTTTGGGTTTAGGACAGAACAGAGCCTTTTGAATTATCTTGTGCAGAATCCTGCCCCTTTTGTATCATATTCCATAAGCGAGTACGAGCGTCCTACAGCAAGGCCAATGGAAAATAAGAAATGGATCGGGGCAGAGCTGGCGTTCGATATAGATGCAACAGACTTGCATTTATCCTGCCAAGTTGTGCACGGAAATGATTGGGTGTGCGAGAACTGTTTTTCAAGCGTTAAAAATGAAGCGTTTAGGCTTATAGAAGATTTTCTGGTGCCTGATTTTGGATTCTCCAAAAACGACATATCTGTAAATTTCAGCGGCAACAGAGGATACCATGTGCACGTTTTCAATGATGAGATATTTGGCCTTGGGCCCAAGGCAAGGAAGCAGATAACAGATTACATATCCGCTGCCAATATAGACATAAGCCACTTTTTCCCTACGATGGGAGAAAAGGGCAAGCCTTTGATGGGCCCAACACCTAATTCTGGCGGTTGGGGTGGCAAGCTTGCTAAAGGCGTCATATCCTTGCTTAATCAAGGTCCGGAGGCGCTGGAAGCTGTGGGTGTTGAAAATTCCATAGCAAGAAAGCTTGTCAAAAACAAGGCAGAAGTTATACTCGGAATAGCTACAAATGGCAACTGGGATAAAGTAAGCATACCAAAAAAGGTGGAATTCTGGAGCAACGTGCTCTCATCCATAGCAATAAAGCAGAGCGACGCAATAGACAGGAACGTGACAAACGATAAATACCATCTAATAAGGATGCCAAACTCCATACACGGCAAGAGCGGCCTTATCTCTAAAAGTGTTTCCCTTTCTGATCTGGAAAAATTTGAACCTGCAAGAGACGCAATAGCTTTCAAAAAAGGCACGCTTAAGGTAAAGGTATCAAGCTCCCCCCAGTTTGTCATGAATGAGATGAGCTTTGGCCCATATAAAGATAGCGTTGTAGAGCTCCCAACATATGCTGCAGTTTATCTTATTTTGAAGCACAGGGCTTCATTGGTAGAATAGTTTTGCAAGTTTTTGGAGCATGCGCCATTTGCGCTCTTCAGGATTTTTTGAGCCTTTTAAGCAAAGCTTCAGTGTCAAGAGTGTTTATTATCCTGCCCTTAGGCAGCCAGCCTCTCCTTGCTGTGCCAATTCCATACCTGATAAATTCCATATGGTGGGTTGCATGTGCATCAGTATTTATTGCAAAATCCACTTTGTAGTTTTTTATGCTTAATATGCTGGAGTCTCCCAAGTCCAACCTTGTTATAAACGAGTTTATTTCAAGCGCTGTGCCTGTCCTTTCAGCTGCTTCAGCAATTTTTTCCAGGTTTATCATGTATGGCAGCCTTGAATTTATTATTCTGCCTGTTGGATGTGCAAGTATGTTGACAAGCCCAGATTCTATTGCCTTTACAGCTCTTGCAGTCATTTCCTCTTCGCTCATGTTGAAAGAGCTGTGCAAGGCCGCTATCTTGCAGTCCATCCTTTCTATTGTGCTTTTTTCAAGATCCAAGCTTCCATCTTTTAGTATGTCTATTTCGGCCCCTTTTAGGATTGTAAGTTTGCCTTCAAGCTTGTCATTAAGCTTATCAATCCTGTCAAAGAACTCTACGAAATGTGCGTCGTCCATTCCATGCGCTATCTTTAGGCTTTTTGTGTGGTTTGTTATCGCAAGGTATCTGTAACCTAAGCTTATTGCCTTTTCTGCTATCTCCTCCAGGCTGTTCTGCCCGTCCGTTTCCTTTGTGTGAGTGTGCAGGTCTCCTTTTATATCTGTATACGTGACTAATTCCGGCAGCTTGTGCTCCAGAGCAAGTTCTATTTCTCCCCTTGCCTCTCTCATCTCTGGCTGTATATACTGCATGCCAAGCTTTTCATATATGCTTTCTTCGCTGCCACCTGCAAGGTTTCTATCTTTTTTGTCAAACAGCCCGTATTCATTTAGCTTGTAGCCTTTTTTGATCGCTATCTCTCTTACTTGGATGTTGTGCTGCTTGCTTCCTGTGAAATACTGCATTGCAGATCCTATGCTGCTTTGTTCTACCACCCTGAGGTCACAGCTTAACCCTATTTTGAGCCATACGGTAGTTTTAGTAATTCCTTTCACTATTACGTGATCTGTCTCATCTAGCTTCACAAAGAAATCCATCATCTCTTTTGGCTTATCTGATATAGCTAGTATGTCTATGTCCCCTACAGTTTCTCTCATTCTTCTTAAAGACCCTGCTATATAGACCTCTTTTGCTAGCCCGCTTTGCTTCAGCTTGCTTAATATTGCCTCAGCTACCGGCAGCGCCTCGCCCAGCAGCAGCCTTCCTTTGCTTACTTCCAGGGTTTTCAGGCTGTTAGCTATCTCTTCCTCGCTTTTTTCTCCGAACCCAGGAAGGCTTCTTATCTTGTGGTTTTCTACTGCCTCTTTTAAGGATTTCAAATCTCTCACTCCAAGATTCTTATATAAGAGCAGCGCCCTCTTTGGGCCCATTCCCTCAAGCTGTAGTAAGTTTGTGAAATCTATTGGATATTTTTCTTTTAACACATCATATTTTTTGATTTTCCCTGTGGTTATATACTCTATTATCTTATCTGCTATGCCAGAGCCTATGCCTGGAAGCTTCATAAGCCCCTCTTTTCCCTCTTTCTTGTAAATCTCTTCCACTCCTACCTGTAAAGTAGATACTGTCTGCTCAGCATTTAGGTAAGCTCTTGCTTCGAATTTGGAAGAAGGCAGATTTTCAAGTTCCGACATATAAGAAAGTTCCATAAGCATTTCTGCAAGTTTTTTGTTATCCATTTTATCTATCTCCATGCTTTTTTAATATATTTTCCAAGCATTAAGCATTATTAATAAATAACAAACTCGCATATAAAAGCTTTTACTTTCTTAGGTTTTGCCAGATAGCCTATGTATTCATTACTTTAAAGAAAGCTTTTAAAATTTAATATTCTAATTATAAAAGCGCTATTGCAAGAAGTTATTTATATGCAATATATAAGATCTTATACATTTTTGCCTTTCTGCTTATTTATAGTGTTAATATTTTTTATTTTGCCTGCATTGTCAAATGCCGCTAGTCCATCTATTCCATCAAACATTATTGCATATTTTTCAGTATCATTAACCTATAATGGGTTGACAACATATCCCAATCCATTTCAGCAAATGCTAACTGCAAATGTGTTAAATTATACAAGTTACATGACATATAACGGCAACTTTGCCAACTTTGAATACTTTTATGCAAATGGTACAATTATTCCTGCTTGGATCGAAAGCAATGCAAGCAATACTTTGACAATATGGGCAAAAGTCAGTAACACAATATTTCCAAATACTGGCTCAGCAACTGCAACAAATACTATTTATTTGGGCTTTGCAAACAAGACGACAAACCTTCTATCAAGCTCGGGCACTACAGGCATAGGAGAAGCCCCACAGCTAAGCTCTACCTATGCTCAATACGACGATGGGGCGAGCGTGTTTAACTTCTACGACAACTTTAAAGGTACCACACTTAATACTACAAAATGGGTTGCTGCTGTTAATGGTGGTAGCATAACGGTTAATAATGGTGTAACGTTAAATAGCGGAACTTCTAATACAGCAGATTATGCAGGATTAGAATACGCAAACTCACAAAATCCATCAAATATAATTATTGAAACACTTATGAATATCTATGGTTCAAACACGACAGGAAGTTCAAGGAATAGAGATTTTAGAACTGGAGAAGGAACAGTAATAAGTATGGGTTGGGGGGACGCAGGAATGTTTGGCAATAGTGGAACTCCTCAATATTATGATGGTGCTTATAGTGGAGTTAGTGTTCCTATTGGAACATCTTCAACAAATTATAATTTATTTGAACAATGGCAATTTCCTTCATCAGGGACTTTGACTTGGACAAGTTTTAATAATAATGGTGGAAGTGCAGGAACTAAAATATTTTCCGCTTCAACAACATTTACAGTAGCACCATTTACAGCATTTTACACAACTACTTTTGACCAAGGTAGTCTATCAATAGATAATATTCAATGGACTCGTATCCGTGCCTACCCGCCCAACGGCGTGATGCCAAGCGTGAGAATAAGTGGCACCGCCATCACCATCACCCCATCCACCAGCACCTACCCTAACAACGCCATCACCATCTCAGCTTCCTGCCTGCCACTCTCGGCTACATGTGAATTGGAGTTCCCTGTCGGCAAGGTTGTGGCAAATAACTTAAATATCTCTATTAACTTAACCAACTCTCAAAATATAGCAACACCTGCTCCATTCCAGCAGATGATAAATTTAAGCGAGAGCAGTTTGCCTATAACTTATAATAGCAATTTTGCCGACTTTGAATATACTTATGCAAATGGAACAATCATACCTGCTTGGATAGAAAGCAATCAATCAGGAAAGCTTATAACATGGGTTAAAATTGCAAAAGGCATTCCCGCTTCATCAAGCATTATTATTTATTTGAAAACTGAGCCTGGTGTGAATCTTTTGTCAAGCTCGGGCACAACAGGCATAGGAGAGGCACCACAATTAAGCTCTACCTATGCTCAATACGACGACGGGGCGAATGTATTCTTGTCATATTTTAATGGAGATACAGGGATATCAAATTTTACGGTGGCCACAGGTTTTACTTTATCGAAAACATCAACAACTATGCTAAATGGAAATACAGGAAACGTGATAAATGTTAGTGGTGGGGGTAGTTCTGTACAACAAATACCTTTTGCATATAACAAAGGTTATATATTACAACCTAGTATTGCAGAAGCATCTGCTAGATTATATGGCTCCACAGGAACTGCACAAGGAATCGTCGCCATATTAAATTCACCTTCCACAACCGTATCGACTTCGAATGGTATAGGGGTTACTATGGGGCTTAATTCTGCATATTTTTCACAGTTTTATGATAATAGTGGGAGTGTTGGATCAGCAAATACTCAAGGAACCGCAACAACATCGTGGGTATACGGTTCAGTAACTTTCACTGGAATAAATTCAACAGGCTGGACAGGATATATCGCTCCACAGCTTTATTCTACAGTTGGAGGTTATTACGGTACAAATTCGATACAACCTATTAAAATAGGTACTTATTTATATCTCAGTAATTTAGGTTCTGCAGATAGTTCATATCCATATGCAGAATATATAAATTGGGAAAGAGCTCGCACCTACCCGCCCAACGGCGTGATGCCAAGTGTAACCATACACAACCCTACAACCTACACAATAAGCAATATGCTTGCCGCGGGGGTTTACACAGCCAGCGCCAATGTGGTTGGTTACACTGGCAACACTACTAGTACATTCACCATAGACAAAGCAACACCAATTCCAGCAATGCCAAACTTCCCATTGTCATTCACGTACAATGGATTTGCACCAACAATAACCGCATCTCTTCCATCAGTATCAAACCAGATTATAGGAAACCTTTACCTCAGCTTCAACAACGGTGCAAACACGCTTGTTGCATCTACTAATGCAATAGCAAATACAATTACATATGCAACAAATGGCACTGCAGGCACATATGCATTCACATTCAACACAGTAGGAAACGGCAATTACATTGCCGCAACAACTTCAAACTCATTTGTGATTTTACCTCAACACAATGCTAATGCTAGTGGAGGAACTTCACACGAATACCTTGAAATATCTGATAATATAAACACATCAATCAAATCTAATGTGCCTGTCATAACTTTGTATACAATAAGACAGATAAATGCGACAAGCATATCTGTAGTGCCAACCAACAGCTATAATCAGGATCAGCTTCCGGTAAATATTTCTATAGGCAACAACTATTACAACTTTACTGCTATATGTGGATTTTCATCAGCTAATTATACATACAGCTTTGCGGGCACGATTTACGGCATCAGTGCCATAGCGCAGTGCAATAAGAATTATACTGTGCATGCAGGTTCATTTGAGGTATTTTATAATAAAAAGAGCATTACAATAACTAACACAACTACTACAACATCCACAACAGTAACTACGTCAACTACCACAATAATAAATTCAAAATACTTAAATTGGACAGGCATAGGTTTTGGTTCTGGGCTTGACAGCTGCCCATTTTCATATGGCATTGGAAGCTGCAGCAGAAACCACAATTTGACATTATTCAACGAATATCCTTACTACTTCTGCAACCTGTTCAATTCTAGTTACACAATTCCAAAAAGCAATACTGTTTATAGCATTGAACTCTATAATTCAACATATGCATCGATTCTGTTGAATTATACTCCAATATACTACTCTTCGCAATTATCTCCTGTGCCTATAAACTACATTGCATTCGGCTCAAACAATAACAGCACATTGCAGTCAATTTATTGGTTAAGGCTGCGGGCATATCCTCCTGAAGGCGTTATGCCGCAGGTCTATATTATTAACAATACTGTATGAGCAATAACGAGTTAATATAATATAAGCAAATATATAGCAAATATATGTAAATGCTTAATATTGGTTCTCTGACTCTGTAGATGCTATAAAGAGGTTTAGCCAAACTTTTTTTGATATATAAGAATGTTGTAAAGCATGAAGTTGATTTTGTCAAATACAAAAACGTTTTTGAGTTAATATTGAGATAGGTGTATTCACATAATACCTATGCTTGTAGGCCAAAACAGAAGATAGCAGTTAATAGACTATAATATAATCGAAGCGTGCTTACAAAGAACCTTAATCATAATACTAATTTTTTGATTTACCTAGCAATAAATTCAAATGCATTAATACAACAATATTAAATGTTCTATGCATCCTATAAAGCAAAATAATATCTAGCTTGCAGCCAGGCTAACATCGTTTACAAGTAGAGGATGTTACTATTGTGATATATTTAATTTGATTTCAGACTCCCATAAAAATCAAGCACAGCTGGCACTGAAACCTCAACAGTTTTGTAGAGCAAGCTTGCATTATTGCTATAATATTCAACTACTGTGTTTGTCGGATTGAATAATACATGCACCTGGTTATCTATACTCCAATTGGAAGGCAACGAGCTTAGCCCTCCCCAGCGTTGGTAATATGGAAATATATTAGCTCCATTATCATATTCTGCATAGACTGGGGAAAGTTGCGGGGCTTCTCCTACAGTCTGTGCGTTAAACAGATTTGTGGTCTTGTTTGCAAAACCTATATATATTATTATAGAAGAAGAAGCAGGTATGCCATTGTTAATCTTCAGCCAGTATATTGTACGTGTTGATCTGTTGCTGTTGCCGCTTTCAAGCCATGATGGTATTATAGTTCCATTTGCATAAAAGAATTCGACGTTTTGCAGATTGCTGGCTTCATATTGCATATAATTTATGCTGCTTATATCAACTAACTGCTGGAATGGAGCAGGTGTTGCTATATTTTCAGTATTTGTAATTCTTATAGGTATATATTTTACAATGTTGGTTAACATTTTCATGTTAGGCAAAATATCTAAGACAGTGTTATTAGTTACTATAGCATTTGATGTAGTTACAGATGCGCTGACAGTAGCAAAACTTACAAGCTGACTTGCACCATTTGTATTGTTATATTTGAGCCATAAATGTCCAGTAAATTTTGACCCAAAGATGTTCGGCACCCCAGAGCATTTGAATACAAAATTTGCAAATTGCCCAGGTAATATTTCTGTTGGAACTACAGGGGTTATGTTATTAGGCTGGGTATTAGAATAAGAACAGCTTATACCAGTTACAATAATAGGCGTACTGCCTGCATAACCCACAGATGCACTTAGATATCCAGAAGCATTAAGCGTTACTACACTGCATGTATAACCAGGAATTGATATGCATAAACTTGGCAGTTGCGTGGTGCTGTGCCCACTAAATATGCTTAAATAAAGTAAGGCGCTTATACTTGCAATTATAACTATAGCCATACTATATGTAATTAAATATTCCATTGAACTCTGTAGTTTGATGCTTAACTTATTATATTCTTTGCTTTTAGAACGTACTACTATTCTCATAGCATGACCTTATTAATAAACTATTGTAAAATTGTAAAGCAAAAAAATTTATAGGTTCTGGCAAGTTAGTAAATATGCAAGAAGGCATGAAAATACATATTTCAATTTCTGCATCTGCAATCGTGTGCAATTTATAATAAGGGATATACATCTTTTTGTAGATTTTGTTGCAATTTGTTTCTTCTTTAAAAGTGTTATGTAGCCATACATTGCATTTCTATCGTTTTTAGAGTATGCGAGTATGGTGCTGTCATTTCAATTTATATCTTCTTACTTTTATCGTTTGATTGATAACATGTAAATTTCCTGCAATTCCGAGCCAATTCCTTATTCATTTCTTAGTTTTGAAAAAAATTTATAACTAAAATTATATTTGTGACTAAAAAGATTATCTATTTCATCTTTTATAGAGGATTCGAGATCCTTGTCAAAGCTCACATTCAACTGTTTTATTGCCGATGCTACATACTATTTGGCAAACTTTGCAGTATGCTAAATGGCTTTTTGCAACAAGCCTTTATATACAATGACATCTAGCCATTTATTTTTAGGTCTTCTATATGTTATATTGCCTAAATTTCTTCTACCCTCTGCAGTGTTCTGCCGTTGAAAAGATAAAGTAACATTTGCTTTATGGATTATACTTGCATTTGAAAGAAATAGATTTAAAATTAACATCTATTATAATTAAAAATAGAAAAAGGTAAAAACCCAAACAATGATATATAAATTTAAATATAAAATAAAAATAAAATCATATAAAAGGTGCTAAAATGATAGAACGAGTACTTGTTTTAGTTAAGCCTGATGGTGTGGTCAGGGGTTTGACAGGAAAAATAATATCTATGATAGAGGATTCAGGCCTTAAGATAATAGGCTTGAAGATGGTGCAGCCTAGCGCAGAGTTTGCTGGCAAGCATTATATCGCTGATGAAAAATGGTTCCAAAGCGTCGGCGCAAAGACCAAGAAATCATATAAAGAAAGAGGAATAGAGTTGCAAGAAGAAGAGATAGAGATTGGCAAGAGGATAAGGAATTATCTTCTTGAATACCTTTCCAAAGGCCCGGTTGCAGCTATAGCTGTAGAAGGCAATGATGCCATATTTGTTACAAGGAAGCTTGCAGGTTCTACCGAGCCGAAAACCGCAGATCCCGGCTCCATTCGTGGAAAATATTCCAATGATTCCTATGAATTTGCTGACTCGCAGCACAGGTCTGTAAGAAATATTGTCCATGTATCAGATAGCAAAGAAACTGCCGAGCGAGAAATTTCCCTATGGTTTAACGATTCAGAGCTTATAAAATATAGTTTATCTGACGAGGTAGCGCAATACTCTCCTTAAATTTTTTATTTTTTGTTTTGTATTTTGCCGGCTTATACTGGTTGATTATACTTTAGCTTGAGCTCGTCACTCATCATTTCAGGAGTCCACATTGGATCCCAGCTCAGCTCTAGCTCAACTTTTCCTACAGAGGGCAAAGATTCCAATTTAATATCTATGGTGGCAAGTATCGTGCTCATTATTGGGCACATGGGTGAAGTCATTGTGAGCTTTACTTTTACATTATTATCTTTGTCTACTTTTATATCTTGTATAAGCCCTATGCTTACTACATCCGCTCCTATTTCTGGATCTATGCATTGGGACAAAGCATCTACAACATCTTTGACGGTTACCAAAAACTCACTTCAATATATATAATATTATATATATGAAAAACTTACATATATAAATTGCTCTTGTCTTTATCTATTGGATATCATTTATAATATTAATGCTTAACTTTGTCTTTATGCCTTTAAAGCCTTAGCATAAAAGGAAGCTGATTGCACATATGCATGCATAAAAGATTTAAAATGGAAGAACAAAAAATAATTGGTGAGAAAATGATAGAAAGTTTGACAGTAGGAGAAAAAATACCTGAGATTAAAGCCAAGGCATATTTTCCCAAGACAGACAGCATAGAAGAGGTAATGCTGCCTTCTAAAGAAAAAAAATGGACGATCTTAACATTTTATCCTGGCGATTTTACTTTTGTATGCGCTACAGATATAGAGGAGCTTATGAAGAGATACGAAGATTTCAAAAAGAACAATGCAGAAATATATACAATAAGCACGGATAGCATATACTCCCACAAGGCTTGGGTCGAGACCTCTCCAAGAGTAAAGCTTAGCGCCATACCTATGCTCGAAGACTTTAAAAAAGAGATAACAAAAAGCATGGGCTTCCTAAACGACAGCACGGGAGCAGCAAGGCGCGGTGTGGTAATTGTAGATCCTGAAGGGGTTGTGCAGTACCTAGCAGTTTTTAACGACGCATTAGGAAAAGATGTAGACCATATTTACAATGCCTTCCTTGGGCTTAAATACCTTTACGAGCATAAGGCTGCAGCAGGTCATGCATGCATAATACCTGCAAATTGGAAGCCAGGCAAGCCAGCAATGGAGGTAGATTTAGTAAAAGACATTGGCAAGCTATAAGATTTATTTTATTTTTTATCAACTTTTGGTAAATATACTTTTTATTTATTTTCGTTAGGAAGTTGAATTTTATATTTATATCATCTTGAACACCTATCTTGTGTTTTCTTATTATTCACTCCCGCATCAGATTCAAGTGTATTTTACAATATACGCGATGAGGCAAGAAGAGGTGCGTACAGTTTTTTCTATTCCAACAAACCTGCTTTTTGAAAGACCAACACTCCCTTCGAAGTAGAAAATAATTCTCTATTGCCTATCTTTTATATTTATAATCTTTTAGTACTGATGATTTATAAAATCCATTCTATTTATTGCAATTGCTGGCTTTAAATTGTCATAATGCAGCTCTTGGTATATACTATTGTACCATATCCCTAATTAGGAAAAAACTTTGTATTAGAATTTGTATGAATATGGAAGATTCTCTTTACAGTAGCATAAAGCCTCCAAAAGGATATTTTATCATGACTATTCGCAGGCACGATTTACACAGCAATAGATTTCTGCTTCTGCAATTGCATGGAGTTTATATCTTAAGAACATGGTTTTTGGCATTGTCTTTTAGGGTTCGCTGTTCTTTTTTGCAGGTGTCTTATACTTATACTTTGCATTATTATCTTTAGAAGAAAATGCCTGTATATCAATGCTATCTATAGCAAGGGGTCTTATGTGCTTTCTTTTCATCTTTTGATATATTAAGAATTCGTAGAAATCTTTTTACTATCTCAGATGAAATTTTCCAGACTTTTGAGAATATTATATAGCTAAAGTGCATCTTATAATGCAGCGTCCTTTCTATTTCGTTTGTTGACGGAAATTCTGCAAGTTATTTATCTGTAAGATACATTATCTATTTTATGACCAAAGCAATGATGTGCTTTGCATACTTTGCAGTATGACCATTTTAGATTTATGCCATATTGGCATATGCCTGACCTTCAGTATTTTATTTTGTTTATATATTTTCATATGATTACCTACTATGGCAAGACGACCAACGCAAGTTGGCTTTTTGGACGGCAAACTATATACTAATTTTACTACAAGAAAGAGAAAGAAACCTCACCAAATATTTATCTGCAAAGGTATTTAATTTGTCAACTTTCTATATAATGATTAAGTTAATTTGCGAATAGAAAACTTGGATCCACTTCTAAAAAGAT
>JBMFSF010000014.1:0-16848 GCA_049967695.1 Candidatus Micrarchaeia archaeon
TTTTTATTTGTAATAGCATAGCTCAACTATCATGATGTTGAATTTTTAAATACTTCTTATAATGCTTGTCCAATACCAAGCATATGCGCTTTCCTTACAAGGGGATGCCAGGCTATAGCTTTGGTGGGGTAAGCAGCTGAATTATGTTTGAGATATATTTGCTTTTTGTTATGTTAATGAATTATTCTCCTTAATACAATAGTATTAATTGGTTCTTTGCCATAATAATTTATTAAACTGAAAAATTATAACACAATTAAATAGGTTTTAACTTTATACTAAATTTAATGTATGAATTCAAAAATGATAAAGAAAAGTTTTTTTATAGATATTTTTATATGCATAAAATACATAATATATGTGTAAATGTTAAAGAGATCTGATTATGGCTCCAGAAGATACAGATCCTGCAAGCTTTGAAGAAGCTAAAGCAGCGGTAAACGGGTTGAGCGAGGAAGAAGCTGCAGCAAGGCTTGCAAAAAACGGCTACAACGAGATTGTAGAAAAAAAGGAAAGCAATACTCTAAAGTTCCTGAAAAAATTTTATGGACCTGTGCCATTGATGTTAGAAGCAGTAATAATAATAACATATTTACTCAAGGACTTTAATGACATGTATATTATTCTGGTGCTTCTTGTATTTAATGCAGTGGTAAGCTTCTGGGAGGAGTACAAAGCAGACAACTCTCTCGAGCTGCTGAAGCAGAGGATAACAGTAAATGCGAGAGTGCTAAGATCTGGCAAATGGGTGGTAAAGCCTTCACGGGAGCTGGTTGTTGGAGATGTCATAAGAATAAGGCTTGGCGACATAATACCTGCAGATGCAAGTATAATATCTGAATCAGATTTGAGAATAGACCAGTCTGTGCTTACTGGCGAGTCAAAGCCTGTAAGCAAGAATAATGGGGATACGGTATATTCAGGTTCTATTGTAACTGAAGGGGAGGCTCTTTGCGAAGTAACTTCTACAGCAATGAATACATATTACGGGCATACAGTAAAGCTTGTGCAGGAGGCAAAGACAAAGTCGCATCTAGAGAAAACAATAATGAACATTGTCAAATACCTAATAGAAATGGATTTTGCAATAATATTGCTAATAATATTTTTTGGGCTGTTTGTGATTAAAATAAGTATGAGAGATGTGTTGCCGTTTGCTCTTACTCTTTTGATAGCATCTGTGCCTGTTGCTCTTCCTGCAGCTTTTACTGTAGCAATGGCACTTGGAACTGAGAAGCTCTCAAAAAAATCAATACTTGTTACAAATCTTAACTCTATAGAAGAGGCAGCTTCGTTGAACATAATCTGCTTTGACAAGACTGGCACGATAACTGAAAACAAGCTTAAAGTTGCAGATGTTTTTGTACTTGACAATTACAAAAAAGAAGAAGTTGTTGAAGCAGCAATGCTCGCTTCTAAAATAGAAGATAATGATCCTATAGATACCTCTATTATAAACTATGCAGCTGAGATTGGCGTTAATTCCAACGCAAAGCTGATAAAATTTACTCCATTCCAGCCAAAGACTAAAATGTCAAGTTCTATAGTATCAGAAGGCTCTATTCAATATGAGGTTGCGAAAGGTGCACTTAGCAAGATTTTGGAGCTCTGTACCGTTAATGACTTAGACAAGCAGCTTTTAGAAAATACTGTAGAAAATTTTTCTAAGAATATGTATAGGACAATAGCTGTTGCAAAGCAGTTCGGCAGCGATTTCAAGCTGCTTGGGGTCATTGCGCTTTATGATAAGCCCAGACCTGATGCGAAGGAGCTTATATCAGAGCTTCATATGCTTGGGGTAAGAACCAAGATGCTTACAGGGGATAACCTAGCTATAGCAAAGGAGATAGCAAAAGAGGTTGGTATAGGCGATAATATAATAGATGCAAAAGCTTTCAAGGAAAGCAGCACTAGCGAGCTTAATGATATGATAGAAAGTGCAGATGGCTTTGCCAACATCTTTCCAGAGGATAAATACACAATAGTAAAAGCGCTTCAGGCTAAGGGATACAGAGTTGGGATGACAGGGGACGGTGTAAATGATGCTCCTTCACTCAAGCAGGCAGAAGTAGGCATAGCAGTTTCAAATGCTACAGATGTAGCAAAGAGCGTGGCAGGCATATTGCTTACGAAGGATGGAATAGATGTGCTTGTAAATGCGATAAAAGAAAGCAGGAGGATATTTGAAAGAATGATGACCTATACAATAGCCAAAATTGGAAAGATCATGCAGATTGTATTCTTCCTTACAGCAATGCTTCTAATTTTTGACAAGTTTGCCATATCTGCCTTTGATCTTATACTTCTGATATTTACCAACGACATAGTAAATATTGCAATTTCTACCGATAACGCAAACTATTCACAGAAGCCCGATGCATGGAATGTAAGAAATATAATTGTAGTTTCAATATTTTTCGGGCTCCTGCTTTTTGCATTCTCCTTTGTTGCCCTTCCAATAGCAAAAGCAGCAGCGCTTTCAGTCCTTGGCATGCAAACCCTTGTGTTTTTGATGTTTGACATAACAGATAAAGAATACATATTTGCAATAAGGGAAAAACTGCATATGTGGAAAAGCAGGCCTAGCAGATGGCTTGTTATTTCATCAGCCATTGGCATAGGCTTTGGAGCCCTTATATCCTATTTCGGAATCATGGTGGCCCCAATAGGGCTTTGGCCAATAGCATTAATATCATTGCTTAGCCTGGTATTCATACTAGCATTCGATTATGTAAAGATTTTTACATACAAGTTCCTTAACATAAGATAAGCTAAATACTTTTCTTGGAAACTTTTTCCAAATATTTATCAAATTTTTTGAAGAAAACCTCCCAAGAATAGTTTTTCTCTACAAATGCTCTTGCCCTTTTTCCTATTTGCCCAGCAACTGCTGGGTGCTCCACAACATACTTCATTTTTTCAGCCATCTCTTCTACGCTTCCTACAAGGTATCCGTTTACGCCGTTTTGTATGGTTTCTTTAGGCCCCCCTTCGTTTACTGATATGACAACTTTGCTGCTTGCCATGCCCTCCAATGGGGCCAGCCCAAAATCCTCATTGATGGGCGTATACAATACTGCGGTTGCCTTTGAATAGAAGGCGTATAATGCTTTGTTATCCACATTGCTTACTATTCTTACATTTCCTGCCTGCCTTGCCTTCTCTTTAATCTTTTCATAATAGGAATAATAAAATGGGTCTTTTGAAACAGAGCCCAAAAGCACAAGCGAATAACCCTTTATTTTTTTGCTGAAGATCCTGAAGGCATCTATTGCCATCTCCTGCCTCTTGTTTGGGGAGATCCTTGCAGGATAAAGGAAATACTTCTTATCGCCGCTGTTGCTGTAATTTTTGTAGTCTACGCAGGGGCTTAGGACTTTTGCATCAATTTTATAGTATTTTTTTATCCTTTCTCTTGTATTGTTGCTGTTTGCGAGCATTAGCTCTATTTTTTTTGTTATCCTCTGATCTATATGCCTTACAATTTTTATACCCAACCAGCTTATGGGCACCGTATATTTTTTTCTGAGGCTCATCCTGTACTTGTAAAGGTCATATACATCCCTCAATGGGGTATGCACATACCAGAGGACTCTTTCATTTTTGTTCCTTATCCAGTTGCTGGGCGCTATATGCGCGTTTATTACATCGTAATCTTCATTTATCTTCATGCTGTAAAATCCAAGCCCGTAATTAATTCCTTGTGCCACTCTTCCATAAGGGAGCAGCTTTCCAGCAAGGCTTTTGCCTATTACCCTTATATCTATTCTTTCGAATTCCTCGAAAGTAGACTTGGGGGAGTATTCTGCAGTATATATTGGAGCATTGTAATGCTCCGCAATTTTAAATATTACTGCCTCGGCCCCTCCTCGCAGGCTGAGGTTGGCTGTCGCAATTATCAGCTTCAATATAACACCATATCCCTTTCATCATTGTATTAATGCATTAACTCATATACGAATTCAATATTTATATCATTTTCATTTTAAATAAGCAGGCATAGGCAGGGTTTTTAGATTTATAAAAAACAATTAGATAAGGGAAAATGGAAATAGAAATAAAAAATCTTGAAAAAAAATTCGGCAGAATGCCTGCCCTTAAAGATATTACCGCATCTTTCGGCAAAGGCCTTACGATAATAGCTGGGCCAAATGGCGCAGGCAAGAGCACATTGCTAAAATGCATCAGCGGCCTTTACAAGCCGAGTTCAGGCAGCATACGCGTAAGCAATGAAGACCCTTATGCCTCTTCCGAGCTGAAGAAAAGGCTTTCCATACTTACAGACAACTACGCACTTTACGATGACCTTACTTCAGAAGAGAATTTGGAATTCTTCGGAAGGATGTATGGCTTGCCAAGAGCCGATATAAAAGCCAGGAGCGAGGAGATACTTGAAAAAATAAACGCGTTGGAGTACCTACACGAAAAGGTAGGCAGCTTAAGCAGGGGCACGAAGCAAAAAATCGCGCTTGCACGATCCCTTCTTAATGATCCTAGCATACTCCTTCTTGATGAGCCCACAGCTTTTCTTGATCCAAGGGCTTCGGAAGAAATAAGAAACATAATAAGCGAGCTAGCAGAAAAAGGCAGGACTGTAATTTATGTTACCCAGAAAATAGACGAGATTGCTCATTTCAACGCAAGGATGGTCTTGATCAAGAAAGGCAGAATTGTGGGCGATATAAAAACATACGAATTTTATAAAGGAATAAAAAACGCAGTAGTAGAAATATTCCTGGTAAAGCCAATACCTGTAGCAGAAGCAAAAAAGATCCCTTTCTATTATTCCTCAAACGGTGCAAATCCCATTTCTTTCAAGATAAAAATAAATAATTATGAAAACATAAATGAGGTTGTCAAGTACGCTATTGAACATAATATGCAGATAATAAACATAGACGGAATTGGCAGCCTTGTCAGGAGGTTCGAATAAAGCTATGGACTTTGAAAAATCCCTTTTAATAGCAAGCAAAGATATTAAGGAAGTATTCTCAAGCATTACCATATACGGCCCAATGGTAGCCATACCTCTGTTCTTTGCAATCGCCCTTCCTTTCCTTACTTTTTATGTTTCGATGCATGCGGCGCCTTCTCTTGCAAGCAAGATTTTTAACATGAGCATGCCTGCTTCTGTGCTAGAGCAGAAGTCAGCTAACAACATTTCGTTTATGTCATTTTTCTCCATTTACGTGCTCGGCCCAATATTTCTTACAATGCCCATAATAACTGCATCAGTTATTGCGGCAGACAGTTTTGTAGGAGAAAAGGAGCGGCGCACATCTGAAGCATTATTATCTCTTCCAATAAAAACCGACGAGCTGCTGTTGGGCAAGATTCTTGCCTCATTTATCCCTACAATAATATTAACAATTGCGGTTTTCTTGATTTATGGGGCTGTGGTAGACTACTTGTCTTATGCATATTTTCACATATTCATTCTGCCAAATACCCAGTGGCTGCTTATGCTTTTATCAAGCCCATTCTTTGCAATAGCAACAATAGGGCTCATAGTCCTGGTATCTTCCCATGTAAAAGGGGTTAAGGAAGCGCAGCAGATAAGCACGCTTCTGGTTCTTCCAATACTTGTTATGCCTTTTATGTCAATAACAGGGTTTGCAGCCATTACTTCTACTCTACTGGTATATCTAATAATATTTTTAGCAATAGCAGACTTGGCTATAGTATATGAAGGAATAAAAAAATTCAACAGGGAAAGCTTAATATAAGCAGTTATTGCTCTTTTTCGTAGTATTAGCTATTGATTTTACCTTTGTCATTGCTCTTTATGCCTGCCATTTCTTTTGCAAACTCTGTTATATAGGGCACGACCACTTCATTTCCATTGTAAGCTTCAATGCCTATGTAAATGCCATATATCCATATAAGCAAGCTAAGCACCTTTCCTATAATCGCAAGGTAGATTGTGCTTAAAAATACTATGACGATTATCTGCGCTATTCCAAGCATGATTGCTTGTAGTGCATGGAACTTTGCCTTCCTGTCCTTTTCACCACTGATAAAATATACTATAATGCCTGTGATCAGCAGTAGCAGGTATGCAATAAAATAATCTGTTTTGTTAGCTTCATTTTCTGCCATTTTACAACCTTATAATAATTTAAGAAAAAGTATATATAGGATGCTGTATACCTGCGCTTTGGCGTTACCTGTCCATCTCCGCTATAAGTATGTCAAAATTGCCGAATATGGAGAACAAATCTGCGAATTTTATGTTTTTGGCTATTTTTTCAACAGCATAAAAGTTTATGAAGGAGGGTGCACGCAATGATATCCTATATGGCTTTTGAGTATCTGGCACCATGTAAATTATGCCTTCGCCTTTTGGAAGCTCCCTGTGCTCCACTACGACCTCCTTTGCTGCGGGAGGCATTATAAGTTTTGTTGGCATTCCCACCACGTCAGGATTGTCCGGCAGCAGGTCAAGCGCTTGCCTTATGATTTTTATGCTCTGCAGCATCTCAATATACCTTACGTAGTACCTGTCATAGTTGTCCCCTGTCCTACCTATTGGCACTATAAATTTCATTTTGTCGTAAAAATAGTATGGGAACGCCTTTCTTACATCATATTCTACCCCTGAAGCGCGTAGCACAGGCCCTGAAACCCCGTATTCTATTGCCTCGTGCTTTCTAAGTATGCCTACATTCTTCATCCTTTCCATAAACACTGGGCTTGAGTCAAGCACGCTCGGGTATTCCTTTATCTTATCTTCCAAATAATCGCAAAGCTCGTAAGCATCATTTTTGAAAGTGGGAATCAGAGGCTGCGCTAAGCCACCTATCCTCAAGTTTACATAAAACATTCTGCTTCCTGCAACATTTTCCATGAACCTTATTATTTTCGCCCTGTCCCTGAAGGTCCACATGAACATTGTATACATCTGCCCGAGGTCGTTGCACATCGTTCCAAGCCATATCAAATGGCTCGCAATTCTTTGGAATTCGAGTAGGATCATCCTTGCAAGCTGCGCGTCCGGCTTGACTTCATGCTTTACTGCTTTTTCTACTGCAGACACATACAAATCATCCCATGGCAATGGAGCTACGTAATCCAGCTTTTCCATGTAAGCAGGACTCTGCATGTACGTCCTGTTTTCAAGTAGTTTTTCAACTCCCCTGTGCAGGAATCCTATATGCAGTTCTACACCTTTTATTGTATCTCCTTCTACATCTGCCACAAACCTTACTGCGCCATGTGTGCTCGGGTGTATGGGCCCTATGTTTATTTTTATAGACATTTAATCCATCTTTTTGTAATCCTTGCCCCATTCAAAGCTTTTTCTAAGCGGAGGGTCAATTCCATTCCATTCTTCGAGCAGAAGCCGTGGGGTCTCCCTTCCTTTAATTTTTATTCCAAACATCTCGGAAAGCTCCCGCTCGTACCAATCCGCAGCAGAGTACACTTTCATTATACTTTCTATTTCTGGATTTGGAAGATCGACTTTTGTAGAAACTATCTCCTCCTTATTGGATTCCAAATTGTAGATTATGTAGACTATTTCAAGGTATGAATTGTAGTCTATGGCAGTAATCTTCTTAAGCATGCTAAATTTCTGTCTTTTCATGTTTTCTAATGTTTCCACTAAGGATTCTTTCGGAATCTCCAACATTTTTACCACTTACTTTTTCATAAAGCTTCAACATCGCCGCAAAAAGGTTCTCTGGCGTGGGTGGGCAGCCCGCCACATAAACATCTACAGGTAGGATCTGGTCTACTCCTCTTATGATATTATAGCTTTCCCACCAAGGCCCGCCTGAAGTTGCGCATTCTCCGAAAGCAATTACATATTTTGGCGAAGCCATCTGCTCATAGTACATTTTAAGCCGTGGTGCCATGGACTTGGTAACCCATCCAGCAACAATCATTACATCATTCTGCCTGGGCGTTGCCCTGAACAAGAGGTAGCCTCTCCTTTCCGCATCAATCCTTGGTGCCCCGAAATCCATAAGCTCTATGGCACAGCAGGCAAGCCCGAACTGCGCAGGCCAAAGGGAATTCTCCCTTCCCCATTTAATTATGCCTTTCGAAGCATATTTTACTACATCTTCCAATTTGGTAAACATCGCGTTTGTTGTTATATTGTATTTTTTGGAGGATTCAAGCATGAGCTTTGTCATCTTCTCCTCCGCATTTTTGTATCTTTTTGCCGTGCCATCTTCTTCGGAAGCGTCAGCATCTGCCGCAGGCTGTTCGTTGTATTCATTGCTATTCATTTTTATCACTTGCAAGCCTGTAAGCGAGCATAGCAAAGAGCGTGGCAAGTACAAAAAGGCCCAGAACCTCTATGCTTTTTATATACGAGAGAGTTCTTGCAACTCCAGACCACAAAATGGCTATTATTACCACTATCTCAAATGGGAGGAATGCCAAGTAAAACGGCATATATTCCTCAATGAAATCTCTCCCCCTGCCTATTGTTTCCTCTCCGCTTTCATAGGGTGCATTTTTTATAGGGTTTGGTCTCTCCCTTCTGGCTATAAGCTTTGCTGAATAGAGCATGCCCAAAGGGAAAGCTAGCGCAAATATTACAAAGAACGCAATCGCGATATAGTTGTATAGCATATTCTCAAAATCTATTTGAATTAAATTTATTAATTGCTTTCGTTTTTAAGCATTCGGGGAAATTGCATGCGCATGTAGCAAGCAATCGCATTGGTTTTTAGTCGGTTTTGTATTTGGAAAGCTATTTAAAGATAAAAAACAAATACAAAATTGCTAATTGAAATGATTTTTATGGACGATAATGATTATACTGCAAAGGATATTATAGTCTTAACTGGACCGCAAGGAGTAAGGAAGAGGCCCGCAATGTATATAGGCTCTACATCAAGCAGCGGATTTTTGCACCTGCTTTTCGAGGTCATAGACAACAGTGTAGACGAAGCTATGGCAGGCTATGGAAAAAACATAACTATAAAGCTTACAAGGGAAGATAACTGCGATGTAGCAGAGGTAAGCGATGAAGGTAGAGGCATTCCTGTAGACACTATTGAAAAAGAGGGAAAGCCTGCCCTTGAAGTCATAATGACTTCGCTGCATTCCGGTGCGAAATTTGCAAACAAAATATACAAAATATCTGGGGGGCTGCATGGCGTTGGATTGACTGTTGTAAACGCACTCTCCGAATATACAGAAGTCACTGTCAAAAGAGGAGGCAAGATCTACAGGCAGAGGTTCAGCAGGGGGATGCCAGTAACCTCTATGAGCGTGGAAGAAAATCCAAATCCTGGCGAAACAGGCACAACCATAAAATTCAAGCCTGATATGGAGATATTCTCTACGGACAGCTTTGATTCTATAGCCCTTGACGAGAGGCTAAGGGATATTTCCTTCCTAAATCCGGGCATAAGAATCAAGCTTATAGATGCAAGGGAAGAAGAGAAAACAACAGAATACTATTCCGAGAAAGGAATCCTGGACTTCCTTGAGTATATAAGAAAGGGAAGGAAAGAGGTATGTCCTCCTTTATATGTTAAAAAGTCTGTAGACACTACAACAGTAGAGGTTGCGTTCCAGTATATAGATTCTTACAACGAGGAGTTGATATCTTTTGTGAACAGCATAAGGACAATGGAAGGGGGAGCGCATCTTACAGGTTTCAGGTCAGCAATAACGAAATCAATTGTAAACTACATCAATAACATGAAGCCACAAAAGAACGCCAAGAAAATAAACATAGAAGGAGAGGACACAAGAGAAGGGATCATAGGAATAGTTTCTGTAATGATGCAGAATCCGGAATTTGAGGGCCAAACAAAAGAAAAACTGGGAAACATACAGATAAAGGGGATTGTAGAAAACATTGTAAGCAATTATTTCTCTACTTACTTAGAAGAGCACCCCCAGGATGTTTCAAACATAATAGAAAAAGTTTCAAGAGCAGCCGAAGCAAGGGAATCTGCAAGGCGCGCAAGGGAGCTAGTCAGGAAAAAAGATGCTTTTGATAATGCAGTGCTTCCAGGTAAGTTAGCAGACTGCACCGAATCTGATCCAGCAAAAACAGAGCTTTTTATCGTTGAGGGAAAGAGCGCAGCTGGATCAAGCAAACAGGGTAGGGACAGATTCTACCAGGCCATACTTCCTTTAAGGGGCAAAGTGCTTAATGTAGAAAAAGCAAATATTGAGAAAATATTCAACAATGCAGAGCTTCACACTCTTGTCACAGCACTTGGCACAGGCATAAAGGAAAATTTCAATTATGAGAAGCTTAGATACGGCAAGGTGATACTTCTTACAGATGCAGATGTAGATGGAAGCCACATACGCACGCTGCTCTTGACATTTATATACAGATATCTCAGGCCTTTGATAGAGAAAGGCAACGTCTATGTAGCCCAGCCTCCGCTCTACAAGATACAAAAAGGAAAGGAAGTAATATACGCATATAGTGACCAAGAGCTTGCGGAGCTCCAGAAGAGCTTTGAGAATGGCAAGGTCAACATACAGAGGTTCAAGGGTCTTGGAGAAATGAACCCGGAGCAACTGTGGGAAACTACAATGGACCCAAAGACCAGGATATTAAAACAGATAACTATAGAAGATGCAGAGATGGCGGAAAAAATATTCGTAGTGCTCATGGGCCAGGATGTCCTGCCAAGGAAGCAGTTCATAGAGGAGCACGCAACCGACGTGTCATTCCTTGACATATGAGATGATTAGATGGCTGAAATAATCAAATTTCCTTTAGAGAAAGAGATGCAGTCTGATTATATCGACTACGCAATGAGCGTCATAATAAGCAGAGCCCTGCCTGATGCAAGGGATGGTCTAAAGCCTGCACAACGCAGGATCCTCTATGCAATGTACGTGCTAAGGAATACGCACGACCAGCCCACAAAAAAAAGTGCCAGGATCGTAGGGGATGTTATAGGAAAATACCATCCCCATGGCGATGAGGCAGTGTATGAGGCACTGGCCAGGATGGCACAGGATTTCACTATGAACTACCCTCTGGTGCAGGGGCAGGGAAATATGGGTTCAATAGATGGAGATCCTCCTGCCGCACAGAGGTATACGGAAGTAAGGCTTAGCAGGATAGCGGAAGAGATGCTGAAGGACTTGGACAAGGAGGCAGTAAGCATGGTGCCGAATTTTGACGGCACAGAAATAGAGCCAGTGGTCCTTCCTTCTAAGATACCAAACCTCTTCCTCAATGGTGCTTCAGGCATAGCAGTAGCATTTACTACCAGCATAATGCCGCACAACCTCGGCGAGCTTTGCGATGCAATTGTGGCATATATAGACAAGCCCGACATAACAAGCGAGCAACTTATAAATTATGTCAAAGCTCCAGAATTCCCTACCGGAGGCGTAGTGTTCTACAACGAGAGCCTTAAGCAGTCATATATAACAGGCAAGGGTAGTGTCACGATAAGGGGAGTAAGCAGAATCGAAGAGAATAAGAACCGCCATACCATTATCATAACCGAAATTCCTTATACTGTAAACAAGGCCTCGTTGGTGGAGCAGATAGCGAAGCTTGTAAAAGACAAAGTGCTTACTGAGATCGTTGGCCTTAAGGACGAATCTAGCAAAGCAGGCATACGCATCACGATAGAGCTGAAAAAGGAGGCAAATATTGACTATGTAATGAACATGCTCTACAAGCACACGCAGTTGGAGATAACTCTTCCTATTGCCAATGTAGCTGTAATAAACAACAGGCTTGTTACTTTAAACCTACAGCAATATATAAAGATATTTG
Organism: Candidatus Micrarchaeia archaeon; assembly: GCA_049967695.1. GTDB lineage: Archaea > Micrarchaeota > Micrarchaeia > Micrarchaeales > Micrarchaeaceae > JBMFSF01. The sequence goes on from JBMFSF010000014.1 coordinate 11,726, forward strand.
TAGAGCATAGGATCAGCGTAATAAGAAACAGGACAATATATGATCTAAGAATAGCTTCGGACAGGCTGCATATAATAGAAGGGCTGATAAAGGCTCTTTACAATATAGACAGTGTTGTAAACATAATAAAATCCGCATCCGATATAAAAGACGCAAAAGCAAAGCTTATTGCTGCTTATGAGCTTTCCGAGAAACAGGCAACCGCAATCCTTGACATGAAGCTGAGCAAGCTCACCCATCTTGAGACCTCGGCACTTGAGCAGGAAAAGGCAATGCTTGTTTCTGACATTAATAATTACAATGAAATACTTTCGAGCAATTTGAAGATCCTTGAGATAATAAAGAAGGAGTCTGAAGAGCTTAAGGCAATGTACTCTACTGAGAGAAAGACAAAGATAGAAGCATGGGAGGAATACAAGGAAATAGACAGGGAAGACCTCATTAACGATGAAGATGTTACTATTACGCTCACCAGGAACGGCTATCTCAAAAGGATGAACACTAACGTATATAAGAGGCAAGCAAGGGGAGGCAAGGGAGTTATAGCAATGCAGTTCAAAGAGGGTGATTCCGCTAAGGAGATAATCTACTGCAGGTCCAAGGATTTCCTACTTATGTTTACCAACACTGGTAGGCTATACTGGCTCAAGGCATATAAAGTGCCTGAAGAGTCAAGGTACAGCGTTGGTAAGTCTGCAGTAAATCTGATAAAACTAGGCGAAAACGAGCAGATAGAAAAGATAATAAGCATACGCGACTTTTCAGGAAAATACATAACTCTAGTTACAAGGAAAGGAATAATAAAGAGAATGCCAGCATCCTTCTTCTCAAAGCCAAGGGGCGCAGGAATCAGGGCAATAAGCATAAATGAGGAAGACAGTTTTGCAGATGCTGCAATATCCGACGGTTCATCCCAAATATTTATTGCTACTGCTTTGGGCAAGGCGATAAGATTTGATGAACACAACATACGGTCTATGGGAAGGTCTGCTGCAGGAGTCAGAGGCATAAGGCTTTCTAAAGAGGATGAGGTAGTAAACCTGATAATGGTAAAGCAGGACAGTCTTATAGCCACTATATCCGAAAAAGGCTACGGGAAGGTAACGGAAGCATCCGCATACAGGCTGCAGCACAGGGGCGGCAGCGGCGTAATAAACATGAAGGTTAATGACAAAACGGGCAGAGTTGTAAAGGTGCTTGAAATAAGGGGCGACAGCAACCTCCTGCTTCTAAGCTCTGTAGGCTCTTCGATAATGATCAATGCCGGCAGCGTTAGAAAGACTGGAAGATCAGCTTCAGGAGTAAGGCTTATGAATATTTCCGGCGATGCAAAAGTAATAGATGCGCAGGAGGTATCACAGCAAGGATGAATGCTATGTCTTCCAGTATTTTTTTGTTTTTATAAACTGCCTCTGCAGCGTAATCAGGTCTTTTATGAAATCTATTTCAGAATCCCTGCTCTTGTAAAGTGCCCTTGATGCAGATGTCGGGCCTATACCATATACTGAGAGTGCGAGGATTGCCCTGCCTCCGCCAGCAGCGATTATCGATGCAGTCTTTGCCATCTCGTTATAAACAGAAATTTCATGCTTAGAAAGCTTTTTTCTTGCTTTGCGCTTTTCTAGCACTTTTTCATATTCCTCGTTGTATATGGAGAGCATCTTGCTGCCACAGGAAGGGCAGCTTACGCTTTTTGCGTCTTTGAGCTCCTTTAGCTTGCGTGTAAAAGAGAAGCCGCAGTAAGTGCATAAAAGCCTAACATTTTTCTCAAGCAGATTTTCTTCGAAAGCCTGTGCAACATCATTTGCGGGAAGTTCTTCCAGAATGCTTGCGGAGTTGAATGCTGAAGAAAGCAGTAGCGCGCTGAAAGGCGAGGGCTTGTCGGAGTTTACAAATTTTACTTTTATGATATTCTCATGCACATCTTTGACAAACGCATTTGCGCTGTCTATATCATAATAGTTGGAGATTACGGAGCGCAATGCTTCCTTGTAGAGGCACGTGTCGCGGAATATCCTTTTCAGCTTTTTCACAAGGGTTTTTGAAACGTCTGCCTTTTTTTCTATGATGCCAAAATTCTTGCATATGCCTGCAAACACGTATAGGAATATATCAGATTCCTCTATGCAATAGCGCATGAGCTTTTCGACTGCATCCGTGCTGGCAGTTTCAAGCGCTTTCCGGAGCGCAAAGCCATCTACATTTTCGAAGAAAATCATATACGGCGTTGACTTGAATACTATCTGCTCTCCTGTTGAGGAGGCAAGCAGATAGCTGAGAAACCTTGCCAGTGCAGCATTTCCCAGGCTTCCAAGCCCTGCATATATAGCAGAGCCGTTTTTTAAATTTTCTACAATTACAGAATTATCGTCAAACAAGAAGCTTTTGCCTTGCAATGCCAGGAATTTTGATATTTTTTCGCGGGTTGATCCCAGTGTGAATTTTTCAAGCTGCTGCATGCCAGAAGCCATTCCGCTCAGCACATCCTTGACGGTTTGCCTGCTTACAGGTATATCCTCCCCCTCCCAATCAGGTATTGCAGCTTCTATGTCACTTGATCTTTCCACTTTTATGATTTTGTCCTCTATAGAAACAACCTTCCATGCAACGCCTTTTGATATGAAGCTTACTCCCTCAGAGAGATATGCAGCTACAAACTTCTCATCGAGCGTTGCAATAGCCTTATTGCTAATAAAATCCTTTACCAGATATTTTTTGGAATCAGGTATAAGGCTGAGGTGTGTATAATAGTAGATTTTTGTCCTTCCTGTAGCATATATAGAAGTGCCGTCGTACCTTATCATTTTGATGCTTGCCATGAATTCCAATAATTCCTTGAGCTCAGAATTGCTTATATCTTTGTAAAGATATGATCCTCTTATTATAGAAAGCACATTCTCTACGCTTATATCTGAACAGTCAAGAGCTAGCCCGCAGATCTGGTTCGCTAGTACATCCATAGCCTTTGCCTGCACGCAAAAAGCATCAATGTTCTTTTTGTGGACCTCGCCTGCTATCGCTAAGGCCTCCATGGCGTCAGCTTCATCAGTTGCTATGATTATGCCTTTGGAGACTTCTCCTGCTTTATGCCCTCCCCTTCCTACTCTTTGTATAAGCCTCAGCGGCTGGCGCGGCGATCCGTACTGTATGACAAGATCTACTTTCCCTATATCTATGCCAAGCTCAAGCGAGCTTGTAGCCACGATGCTTTTCATATTTCCCTCTTTAAAAGCCTTTTCTGTTTCTATTCTTTCATCCCTGTCAAGCGAGCTGTGATGCACTCCAGTTTCAAAAGGCATTAGCGATTTTGGTAGGCTTGCAAGCTTGTGGCTAAGGCTTTCAGCCATCTGCCTTGTATTGGTGAATATTATTACAGAATTGGCGTTTTTTATCTCTTTGATTATAAAGCCGATCTTTGCAGCATCTTCTTTTGCAACTCCTATGCTTTTGCTTATATCTGCAGAGAGCCTGTCCTCCTCTGGCAATGCAACCTTTATATCAAGCTTTTTTTCAGTATCACTTTTTATTACACTGCAGGATCTGTCCCCGCAAAGAAATCTGCTTATAAGAGATTCATTGCCGACAGTTGCACTTATGCCGACCCTTTGAAATGCCCCTGAAATTCTTTCAAGCCTTTCCAATCCAAGGGAAAGCTGTGCCCCTCTTTTGTTATAATACAGTTCATGTATCTCGTCTACTACTACTGCCTTTACATTTTTTATGCCTGCACCTTCATAATTTGAGATAAGTATTGCTTGCAGAGATTCCGGCGTTGTTATAAGGAATTCGGGCACGTTCCTCAGCTGGCTGCTTCTCTCAGCCTGTGTTGTGTCGCCATGTCTTACCGCTATCGATACGCCTCCTATCTTGCACATTTCTTGAAGCCTTGAAAACAGGTCTCTGTTAAGGGATCTCAGTGGGGTTATGTAAAGTATTTTTACTCCTTCCCTGTCTTTGCCTGAATCCTTACTTTCCAGCAAGCGCTCCAGCAGAGGTATTACCGCAGCTTCGGTCTTGCCGCTTCCTGTAGGCGCTATCACTATGCAGTTTTCTCCATTTTTAATATGGGCGTACGCTTTTTCCTGTATATCTGTAAGCTGCCCATATTTTTTAATGAACGCTTCTTGAAGTTTTCCCAAATTTATCCCTTTGCTTGCCTTTATTCTTTTTTGATGAAATTACAACTTTTAAAGCAGCTAAAAATACTATTGCGAGCAGCAGCAATAGCAAAGCTTCCTTATATGTAATTGCAAATATCCTTATAGTTGTAGAATTGTTCGGCAATCCTATCTTAAGGAAAAGGAAGTAATAATAAGCTTTGAAGCTGTCAAGCTGTACATTTTTGACAACAGCCACGCCTTTGCTTCCTGTGCTTATATTTTCAATGCTGCCGTTTTTGAAGTAAAGCATTATGCTGCTATTTATGGGCTCCCCAAACAATCCATTTGATGTTATAAGTAGGTTGTACAAAGGTGCAACGACCTTGATTGTTGAGACATTTGATATTGTGAAGGACTGGTTGACAGGCAGCAGGCTTCCTTTATAAGATATTGCTGTTATCTTATAGCTTTTGTTTGGATATAATAGGCTGCCACTTTTTGCGATATTGCCATTTATCAATATGCTTGCATTTTCTACCTGCGTTCCATTCATATTTACTATATAGAAAAACACAGCATACTTGGTTGCAAACACAGGATATATGATCTGTGGCGATTTTACCTTTATAAGAAGAGGATTTCCCATTGCGTTTATGTTCCACTCTTTGAATAATTTTTCCTCATTGCCCAGATAAAATTCGGTGTTGTTTAGGCTTATTGAGGCTATGCTCCCGTTTTTGTACCATCCAGAGCCGTTAACTTTTCCATAAGCGCTTGTAGCATTTACATAATATTCTGCAGACCATATTGCACTAAGAGATACTGCAAATTTAACCTTAAAGTTCAATGTGCTGGACTGGCTCCCATTGTTCCATTTATCAAAGACAAACCTTGCAGTGCCATTTTTGTATATCGTAGTATTATACAGCTTGATAGATGCCATGCTCCCGTTTTTGTACCATCCAGAACCGTTAACTTTTCCATAAGCGCTTGTAGCATTTACATAGTATTCTATAGCCCATT
>JBMFSF010000014.1:16948-18384 GCA_049967695.1 Candidatus Micrarchaeia archaeon
CCGTTAACTTTTCCATAAGCGCTTGTAGCATTTACATAGTATTCTATAGCCCATTTGGGGGTTTCCGTTATATTGGAATACATGATTACATAGCTGTAGTTCGAGCTTCCAGTGTAAGATCCTGCTCCTTTTCCAATCCATCCTTCAAATACTGCTTTTGCAGAATTGTTTAGCATTACCTCTCTAGGCTCTTTTATTTCTATTTTTGAATTTGCTATGTAGCTGGCAGAGCTTTTGTTTCCATAGCTGGAATTTATGAACAGGGTGAATGAGTTTTTCCATAATAGATTGTTGCTAAGCACCGGCAATCCGCTTCCTACTTCGAAATAATTAGAATAGTTTTGTACCTCCTCGACCCCTATGTTGTTTTTCATTAATGTTTCGCTTCCAGCTCCATATCCTATGAAAGAGTAGCCTTCACTTAAATTTGACCAGCTTCCATTTATATAGACTCTCATGTTCCTAAATTTTACAGGGCTCATATAAGTAAAGTTGTTTATTGCCCCTGCAATCTCACCTATTGCAGCTAAGGGGTATGGTCCTGAAGAACCGGAACCTGCATCTACGCTTCCTATCTTCTTGCCGTTAAAATAGAAATACCATGTACTTCCGTTTGATTCCATAGAATACATATTAAAGCTCCCATTTAAACCTGCAGAGCCATCTGGCCCAAGTGCTCCGTAAAAATTGTTAGCACCGGAAGGAGGTATATATTCCCAAAACCATGTCGGCGTACCTGCTGTTAAGTAGACCCTGCTGCTGCATCCGTTGATGCTGCAGTTGTTTGGATAATATCCTGTGGCGTTTTCTATTTGGTAGCCAACCTGTACAAATGCCGAATTAGCAAGGTTTTCGCCAACCCAAAATCCTAACGAGGCATTTTTAGGCAATTGGTATATTGTTTGTATATATACGCTCCCACCTTGGTTATTGCTGGTCGTTGGGCTGCTCACGCCACTTTGAAACCAGTAAGTAGCTGACGCCTGCCCTGCCATAGCAAGAAATCCCATCAAAAATATTACAAATTTTTTGAAGTTCATACAATCATATATGCCGATTTAAATATTTATTCTTTATAAAACTCTTGCAGTAGAAATGCTTCTTATATAGTCTTCTTAAGGAAGCCGGAATATAAGATATAATGCAAATATATGTTTCTTACTTTGCAAATTTATTCCTATAAGCAAGCTCTGCATTTTATTAATTGTCATACAAAATCTAAGATTATATTGGCAGCTTCATTGTTAATATAGAATATAAGTATAAATACTTATATCCTTAAACAGTAATAAAGTAAAGTGGGTTTTGATACTTAAAATATATGTTGATAAAAATGCTGAAAATTAAATTGCATTATGCTGTTTTTGAAAATTCAAAACGAGCACAGTCTGCCATTGAATTTATTACAACATATATCTGGGTTATACTGTTAATTG
>JBMFSF010000015.1:0-15590 GCA_049967695.1 Candidatus Micrarchaeia archaeon
TAGGCAAAAGCCGAAAGGAACCCCACGAATTTATTCGTGGGAGGATGTCAGATAATCTATAAGTACTTGCAAATCTTTTACAATGTTACTTATCTTCACATACTCGTTTGGACTGTGTGCCATATCATCTAAAGTTGACCATACAATAGTGCTTATTCCTAGCTCTCTTGTGTATTTTGCTACAGTGCCACCACCTATGCCAACAAAGCGTGGCTTGATCCTGCGAACTTTTTCTATGCTCTTAGAAAAATCCTTTGCTGCTTTCAGATCTATAGGAGGTGAATCATCCCTTGAAATTATCTCTATATCTATTTTGCATTTGCTGCTTGCCTCAAATGCTTTTGCTGTTTTTCTAATGGCTTGCAAAACCGCATCAACATTGTATTCAGGAATAATCCTGCAGTCAAAATACTGAACGTCTTCTGCAGGTATGGTATTTATATTTGGCACATTTGCAGCTCTTTTTGTAGGTTCAAAGGTAGAAAAAGGCACATCAAACAGTTTTTCTTGCATTCTGAACTTCTTGTAGAGGTCATTATATAGTTTCAAATAAAATAACATGCCTTCTTTGCATGCATTGATTCCTTTCTGTGGTGTAGATGCATGTGTCTGCTTTCCATGCACAGTAGCCTTGATCCATAAAACATGCTTTTCTGCCACTTCTATTTTAGATCCGTCCTTGCTTCCCCAATCTGGAACAAATGCAATATCTTTTGGATTAAACAGCTTATGTTTTTGAACAAGAAATTGCATACCATATTTGCTGCCAGTCTCTTCATCAGAAACAAACACCAAACCAAGGTTTATCCTTGGCTTTAGTTTCTTGCTTACAAAGTATCTTAGCAATGCAAGCGCAAGCACAATACCCTGACCATTGTCTTCAGTACCTCTTCCATAAATTCTATCTTTCTTTACAACAGCGGAAAAAGGATCGCTATGCCAAAGTTTTTTATCGCCTTCCGGCACCACATCCATATGTGAAATTATCCAAAAAGTCTTTGAAGTGTCTACCCCATTATATATGCCAACAAGATTTGGATGAATAATTTCTCCTTCCTTTGCATTGTACCAGGATACCTTTACTCCAAACCCTTTCAGCACGCCTTCTATGTATTTGGCCTTTTTCATCTCTCCCCTCCCTCCAGACAAAGGGGATATTGCAGGAATAGATACTATGTTTTGATAGACTTCTTTTATAAATTCAACAAGATTTTTTGTATTATTTACCATAGTTATCCTTATTTTTAAGATTTTTATGCTTTTCTTTTGCATAAAGCAGCATAAAAATTAGCAGAACTAGAAGCCCGAATGTGACAAAGCTGATAGCCCACAAAAGCCAGACTGTCGATTGAAAAGTATAATATAAAACTATAGTGTAATTGCCTGTCTTGTTCATATACCATGCATTGGCAAAGCCATTTACAACAATATGGCGAGTTTCTGGAATTTCTGTGCCGTTTGTATAATACGCCTGCCAATACTTGTCGTAAGTTTCTCTGAACACCATATAATATGGAGAAGTTGCATTGTAGACAGAGACCACAAATTGAACAGGACTTTTTTGCACAAAAGATAAATATGGCTTTGAAAAATTATGTATTTCTTTTACTGCCATTGCATTATAATCTGATAAAAACCTCATGAGTACAGGTGAAAAAACTATGTCGGACTGTATATTAAAACTTTTATTTCCTATTACTGTGTCTATTTTATTTAACAAGCTTATATTTACATATGTTATCAAATTAAATGACTTAGACAAATTCCTTATATTTGCAGCATAGACCAGCGGAACATAGTTCTTGTTTTCATAGATCAAAGAATTGCCATATCTTTTCACAAGGCGAATGCCTTGCGATGCATTAAGATTCTGGTATATGTCAGAAAAGGAAAAATTGGTGTAGCAATAATCTCCTATCGAGGTGTTTATGGCGTCGCCCTGAACAATTATGTAGTGTATTCCCAAGAATCCAAGCATGTTAGAAATAGAATAATTAGTTATAAGGCTTTCTCCTATCCTGTTTCCAATATCATTATATTGAAAAGCAGATAAAGGAAAGAAAATCTCGTTATATGCTGTATATCCTCCAGTGTAAACAGGAACGGTTATCAATGCAGAATAAACGTTCTCCCCAATGTACCAAGTTGTAATTTCCCAAGTATTAGCTACAGGAAGGGTTGCTACTGAAAAATTCCCCTTATTGTTATTTATGTACGATGAAATATTGTTCACATATTCTGGTATCTCATGAAAAGGAAGCTGATTAATAGAGTTACTTTGTATATTATACAAACCGTATATCGGTGCGTAATTGAAGTAGTATAAATAACCAGCTAAAAGCACAGCAATAAAAAATGCAAAAGGGACCGCGAGCTTGTGGCGCTTTGCACCTTCTGCAAAAAGAACTATTGAAAGCCCAAAGAAAAAGGACCCAAAAAAAAGAAAGGTATAATGGGATGAAGAATAGGGATAACGGAACACTAAAAGGTACTTGAAAAAGAGCAACAGATCGTCAAACCAAGTGCCAAGTGGAAATGAAAGCGTAGAATCTAATATCGCAAAAGTAAAAAATGCAATAAACATTGCAAGTATAAACCCTTTCTTAAGCCGGTCCTGTTTTATAAACAAGTAATAAATTGCAAACAGCTCCAAGATTAATATTGCAGCAGATATTGGATTTAAGGCAGAAAAAGGAAGCATGTTTTTTACATAAGAACTAGAAGAAAGATGAAGTATGCGCACTGAATTAGTATTAAAAAATTCTACTGCAAAAGGGGAATTAGAAAACACATATGAAGTATATAGCCAGGAAATATTTGATGATACTGCTAGAAGCACTATAACAAAAATATATGCAGAATATTTGAGCAATATTTTTCCTTTGAAGTATAGCAGCAGAACCATAAAGAGTATAAATAAAATTATCATATCTTGGATGATAAAACCAGAACCGGAAAAAGCGAGGAACAAGCATAAGGCAAAAGAGGCACTTAAAAGAAACAAGTAGTTTGTCCTTCCTTTATTCAAATCTTTGATGAAAAGATATAAAAAAAGAAAAAAATACGGCATAAATATTGCAGGCATCATTAAATTGTTAAGTGCACTCATGTAGTGAACAGAGAACAAGAGTGCCGCTGAAAATGCACCCAATCTTGAAATGCGCTTATCAAAAGAATCAGTGAATTGGAGAACTAGAAGAAACATTCCTATAGCTCCGAGAAGCAAAAACATAAAGTAAAAGATATCCGTTACAAGCATTGCATTCAAAAAGAAAGTAATTGGCAGCTGCAGCAGACTTAATATAAAACCAATTACAGACCCTATTGGAGTCATTAGGCCGCTATAGTTCATAGATGACCATGAAAACAAAGAGGCATATATCGAATTTGCATCAAATTTTGGACCTAAGCCATAGTCGCCATTAAATACAAGCACAGTGCCTAAGCGTGTTACAAGGGATACATTTACAAACAGTAAAATAGCAAGAATTAAGATAAGAAATCGTCTATTCATAATATCATATTAAAAAGGCAAAAATGCAGCAAGCCAGCAGCCAATTTATAAGTTTGCGAGTTTTTATGCATAGCTCTTGTAAGCATTTAAACCACACTGTTGACTTTTCTTATCTGGTATCAGAAATTTTAAGAATATATTAAATTTTTAACTCTGCACACATATTTATACTTTTTTACCATTAAAATTTGTTGCATAGCCTTTGTTTATTGCAATAAGCATCAGAATAAATGTAAGCATAAATCATGTCTTAGGTTCTATCACCAAGAACGCAGCATTTTCAAGTTTCAAGTATTTGTCGCATAGTTTCTCGATATCTTTCTTGGAAACATTTTTTATAAGCTTAGGCTTGATCAATGGCAGGTAGTATTTATGCATTGTAAGCTCATCAATGACCATGCCAATAGGCATTTCAGGGATATAATCAAAAGCCATCCTGGCTCTCAGATAAGCTTGCTGTTTTGCTAAGTCTACGTCCTCCTTGCTTATTTGAAGCTTTTCAAATTTTTCTAGTTCTTTATCTAGAATAGAACCTGCCTTTGCTACGTTTGCTGGATTGACTGCGGCAAATATTATTATATAGCCAAATAAGCTTTGTGCTACAACATCAACCGTGGGCGAGTAAGAAAGACCTTGCTTTTCCCTTATCTCTTCATAGATCTTATTATAAAGAAGGGTTTCGAGGACTCTCAGGTGTGCATATTCTTCCGGGTTTAAAGCAAGACCTTCAACCATGAATCCTCTGCCTACACCAGCAATATTGTTGTCTTTTTCTTTCAGAAGTATGGTTTCACTATCTTTTTTCTGTTTTTCCTTACAAATGCTGCGTTTAGGCTCTGCACTGCTGTTACCTTGATCTGAAAAGTATTTTTCAGCAATTCGCAAAGCCTTGCTTTCATCGACAGCGCCATATATCGCAAGTGCCATATTGCTAGGATTATAGTATTTTTCATATATGTCAATCAGATCCTGCCTTGTTATGTGTTTAAGAGATCCGCTGTTGCTTCCGCCTATTAGCCTTCTTACAGGATAATTGCGAAATATCATCTTTATCAAAGAATTGCTAGCAATGTTTGCCAAGGATAGGTCGTCATCACGATTCTCAGCCATTATAATCTTTCTTTCAACTTCCATATTGTTCTCAGAAATTGACGCCTTGTATAGCATGTCAGCAAGAAGCTTTGCTGCTTTGTCTATCTGGCTTTTATGGCTTACTATATAAAAAACGGTTGCCTCAAAATCTGTATTTGCATTCCAGTACCCGCCAATGTTGCTAAGATTTGCATTTACCTCGTTCCACGGCTTTGTATCAATGCCGCGAAAAATCATATGCTCTAGATAGTGCGCTGCACCGTTCTTGCGTGCACTATCATCTATTGCACCATAATTCACACCAAACACAACTGCAGCAGATTCTATGCCATGGATTTGATGTATTATTACCCTGAGGCCGTTGTTAAGTTTATACAGTTTTGTTGGCTGCATCAATTCATAATTAACTGTTTCCGAATCCGACCTTCTCAATATGTTTGCATATAGGCTCTTGTTTTCTCTGTTGGCATCGCCTCCTGAATCTACTACTCTATATCCATTAGGGTTAAACTCGGATTTTTTCTCAGCTTCCATGGAATAGCACAAGTGTAAACAATTACACTTCATTTATTTAAGCCTTATATACAATTAAGATCTTTTCATCTTGACAAAGTCTTGTATGAGGCGATCTATAGCGTCAGTTTTTATGTACCCTTCATCTTCAAGCTGGGCTTGCGATATGAATTCAGACGTAAACTTGATGGGCTTCTCACCCCTCAGAAAAATTTTGTATCTTGAAAATCCTCGGAGATCTTCGCTTGCTGGAATCCCTATCTGCTCTGGAAAGGAATTTACATATGCGCTTGCAGGTATGTTTGCAATAAACTGATCCCCTTTTACTATAAAATCAAACTTATGTGCATGACCTACAAATGCACCAGTTGTATCATTGCTCACCCTAAGTGAATCAAATATCTTGGGAGTCAGGCTATGCCTTAGCATAAACTTCACCCCATTAAAAGACGCAGTTCCTATGCCGTAATCGCCGCCGGGAACAATAGTTAGCTTGTACTGCGGGCTGGAAAACGATATAGATAGTTTTATAGCTTCATCATCGTCTCTTGCCTCAAAGCGCCCGTTGTAATGATTTCCTGATACAAGCCATATAGCTGGCTTCTTCTTATCTGGAATGTTGTTAAGGGCGTTTATTGATTGCACAAAAATTCTATGCTGGTCGCTTATATTATCAATCTGTCTACCTGCCCTGCTTATATATCGGTCTATTGCAATACGCTCTTGTCCCTTTGGTACTTTTCCTTTTATAAATTCGACAAACTCCGGCAAGTTTGTATAATAATCAGTATCTTGACTTTTCTCGGAAGAGAAGTTCTTGTAATTTGCGTCAAGCATATCGCCGCCAAAGACTAGAATATCGGGCGGATCGTCAACAGTTTTCCTAATAAATCCTTGAAGAAGCTCTTGGGGAGCATAGAAACCGCGTCCTGCGCCACCAATATGGGAGTCAGATACCCCATTTATTTTTATTTCCTTGCTTGCAATATTGGAATAAGCTTCAGGAAAATGCTTGTCTACGAATTTCATCGCTCTGATAAACTTGGTTTCAGTTACCTTATCTTTTCCTTCTATTATATTTGCCAGCTTATTAACTCCAGCATAATCCGTTTCTTTTATTCCGCTTTCTCTAAGGAATTCTTTTATTATGCTATCGTTCCATTCGGACGGCATTTTGTGTTCAAGCCATAGTTTTCTGGAGAAATCACCGAGCTCCTCACCTAGTTTCTCAAGCAGTTTGCCGTGCTTCCTGCCATCTTCTTCTGCTGCGTACAAATGCAACTTTTCAACCAATGCGCCCCTCTGCTCTGCTGCTTCCTTCATATAAAAATCCAAAAATTCTTCATTTAAATGATAAGTAAATGAGTTTTTATTTTCGCCAATGGCTATTTCCCATATGCCAGAGCTCATCTTGAACTTTGACTTTTCATAAGCCATGGTATAGGGAGTCTTTATGCCAAGTTTCCAAAGTTCGGCGAGCTTATCGATTTTAATAAAAGGAGGAGAGAGAATGAGATATGAGCATTTTCCGTTGTTGACTTGTGGAACCGCTTCAACCTCTGCAATAATGCTGTGGCCGCCGATTACAAGATCTATGCCTGGTTTCTGCATAGGTATCTTAAGAATGCGTTCAAGAGAATTTTTTGGGTTTGATGAAAATAATGACGAAACATTTGTAGGATTGTTGGCAATGAGCATGTTAATTTTTTTTGATGAGATTATACTGTAAAGCAGTGGCTCCATAGCGTATTCTGGCTCCTCGGCCTGCAAAATAGTTATAGGATATTTCCTTCCAAAGGCGTCCTTTATATGCGAAGATATCTCCATATTTGCTATATTCCTAGCAATTTCTTGCACATCTCTACTTGCTTTCAGATTACCAGTAAATATATCTCCAGTTGTTTTCACAGGACTTTCTGCAGAGAATTTGTCTGCGGCTTTTTTTGCATCTCTTATGGTTTTGTAACTTAAGCCTTCTATCATTCCTTCTATCTCCTTTACTACTCCCTCGACCTTTTTGTATTTTTCCGGATACTTCTTTGGATCAATTGACTTAAGTTCATCAGCGGCTGATTTATAGGTTTTAATCAACGCCTCTTCTTTTTCTTCGTATAAACTTTTGCTCCACTTGTCTTTCTCGCCGAAAAGCTCCTTTGCCTTATCGTCATTAACTGCGCTTTTCTCTGGATGCTCTCTTATCCATGATATCTGCAGCTTCTCGTACTGCTTTACTATAAGGCTGTAATCGTATATCTGGTCAAGGACTTCTGCTATCTTCTTCTTAAGGTATTTTGCCTTCCTTTCATACTCTGCCATGTCTACTTCCTTTGTGGTTTCGTTTGCCTTTTGGCTCTCTTTCAAGTTACTAAGCACAAACTCGTTTGAGTTTATTTTAGATATGTAGGCTTCCTTCAACTCCTGTATAACTTCAGGAGAATTGTTGTATGCGCCAATTAATCTTTCATAGTTTCTGTTTTTGATGTTTGCACGATCCTCAGGACTCATCACATATATAACTGTTGTCTTTGCGTTTCTCTCCTTCAGCATTGACATTATGCGATTCAAGCTTGGCTTGACTGCAATCACTGCATCGTCCATGTTGTTTATGCCCTCCTCTATTATATGCAGCTTGTCTGCAGAGCCTTTAGTAGCGTATTTAGGTATCTCAGGAAGTACGCCACCATTGAAAATCAGGTAATCCGGAAGCGACGCATTAGAATAACTCTTAAGCATATGGTATAAGCCAAGCAAAGCTCTTTCATCAAAATATTTTGTACCTCCTCCAATCTCCCCCACTATCATTATTTTTACAGGCTTTTTTTCTTGAAAGCTTTGAGAGGATTTAGATTCTGAACTTGCAAAGGTAGTAGGTTCAAATTCTTTGCTTTTCTTTGAAACCGACTCTTTTTGCATGATTTACTTTTGCAGAAAATACGTAATAAATATTCGAACAAAATTTTTGATTACAATATACTGTAATTTATATACGTATACTTTTTGGGCTTTTGCTCCATCTTCATGGAAAAAAGTCAATAAAATGTAAAAAGCAAAGCATCCAAAAGCTCTCCAAGACTATTAAAAAATTAGTTTATAAGTATGTCAAAGCCTCTTGAGGTTATTTGGTAGGGAAAGCTTGTTATTCTGTGTCCAGAATTCCTTAGCTTTGGAACTGCAATCTCATATTGTGAATTTCCCATCTCATGCTTCAACTTCAGCATTATTATACCGTCAAACATTGATGTTGAATAAAGGCCTCCTTGCATCACGTCTTCAGTGTTCTCCAACTCCATTGTAATCAGCGATGTGAGCTTTGCATCTCTAAATACTTCTGTCATATATGTTGTACTTCGAGTATATACTCTGTCATCATCAAACGCGGTTCGCAAACTGCTTAGAGAATCAAAAACCAACACCTTCGAATTATTCTTGGAAACGGTATCTAAAATGTTTGAAATAAATTTCTCAAAATTTTCCCTTGAACCGAACTTTTCGCTGACATCTTCTCTCACGATCTGTATTGTACCTGCATTTATAAAATCGCCGAAATCTTCAAACTCGTAGAATGCACTTGCAACATTGTCAATCAGGTTGCCTGCAACCTCTTCAGTAGTTATAAAAGTGCTAGGAATCTCAAGCTTTGCATTATGGTACAGCACCTCGAGCGATAGCAGGGTCTTGCCTGAGCCTGAATTGCCATTTACTATGATTTGGTGATTCAAAGGTATGCCGCCTTCTGTTATCTTATCCAACCCCGCTATGCCTGTTTTCATTCTTTTTACAATACTTAAATCGCTATCCATATTATCACTAACGTACGGTAAGCAGCCTTATTCCAGAAGAGGTTATCTCATACGGCACGGTGTTGAAGCTATGCTGTGTGCCTCTCATCTTTATTACCTCGAGCGTTTGAACCCTATCGTTTCCTTCTCCTGCAAGATATAATGCAATTATACCGTCATATATGAAAAATTCCGGCTGGAATGTGAGTTTTTCCTTATCTGCTGTTTCAAGCTCCATATTTACTAAACTCGTTACGTGTAGGTTTTTCAAATCTGCAATAAGTTGTATAGTAAGGTTTCTATAATCAAACATATCTCGTATAAGAATCTTGAGAACGCTTACAGAATCTATCGCAATGCACTTCGAATTCGTTGAAGTGATTGTAGCTTGAATGTAGCCAATCCAATCCTTTATTTGATATGTGCCAGAATCTTCGTCTCGTGCAAGATAGGACTCGTTGTCTTCCGCACCGTATATATTTAGCATCCCTTTACTTATCAAGTCATCTATATCAGTAAAAGAGGTAAAAGCAGTTTTTGCATTGTCAATTATAATATTGCTTTTTTCTTCTAGAGAAAACAGCGTGCTAACGCGCCCCTTTTTTGCATTGTTATACAAATATTCAAAAGACAACAAAGTCTTGCCTGCACCAGGACCGCCGGCTACGACAACTTGGTCACCTGCAGGTATGCCGCCATAAAGCAAGTCATCAAGATTCTTTATACCGAACTCGATTCTTTCGCGCATGCCAACACTTAAGTTAGATTTTAACAAGAACATATTATAAACTTTTCTGTGAAAAGTTTTATATGCATATAAAGGAAAGGATTTCGAAAAATTTTGACTGCATTATCTGCTATATTAATTTATTAAGAGTGATAGAATGAATTTAAGCGAATATCAGGAAAAGGCGCATTCGACAGCGATATATCCATCTGAACTGGATGGCGCTTATTTTTATCCTGCAATTGGCCTGGCAGGGGAAGTAGGAGAGCTTCTTAACAAAATTAAGAAAATAGCAAGAGACAACGCAAGCTTAAACAAAGAAGATGTAAAACTAGAGCTGGGGGATATATTATGGTATTTGTCTGAGCTGGCAGGAAGCTTCGGCATAAGTATGGACAATGTTGCAGAAGCAAACTTGGAAAAACTTGCAAGAAGAAAGAGCAACGGAACATTGCGTGGATCAGGGGACCAAAGATAATGGAGGTAGAGTAAAAGATCATGCAGTTCTACTGGTGTAAAGAGAATCTTTAAATATGTGTTTTATTCATTGTTAAGCAGGGGGTACAATGGAAAAGAAAAAAGAGAATATGAAAATTGAGGATATTGAAGATCTAAGAAACCTGAGCAAAGACGTCACATATGTAAATATTGGATTGCGCTTTTTTGCAAGGCATATAAATAATGACGGGACAGTGGGAGGGTTCGTTGAAAGCACAGCATATGTATCTGAAAGAGCACATGTTGCATTGACCTCTATAGTAGAAGGACATGCAAGGGTGCTTGACCATGCAAAGTTGTTTGACAAAGCAAAAGCATCTAACTGGTCAACCATATATGAAAATGCAGAACTTCATGACAACGCACAGGTGTTTGACAATGCAGTAGTAGGAGGAAACGCAAAGCTATACAAAAATGCAGCAGTATATGAAGATGCAAATGTTACTGGCAATTCAATAATAACAGACAACGCAAAAATATACGGATCGGCGAACATAATAGATTCTGAGGTAAACGGAGATGCAAGAATAGGCGATTATAACACACTAGAGAAAAACAAGCTTATACGCACAACATAAGCAGTGCAACCAACCGTTGTTTTTGTCAGGAGTATAAAATCAATTCTATGGGTGCATGGTCTGAACCTGTTATTTTTTCAAGTATTATAGAGTCCTTTATCTTGTGCAATGCTCTCATATCCGCTATAAAATAATCTATGCGCCACCCTATGTTTCTTGCCCTCGCATTTGCAAAATTTGACCACCACGTGTAATGACCAGGGTCTTTGTGAAAATGCCTGTATGTATCTACGAATCCACTTGAAAAAAAATGGCTCATCCATTCCCTCTCATCTAGTGTAAATCCGGCATTGTTTGCATTCTCCTTTGGATTTGCCAAGTCTATTTCCTCATGTGCTACATTCATATCTCCTGCAAGTATAGTACCTTTTTCTTTCGAAAGTTTTTTTGCATAGGTTTCTATAGCTTCGTCAAATGCGAGCTTATATTTCAACCGTGCAAGATCCCTTTGCGAATTCGGGAAATAGGCATTTATTATAAACAGGTCTTCCAGCTCGAGCGTCTGGATTCTGCCTTCCACATCAAATTCTTCTATCCCAATTCCGTTTTTACAAATTGCATTTTTTTTCCACAAACTCATTGTTCCACTATATCCTTTTCGCTTTGCTGGATTTATGCACAGGTTATAGCTTTCAAATTCTTCTGGAAGCTCAAATTTATCTGCTCTTGTTTCTTGGAAAAGGAGAATATCAGCAGCCTCGCTTTTTACAAAAGCAGAAAGGCCCTTACTTATCGCGGATTTTATGCCGTTCAAATTCCATGAAATTATTTTCATCAAACCCCTTACGAGCAGTTGCAAGCAATAACATACCTGCTATAAGTTTTATCTTGCACGATTAAATATGTTATCTTGAAAATAAAGCAGCAGAATAAAGCAGATATAATAGAATAGGAATAGGCATATGCAATGTAAATTTATTCGTGGAAGGATGTCAGAGTCATATCAATATCCATACCGAGAGAGGCTGTGCTTGCCATATTTCTTGGCACGCAGATAGGCGGAATGAATGCAACTCTTGCAAATGCTTTCATTGCAGGCCTGATCACTGCGTTGCTTGCTTCTATTGCAAGGATAGGCATTGCAACAGCCATGTCTCTTGCAAGAGGCAAGGAAAACCGGAGGGGTTTGCCTGAAGAGCCTCTGGAGAGGGCCCTTTCAGAGGAAGGTTTTTAAGGAAAGTAAAAAAGGCATTGCATAAAATATTTATAGGTTTGGAGAGAATAGCAATAGATGATAATATGGCTGAAATGAAATATAAAGACAAACCCACAGCAGCATTTGTCTTGACATTGATAGGCGGTGTGCTAGTACTTATTGGCGGGCTTTTAATAGCAACGGTGGGGGCAATGATTACATTCTTTATAGGTGGTCTTGGTGGCCTTTTTGGCTTGCTAGGCATAATAGTTGGGGCAATAATGATAATTGCTGCAATCGAAATGAACACAACAGATGCAAATAAGGTAAGAACTTGGTCGATAGTTGCACTCATCCTGTCCATAATAAGTATCGGAAATGGAGGAGGCTTCTTTTTGGGTTTCATACTTGGGCTCATAGGAAGCATATTGGGCTTGACCCATAAATAATGCAAAAAGGCAAGCCAGTTTAGAAAATCTGTTATGTGCGGGGTCTTGACCCTGCACTGTTTTCTTTTCCTACATATTTCAACGAGTCGGTAGTTCCGGAAACATGTGGCGAACCATATACAATAAGGTATTCTTGTGCCTTTATCTCTTTTGCTATGGCGCCCACAAGCTTTTCCATTTCAACATTGTCGCTATATTTTTGTATTACCTTTGCAGATATTCCTCGAAGCATTGCAAGTTGTCTGCATACCTTTTCCGTAGATGAAAGGGCTATTACCTTGCATTTAGGCCTGAAAGCAGATACTCTCTTTGCCGTAGCCCCGCTCTGAGTAAGTGCAAAAATGCAATCAAGCTTGTGCTGCCTTGAGATCTCGGCCGCAGCATAGGCTATGTAGTCCATGACTCCGGAAACGTTGGGTTTTACTACACCCATACCCATTTTCTCTGAATTTGCTATTGTCTTGTGCAATACAGATACCGCCTGCATAGGATATTTGCCTACGGCAGTCTCGTCGCTTAGCATTATAGCGTCAACACCCTGCATTACCGAATTGGCTATGTCATTGACTTCTGCCCTGGTTGGCATGCTGCTGTTCAACATGCTTATGAGTACTTGTGTAGCAACTATTACAGGCTTGCCGGCCCTGCGGGTTTCATTGACTATCCTGGCCTGCAATGCAGGTATGCTTTCTATTTCAGCTTCAAGAGCCAAATCGCCTCTTGCTACCATAACAGCATCAGCCTCCCGTGCTATTTCTGCGATGTTTGCCACTGCCCTCTTCCTTTCTATTTTTGCTATTATAGGAAGGCCAAATGCATGCTTCCTGAGCTTTGTGATATCTTCAGAGGAAGTAACAAATGATTCTGCGAGCATGTCAAAACCTGCTTTTGAAGCAAATTCTGCCTTTTTTATATCCTCTTTTGTAGGTGCCTCGGCAATCATTCCGGAATAATGGAAATTAACACCCTTACCGCTTGAAAGCTCTCCGCCATCCAAAACCTTGCATACAAGCCTATCGCTGCTGGCTTCAATAACTTTCATTTTGAGATATCCATCATTTATTGAAACTGTCGTTCCCCTAGGCAGGCTTCTCCAGTCTCCATCAAATTCTATGCACAGTCCTTCCCCCTTGCCACATTTGTAAAACTCGAGAACCTCGTTCTTTGATACTTTTTGATTTTTGATTTTGCCGAGGCGTATCTTAGGCCCTGGAAGGTCGGCCAGCACTGCCGTTTCCTTTTTTAGCTTGGAGGATACGCTGCGTATATTGTCAAGAGCAGCAACCGCTTCCTCGTTGCTTGCGTGCGAAAAGTTCACGCGAACTACGTCTGCTTTAGCAAGGACCTTAACAAGAGTGCTTGGCTTCTGGACTGAAGGTCCATATGTCATTATTATTTTTGTCATGTTCATGAAACCACTATATATATTTAAATATAAAATTTAAATAGAGAAAGATGATTGCCATTGCCATTTATGTAATAGAAGCAGTATTTTTGCTTATGCTTGCTATGGACCTGCACGGGCTGCTGGAAAGAAAAGAAAAATACACAAATAGATACGAACCGAAAACACTTGTAATAATACCGGCAAAAGGAACAGATATAGGGCAGTACAAAAACTTCATGTCCATAATTAATCAAGATTACAGTAATTTTGATGTTGTTGTGACTGTAGATGGAAAAGACGATGATGCTGCAAAGACTGCAAGAAAGGCAGGAATAAGCGTGCAGGTGGCAGAGGGGAAATGTAATAAGTGCAGTGGCAAAAGCCGGGCCATTCTCTATACCCTAAGAAAATTCAGGAATTACGATGCCTACGTGATAGCGGATTCCGACATATATGCAAAAAAGAGCTGGCTCAAGGAGCTTGTAGCACCCTTGGCAAATAACAAAATCGGCATATCAACAACCTTTCCGTATTTTGTGCCTGCTAACAACAATATTTATTCAAGCATAAAGATGATATGGGGCTTTGTAGGCACAAGCTTGATGAAAAGCAAAACGACTCGCTTCGGATGGGGTGGATCACTTGCCTTTAGAAGAGATCTTGTTGACAGCAGGCTTATGCACCTTCTTTCGTCATCACAGTATTCAGTTTCAGATGATATAAGTATAACAAAACGTGCAAGGGAAAAAAGAATGGAAATAGCATATGTAGATGAAGCCGCTCCAATAGTATACACTAAGGAAACTAGAAGCAGTTTTTTTGAGTGGGCAAACAGGCAGACTGCCCTGACCCTCTTGGGATATCGAAGCAATCTTTATTTCGGCATTGTCTATTATTCGGCAGAAATTGCACTTTTTATTTCAGGAGTTGTACTCGCCTTCTTCAATCCCTTGTTCCTGCTTCTTCTTTTGCACTTCTCGATAAGCGAGGCAAAAGCCTTTTTGAAGGCGCCAAAGAAAACTCCAAAAATCTTCTTCATAGTAGCTGCAATGCCTTTCTTATACCTTTATAATCTGTTAAAAGCTTCGCATATGCAAAGCATAGAATGGAGAGGAAGAAGGTATAAGTTATAAGCTTATACTTTACCGAGGCGGCAACTTCACGCAATGCAAGTCGCAAAAATAACTATTAAACGAGAAGGAGAAAGCAAAGAAAAAGAAAGGGAACTTGATGAAGAGATTAATGCCATTCAGCTTGAAGGCTCTTTGACTTCCTCTTTTTCTTTCTGCTTGTATCTCGCTATCATTGAATCAAAAAGCATGTTAGCCAAAGCTTTCTTCTGCTTTTCGCTTACAAGAAACTTGCTGGCATTATTTACATCTTCCAATACCGACTTAACTGCATTAACCTCCGTAAGCGCCTTGAAGGCAGTATTGGAATAATCATACCTTTCATGCTTTAGCAATTTCTTGAGGTATATCTGGGCAACGTCTTCCTTCATAGAAGATATTAAGTTGTGCATATCCTCTCCTGCAAGATATTTTGCGTCTTCCATTGATCTTGCTGAAAATATTACAGCAGAATATAGCTTTACACCTTTTTTGCCTATTGCTCCTGCAAGTTTGTCTATATCCTTGCTGTGCGAAATGGAGTATTGATCTACACGCATTATGTGTTTGAAAGCTTCAGCAACAGATCTAGGTATTGCATTCTCTTCATCATAGCTTGTCCAGTCAGATTTACCTTCCTTTTTAAGTGTTAAAGGATCAAGCTTTATTTTTTCATGGGGTTCATCTTTCTTTTCTTTGCTTACCATTTTATCACAGGTACATTTATATTTAACATACTATTTAAATATTTTCTTTATTTTTCCAATAATAGTAATATTTTCTTGGCAGAACCCGTCTGCAATTGGAAC
>JBMFSF010000015.1:15690-17960 GCA_049967695.1 Candidatus Micrarchaeia archaeon
TTATTTTTCCAATAATAGTAATATTTTCTTGGCAGAACCCGTCTGCAATTGGAACACTTGACAAAGGTATATATTCTTTTCTGGTATATTAGATATATTATATTGCATATCTTGGCAAAAGGGTTTTTATGGCAAAAAACAAAAATAAATCTGGCGCACGCTACGATGCGCGTTTCCTGATAATATATCTGCTGACATGGCTTACAGGTCTGCTTATGTATCTTACAGAGGGGCAAAAAGATAAACGCATAAAATTCCATTCATTTCAAGCAATAGTGCTTGGCATTGTTTTGATCGTGATTGCCATAATATTTGATATAGCAAGCCCCATTATAGGAAGCGTGCTGTTCATATTAGGTTGGCTCTACGGGATGTATATAGGCTACGAAGCCAGCACGGGAGTAGACATCGATATGCCGATTATAAGCGATTTTGTAAGAAACTATATATAATAGCTATCCTTCATTGGCAAATGAAACATTTGAAATAAATATTGCATTGTTTTCAATGCCTGTAAAGTTTTCATTGAATATTATGTCGTTTAAGTAGCTTGCGCATATAGGTATTGATAAGTTGTATACATTCGGCTCATAAACATTTACATCATATTTTTTATTATGTTGAGTTGTGGTACAAAAATGCTTATATTCAGTACGGCAGGCACAGACGAATAGGCAAAGAAAACGCAATGCATATTGTAAAGTTTTGCGCGAGGCATTACCTATATAAAGCAGATATGTATCCCTCCATAAGACGGAATCCAGCCTATATAATTCCTAAAGACCTCCTATTGGTATGTTATTTGTTTAAATCAAAAAAATTATGTGACACTACCTTAAAACGCACCATTATGGAACAGGAACATATTGCTGCTAGGATCTGACAAAAGAATCGAAGAAGGTGCACTTATAAATTTGCTTAGAAGTTCCTAATCCAGAAATGGGTGCTTTTGCTTTGCTGCAAAGGTTCTGCAGAGTACTAAAAACTAAAAACCTTTATATATGGAACTGAACCTGTGCATGAGCTCCTCTATGCTTTTTGAGGATCTCTCGTATTCATCAAGCACTTTCAGCCCTTCCTCTGTTATCTCGTACTCGTTTCTTGCCTTCTCAGGCTTTGCCGAGCTATCGACCTGCCTTATGTATCCCTTTGCCTCAAGCCATTCGAGCGCAGGATATATGGCTGCAGGACCTGGGCGCCAGAATCCATTAGTTCTCTCGAATATCTGCTCCATCAGCTCGAAGCCGTGCATTGGCTTCTCAGAAATGAGCTTGAGTATAAGCGGCTTCAATATTCCTTTAGGTATAACATCTATGGAAAAAGGCCCACATCTGCAGTGGCCGCCACCCATTCAAGCACCTACTTTTCTTCTTCTGCGCTCTTGGAGTTGCTTGCATCTTCAAGCTCCTTTATCCTGCTGTCTATGTATTTTATTTCTTCTTCAAGCTCTTCCTTGTAGTTCATAAGCCTTTCCTTCATATCTGAAGCGCTTTCGTTATATCTGCCGAATCCCCACATGCCATGGTTCATATACATCCTTCTGCCTTCGTAGTTGCCATGCAAATCTTCATCATTGCCATAGCATCCTCTGCCTCCTCTGCAACATCTGCCGCTTCTATATCCGTATCCTCTCATATTTTCTATGTTTCTCATTATATCACTACTGATATATATGATTATATAGATATTTATATGTTTTGCTTGCCTTTATGCATAGATGTATAAATATAAAATATCGTCTGAATGCCTGTTCAGCATACTTGCACCAGCCTTATGAGCGTGATTAACGGAGGTTCTTGCAAGAGTTCCTTGAAGAATGCTGACTTGTTTTCATATGACATATCTGCAATTATGTATGCAGCTTTAGCACCAATTACAAAATGCTTAGCAGAAAGCCCACGATTTCAAGCGAAATGAATGCAAAATGCATAAATTTATAAATAGTAAAGATATAAAGATATAAGGCAGTGAAGTAATTGGAGTGAACACATGGTGCAATGATGCTAATGGTTGAAACAAACCTTGAAACCTTAGGAACAACACAATTTATTCATAGTAGGATGTCAGAGATAGGCAATATGCTTTCAGCTCCATCAAGTATAGCCATAACACCTAATGGCAAGTATTTGTATATTACAAATTATGGTCTTAACACCTTTTCTTTGTTTAGCATTGGGTTATCATCTAGTGGCTCGGCTGCAAATTCAAATTCTCTAATGCCTACGGCTTCTACATCTGTTCCAGGCTCAAATGCTTCTGCATTTAGCAGC
>JBMFSF010000016.1:0-17260 GCA_049967695.1 Candidatus Micrarchaeia archaeon
TTAGTAAATCATGCTCAATTACAGACGTCCGCTGAGTCCATTCAATATAAACTTTTATCATTTATAAAGCGAGCAAGTGCACAAAATAGCTAATGGCAATAAATTGTTAATTCATGCATAAATATTTAAAATAGAATTATAAAAATTATAATAAATATCATATAAATAATATCCCTATAAATAATATATTTATTAATCTTTTATTCAAATAATAAAAGCAGAATAGTATAAAGTGAAATTTAGGCTGTGATGAGATGGCATCCGAGACTTTGAATTCCAGTAATATTCCTATGCACATAGCTTTGATACCTGATGGGAATAGGAGATGGTCTCGTCTAAACAAGCTTTATATATTGAAAGGGTATACCGTAGGCATCAAAAAATTTATAGACTTCTGCAACTGGACCAAAGATGCGGGCATTAAACAGCTTTCTGTGTGGGTTCTCTCATCTGATAATATAACAAGGAGAAGCGCATCAGAGCTTTATGGTTTTTATAATCTTTTGATAAGGACTGCAACGAATAAAAAAATACTCGAAATGCTCAAGCGCAACGAAGCAAGGGTTCGCATAATAGGTAATAAAAAGCTTCTTCCCTTGCGCGTGGTGAAGGTTTTGGAAAATGTTGAAAGGATTACCAAAATATACAACGCAATGACAATCAATCTGCTGGTTGGCTATGGGGGAAGGGAAGATATTGCATATGCTATTTCAAACATGAGCAAATCCTCTAAAGCCCCAAAAACGAATGTCAAGAATAATGGCACTAATGAAAATTTTGATAGCATAAAATCCAATCTAATGAGCAAGGACCTTCCAGATGTCGATTTGATAATAAGAACTTCTGGCGAGCAAAGGCTTTCCGGATTCCTTCCATGGCAAAGCGCATATTCAGAACTTTATTTTTCAAAAAAATACTGGCCAGAGTTTAACGAAGAGGATTTTAAAACTGCATTGAGCGATTATGCAAAGAGGCAGAGGCGCTTTGGCAAGTAATCTTTTTGAAGCAGTCGCGAACTTCCTCTTGCAGGCAAGAATTGATTATGAAATGGCGATCCATAGCACATTATGATGTCTAATGGTTGAAATGTTTAATTTTCTGAACAATTGCATAATTGGTGACTACAGAATGATATGCTGCGCATGTTGCAAACACAAGCTATAATTGTCAAATGAGGGTAATTTTACGCCGTCAAATAACAGCATAGTAAGAACAATATTTTATAAGACTCTGCCTACGACGCAAATAATACTTGTCGTCTTGCTTATAGTAAGTATAATAAGTGGCATAGCGATAACTCTTGTAGTAAACTACGGTACTTCGATAAGTATCAACCAGACTCTTGTAAGCGGCATGCTTTCTGGCATATTGGCACTACTGCTGCCTGCAATGCTTACTATATTGTTTGTAAAAATCGCTGCAAGATTTATAAAATCAAAGTATATATCATTCATTGCAATGATAAGCGCCATATCTACCGCCGTTTTCATTTTTATAGGCGCAATAGTATTCAAGTTTTTTGATAATATAATTCTTGCAAACTCAATAATAATAGCAGGGGATGCAGGAATATTCGCCCTGTGGTTTTTTATCAGCAAAATATTAATAGGGAAAAAATATGAAGCCATAATATTTTCAATCGTACAGCCTACTTTAAATGTATTGATGTACATATTTGCTAGCAGGTTCATCTTTTTGCTTGAGTATACCTTAAAAATGCTCTTAATAAAGCTGTACGCAGCAATTTTTATATTCCTTATAATAGCATATACTTTGATTTATATATTTGATAAGCCGATAAAGAAAAGCACAGGTTTTGATGGAATAGGGTTCTTTTCACAGCTTATGCAAAACTGGATTTTTGGCTTTAGCATTTACCAGTCTTTTGGGAATGCACGCTTCGGTATTCAAAAAGACATAGAAACAGATACATTCGTGATTAAAAGCTACAAAAGCAAAAAAATCAAGGCAGTAATGTTTCTGCCAAATATTCATTATGGCCCTGCCAGGGGTATAGGCGGAAGCGACTTTCCATATCTGCTTGAAGGATACAGCATCAGGAAATATAAAGCGCCTATTTTTGTGATGCATGGGGCAGTCAACCATGATTTGAATCCGGTATCAATTAACCAGATAAACACGCTGAAAAAAGTGCTTGATCTTTCCATATCAAACGCATTATCAAAGGATGGTACTCAATCAATAAAGTTTTACGAAGGGAAAAAAGGAGTTTCCAAAGCAGTTAAGCTGGAATTCGGCCAAAACTCCTTGCTTACATTTACCAGAGCGCCTAAAATAACCGAGGACTTAGATCCAAATATATTAAATTCTTTGAAAAGCCTCTTCGAGTCAAATAATAAAACTATTTCTGTAATAGATCTGCACAATTCCAGGTTCGAAAGCTCACGTGAGAAAGACCTCATAAGTGACAGTAGTATAGGTATAAGTGCCAATTCTTCATATGCAAAGGAATATATAGAAGCAGCAGCAGCCGCAAAGAAAGTGCTACACAAGTCAGATTATTTGCGTGTAGGTGTATCTAGTATAGACCTGTACAAAAGGCTAGAAGGAAATGAAGATGTGGCAAGGGGCAATTTGAATACAGTATTATTCAAATTCAATGGATTCTCTTATGCTCTGTTACAATTTAATGTAAATAACATGCTTCCATCATACAGAAGCAGCATCCTTAGCTATATAAAGCAGAAATACAATATAGAAGCTGAAGTATGCACTACAGACACCCATGCGGTAAATGCATTAGATAAAAGTGCTGAAAACGTTTTTGGAAGGTATACAAAGCTAAGCCAGATAAAACCGATCATATCAGAAGCCATAGAGGCTGCACTTAAAGATGTCGAGCCAGCAAAAATATACTTTTCCAGGGAAACGATGAGCAAATTCCTAGTATGGGGATATGATGCCAGAGGCAGACTTGAAGCAGCATTTGACTCTATGATTGCCATAGCCAAGGTACTAGTTCCAACAGTAGTGATAGCAGGATACGTTTTTGTTATATGGCTAATATCAATAATATAAAGCTGCTATTCCTATAATCTTTTTTATATCCGTACTTTGCACTTTAAAAATGCGCATAAAAGCATAGAATGATCTCAAAAAGCTTTGATTTACTGAAAAATTATCCCCATACATCTGCTTTTATTTTGGATCCTTCTATTCCCATGCTTAAAAGCATATCCTTGCAAGCTTTGGCAAAGCCCAATGGTCCGCAGATATAAACTGTGCGCTCCATATAATCTGGAGCGTATTTTTTGATCATTTCTACGCTTATGTGTCCTGTTTCTCCTTCCCACCCCTTGCTAGCCTCCTCTTGGGGTCTAGATACTGTTACTACCATCTTAAAATTAATCTCTGATTGTAGGCCTTCCAATTCGCTTTTTTTGATTATCTCGTTTGGATATCTTACACTGTATAAAAGTATAGCATTGGTATTTAGCTTCTCATTTTTGATATGTTTGAGCATTGAGAGGAATGGCGCTATGCCTGTGCCACCAGCCAGGAAAAGCACTTTGGCTTCAGAACCATCAAACTTGAACTGCCCATATGGTCCGCTTACCTGATAAATATCTTCTATTTTTGCATCATCAAGTATTGAAGTAAACCTGCCATGTACCATATGTATCTCGAACTCTAGATACGGGTCAGATGGTGCAGAAGCTATGGAAAAAGCCCTAGAAATCATGTTGCCATTAGCATCCTTGTGTGCTAGCATGACAAACATACCTGGGCTGAAATCCATGCGGGTGTTGTCCATGCTTTCCAATCTGAAGCTTTTAACATCCGGTGTTTCTTTTACAATTTGCACTATTTTATATTCCTTATTCACTATTTTAGGAGGTTCTACAGACATATCAAGGCCCTCTGATATAAGACAAATATAAGATAAACTTATTATTATGCTTTTTGCTTCAAATTTTTGGATTTTGTGCTTTATATTCTTAACAAATTTAACAATCCCAACCAGCCTGTGCCATAGAAGAATTATCATATACGCATTATGGATGGAGCTATATCTTTCGCACTTATACAAAAGGATTAAATAATTGGGATGTATATATACTTTGGTAAAATGCGGTTTAAAGAAATAGATGAAAGCATCTCTTCGATTGAGGAGCAGTTTAGCACCAAGGTTATTAAAAAAGCATATGAAATATATAGCATGAATGATCAGCAAAGTTATAGATCCGAGGGGGTGCTTCTTTCCATAAAGCTTAATACGGAGCTTGCTTCTCTGGCAATGAAAAGCTTTTCGAAAAAATCTGCCAAGGCAAGATTCGAAAAGGATTATACTTCATTAATGCAAATATACGAGGCAAGGATTCTTGGAACAAAATCTTTTGCCGAGTTCGAGAAAGAATTCAAGGAGTATTGCGAAAAGCAGAGGATGCTTGCAATACGCTCGATAAAAAGATCAGACAAATAAAGCATTAATTTATGCGTATTTGTTATTAATGCTTGAATATAATTTGATTGGTAATAAAATGGAAGATAACATAAAGAACAAACTGCTTGAAAAGGAAGTAGAAGATGTAAAGATAGAAAAAGATATGAAAGTAATTGACTTAATATCGAAAATGGATAAAATCGGCGGATTTTCAGCACAGCATATGATAGATGGCATAAAGATAACAAAAGCAATGATAGATGACAAAGAATCCTTCAACTTCCTATCCTTTCCAGCAGATATAGTTTCAACAGGCTTGCGAGGCGTACTTGCTGGAATGGTAAAATATTTTGATGCAATAATAACCACCTGCGGTACTCTTGACCATGATCTTGCCCGGGCATTCGGTGGCAAATATAGCCTGGGCTACTTTGGTGCGGACGATGCGAAGCTTCACGAACTAGGCATATTTAGGTTAGGGAATATTTTTATAGGGCAGGACGAATATGGCCTAAAAGATGAACAGGCTGTAAATTATATGATGAATGATATTTACAAGAACGAGAACCACAAAGAAGAGTATTCAGTAACAGAGCTTATGAAAGAATTTGGGAAGAGGATAAAAGACGAGGGCTCTATACTCCGGCAGGCATATCTGCATGATGTGCCGGTATTTGTACCAGGCATAGTAGATGGCGCAGTGGGGACCCATCTTTCGCTTTTCTCCCAGGATCACAAATTCAAGTTAAATTTGTTGCAGGATGAACTACTTCTTAGCAATATAATGTTTGATCACAAGGTTTCTGGAGCGCTCATGATAGGAGGAGGCATTAGCAAGCACCACGTAATATGGTGGAACCAGTTCAAGGATGGACTGGATTATGCAGTATATATTACTACAGCCACCCAGTACGATGGCAGCCTTTCAGGTGCAAGGCTTACAGAAGCAGTATCTTGGGGCAAGATAAAAGAAACCGCAAAATATACAACAATAGATGGAGATGCAACCATAATACTGCCAATTATGGCCTCTGCCCTAAATCTTGTATAAGCAAGCAAAAATATTAAATAGCATTATCGTAATTTTTATTTGTTAATTTTTTTATGTTTATAATTTGTGCAAAAAGTTGAGAACTAGCTATCTGCGTAAAACAAGATTTATTGAGATGCATATTAATACATAAATTAAAAATAAGTTGTTTTGCAGGTTTAATAACTGTAAATATTAAGGCAAGCAAGCTGTTAGCAGTTATTTCCTATTTATGCAGATAAAGGCTCTGCTTAAAAAGATGAAAAATGAAAAATTAATAAGAAAGGGTCATGCTTCTGTCTTTTATTTCTTTTAATACCTTTTCTACGAATTCTTCAGGTTTTACATCCAAGGTCTGCTTGTTGTTGTCTCTTGAGCGTATTGATATCGAGTTAGCTTCCATCTCCTTTTTGCCTACTATTATTGTATATGGTACTCCATGGACCTGAGCATCCCTTACCTTGTATTCAAGCGTCTTGTCAGATATGTCTAATTCGGATTTTATAAAGTTGTTTCTTAGCATTTCATGTATTTGTTGTGCATAGCCGTTGTAAGCTTCTGATATTGATATTACCCTTACCTGGACTGGCGCGAGCCATGTTGGGAATTTGCCCTGGTAATGCTCAGTTATTATACCAGTAAACCTTTCTATAGAGCCGAGGATCGCTCTATGTATCACAACAGGCATCTTCTGCTTACCATTTTCATCAGTATACTCTAGCTTGAATCTCATCGGTAGCTGGTAATCAAGCTGTATGGTTGCGCACTGCCAGCTTCTTCCTATAGAATCGAATACGTCAAAATCTATCTTCGGTCCGTAGAATGCCCCTTCTTTGTCTTTTATCTCGTAAGATATATTATTGCTTTCAAGCGCTTTTTTTAAGGCCTCTGTAGCTTTATTCCATAGCGCTTCATCTCCGAGATGGTCATCAGGCATTGTGGAAAGCTTCGCACTGAATTTCATTCCAAAGGTATCATAGACTTTTTTCACGAATTGCAATAGCAATGATATCTCCTCTTCTATTTGGTCCTCCCTTGCGAATATATGCCCATCATCTTGTGTAAGCTCCTTTACCCTAAAAAGTCCCGTTACTACTCCGCTCAGCTCCTTCCTGTAGATCTTGTCAAATATTGCGGTCCTGAAAGGCAATTCTTTGTAGCTCCATTTTCTGCTTTTGTATATGAGCATGGTTGATGGGCAGTTCATTGGCTTTAATCCGATTGTACCAAAGTCTGAATCAAACACAAACATATCCTTCATGTAGTGGGCAAGATGGCCACTTACTTCCCAAAGCGATACATCTGCTATGGCTGGAGTGCTTATCTCCTTGTAATCCTGCATCCATTCTATCTCCCTTATGAACTTTACAAGCTCCTTGTATATTGACCACCCGTTGCTGTGCCAGTATACCATGGCAGGCGAAACTTCTTGGAAGCTGTAAAGATTTAGTCTTTCTCCTATGGTTCTGTGATCAGTGGGTGGCAGACCTGACCAATCGCTTTTTCTTACTAGAGAGGTATCTATCTTTTTGTGTGTTCTTACAGTTCCAGTAGTGGCAGAACCATACTCTCTTGATTGTTCTGCAAGTGGATAACCTTTGACATTTATTGACATCCTCTTGTTCCATCCGAACGGTGCAGAAATCACTTCAAGGCCTGAAGATGCTGCTACAGCCCTCATGAAGTTCAAAAGTTTCAAGGCAGCACCAGGATTTTCCAAGTTACTTGACAAGTGAGCAAAGGGGTATATTACAATTTTGTTAATTTTCTGCTGTTTTGCAAAAGCTACAGCATCGTTGACTGCTTTTGCCGCTTGCTCCTCTGTGTCTCCACTTTCTATCGCGATTAGCATTGTAAGCGCGTTGTCTACTCGCGTAACTTTTTTCTCTGCCTGTTCATACACATTTGCTTCTGGCTGCATAGGTTCAAATTCTATATTACTTACATCTAGTTGTAGTACTTTCATCCAATTACCTTGTATATTTTAAGCATTCAAATAATTTAGTAGCAGATTTATAGCTGCAGCTAGCCCTGCAGCATTGCGTATACTCCTTAATAAAGAAGATTTCCAAGTTATAAAGCATATAAATAAGCATATGAATATAAAGAAAAAGACCCAATAGCTTAGGCTGAGCAATTTTGCAACTTTTATTTAAGCCTTTACTGTTTGGAAGAATCTACCAGCCATTCCTTACCAACTTTAATATTTTATTTATTTTACATATACCTTAATAAAGTTTTTGTTTCTAAGCCATTTTTGAAAATTTTTCCTGCCAATCTTTTGTTTGGTTTTTTATCGTTGATTGCAAAGCCTTATCCTAAAATAATCCTCTTGAGCAGAATCAAATATTCAGGCGCAGCAAAGCATAGCAATAAGCCCTATAATATCTTCTAGCAATAAATAAATAATTTAAATCTAAAAAGTAAGTGCGTATAAGGTTTGCTATTGCATAGGGGATTGGTTTATAAATCGGTTTAGGGCTAAAATTGGTGCAGGCATGGATGAAATAACAATGCAAGAAATTTTCCGCATAGACTCTCTAGATGATATTAAAGGGCAGTCTGTGGTTATAAATCAGATGCGCTCTTTTGCGGAAGATATAAATACAAGCGCAAAAAGGAAGCCTCTTTTGCTTTATGGCCCTACGGGTGTTGGCAAAACCTCCGCAGCCATTACCCTTGCCAAACGCTACAAATGGCACATTATAGAGGTCAGCGCAGCAGATTATAGGGACAGCGCCTCTATTTCATCGCTTTACGGAGCTGCGATGTCTCGGGACATTTTTGGAAGGAGAAATTTATTCCTTTTTGACGAGATAGATGAGCTTGCTTCGAAGTTTGATTCTGGTGCTGAATCTGCAATACTCAAGCTCATATCTATGTCAAAAAATCCTATAATATTTACTGCTACAGATTTGTGGGACAGTTCAATAAAATTTATAAAGGATAGGTGCGAGCCACTATATTTCAAGCCTCTCTCTTCAAGCGACATACGTAGTATTCTGGCAGCCACTATGAAAAGGATTGGCTGCCAGCTTGATCCAAAGGTTGTTGATTATATAGTTGATAAGTCTGGAGGCGACGCACGAAGTGCGCTAAACGATTTCTATGTACTTATTGATTTTAATGATGATCCTTCCGAGCTGCTAGGTACAAGGAACGCAAAAATTTCCATATTCCGGCTACTTGACAAGATATTTTATTCTTCAAAATTTAGTGCACCAATCGCCGCCCTATCTGCTTATGAAGAAGACATAAACAGCAGCATTCTGGTAAACTGGATAGATGAAAATATACCTGTAAGATATCGTGAAACTGTATCAATTAAAAAAGCTCTTGACAATCTTGCACTTTCTACAATATTCTCATCGCGAATAACAAGAAGGCAGTATTACGGATATCTAAGATACATAAACGTATTGATGAGCAGTGGTGTGACATTTGTAAATAGGAGCAACATAGACAATAGCCAGCCATACAAATTTCCATCATTTATTAAAAAGCTAAGTACAACAAAGCCTGTAAGGGCGCAACTTCTGCTTATAGCAGCAAGCTTGAATAAGCTCATACACCAAAGTGCCAGGACCATTGTCATAAACGAGCTACCAATTATTTCTTTGATGCTTAGAAAGGCAAGCCTGGAAAAGATTCCTTACGAAGAATTCTGGGAGCAAAAGCAGCTTTCTAAGGAAGACATCAAATTCTTGCTAAGTTATCCCTGATTTTTTTTAGCAGAAGTTCCAGCACCTCTTTTTCATGCCCTTTTTCACACCTTATGCTTGCTGCTTCATTATGCCCTCCACCTGAAAGCACATATTCAGATTCATTTTTGATATCTGCTATTATATTGAGTATCTTTACCCTGTTTGATATACCTCTGCTTATCCTAATCAAGACATAATAATTGTAATACATTATTGTAATGGCATCATACTTGCTTTCTATCCTGCCTTGGAGGTTTGAGAGGAACTTGCCTGGCGGAGGGTAAGAGACTCCCAATTTTGCAATATGCTCGAAATTAAGGACATTGACTTTTACTCCATTTACGCGGTATTCTTTGATATGCTTCATTCCTACTCCAATTACATCCTCCATTATATTGTATGCATAGGTATGGATTTCCATAAATTTTTTTTCATTGTTTATGATTTCGTGCATCAATTTCGGGTTCAATTCTTTTCCAAGGAGTTCTGGGGAGTACTGCTTCAATGATGTTACATAGTCCAAGAAAACAGACAGCTTTTCCGCTTTTTGGTCTGGCAGCGCATATGCGCTATGGTCACTTATAAGAGAAGCAAGCTTTAGATCCTTTGTGTTTATTCCAGACATTACTTCGGCAAGCATGCATGATAGCGTGCCGGCAGTAAGGTTTGAGTCATTTCCAAAATTCCAGGAATTGATATAAAAACCATTCTCTATTTTGCCAAATCCTTCATATAAAGGATGATGGTCTATCCAGATTATGTCAAAAATGCCTTTCGCAGCTGAAATACCTTCTGTGCTTTCCTCTGTAGTCCCAAAATCGGTAATAAAAAGGCAGGGCTTTTCAGTCGAGCTATAGCCCTGTACTGTCGCTTTATCATCCATAAAAGAGTCATATGTATAGGCAATTTTCTTATTAATCTTCCAAGCAGTATTCTGGATCCCTGAAGCTATATTTTTTGCTTCTATCTCTTTGAAAGCTTGGTATAAAGCTATCGCACCACTTGCGCCATCACCGTCGTTATGAAATCTGACTATTATGGGTGCATTAGCTATCAGCTTTCTTGCAAGGAGTTTGGAGGCTTTTTTTAATTCTTCTATTATCTTTTTTGATCCTTTGAACCTAGCATTTTCTTCTTTTGAAATTTTTGCATTAGCACCCAAGTTGAGCATCCTAATCCTTGAATTTATTGCCTTTTCGTAAATGATTTCGTCAGCTGAGCCATCAATTTTTTTAATGTCAAGGCAGTTTTCATCAATTTCTATTTTATCCATTAATTTGAATTCAGTGTTTGATTCGAACTGCACAGGAGGGAGACTTGTGCAATCAGGAATAGCAGAGTACCTATTTTTTTGATATTCCCTTTTAATGGAAGTAATAATGTACATGATATTATCTCTTCATATTTTAGTTAAGATTTTGCTAGCTTATGTATAGTTGCTGCCATTTGCTGAGCGTATGCAAGCGCTTTTCATAGTGGCATTGCTTATCAAGTCGCAGTATTTGGTATTTCTATAAGTTGAAGCAAGGTCTTCCATGCAAGAGTATGACATATTTACATTTTTTATATAAGTGCATATGCTTGCATTTTCTTGCCTTACTGCCTCTGATGTAATTATGCCATCTATGCATATATTCTTCATCTCTGCAGAAATATTGCTGTTGTTGCATATGGAGGTGTTTATAGAATAATGCATTGTGGTATTTTTAACACTAAGCTGTAATTTGCAGTTCTGGTAAAATTTCCCTGTATTATTGCATGAAGATTCATTTTTGTAATATAAAGAAAGCATGTAATAGCAGTACTCCTTTGGCGTAGCATTCTGAAATTCCAAGTACATTAAAGTGCTAGTATAATTTAGATTTGGTGCAGTATTCTCTATATAGTTTGTGAAATAGCTGCTTGTTGAATTGCCAAGCATCTTGCATTCGGAATAGTTGGCTGTTTTGACAGCATTCAGGTATAAGCTCATGACAATGCAATCCTCTTTCATAGATTCATTACCAATAATAAAGCAGTTTTTAAAGCTTGAAAAATTGCTGGCCTGTTCTATGCCAAAGAAGCAAGAGGCTCTAAAAGGTTCTTTCAATGTAGTACATAAGCTCAGGTTTTTTTTGCTGATGCTTACATTTTCCAAGCACATATTGTTATATGTGGTGTTATTTATTACTCCGCAAAGGTTCGGGTTAGAAGATTTTAATGCCAGATTCCTAATGCATCCATATTCCAAATTTGGCGGAAGGTAAAGGCAAGCATTAGTATTATTGCTATAATTTGCAAGGTTTTCTAAGCACTGGTACCTCTGCTTGTTAAGATATATGCGTTCGCACCTTTGAATTCCAGAGCCTGAACCCAGGTAAAGCATTGTAATAATTCCTAGCAGGATTAGAGCAATTATAGCAATTCCAATAATCCATAATTTCAAATAGCTTTTTTCCTCTGCTTTGCTATAAATATCTTTAGACTTTTTATCCGGCATTTTTATATCTCGACTATCAGCTTACGCTCAGTACTTCTATACCTCCATCTTTGATGTCATAAGGTGCAGCAATCCAACTATGCTTGCTGCCTCTTGTCTTGAGCACTTCAAGAAGCGGCGTTCTTCTTTCGTTTTGCATATCCATATACATTGCAATAACTGCATCAAAAATGAAAAATTCTGAATTGAAATGCATACTCTTTCTTTCAGGGGTTTCCATCTCAAAAGTATATAATCCTGTAACATTTTTGCCTTTCACAATGGATAGAATAGAAATGAGGACTTTTCTATACTGCAATTTATCTAAGGATATAAGCCTTATCAAGGATATAGGGTCTATTACTATAATCTGTGCGTTGTTTCTTAAGATTATTCCATCTATCTCAGAAGTTATATCTCCAAAATAGTAGGCAGGCGTATCGGACCTCTGTATTATATGCGTATACGCCTCGGATTTTGTAACGCTTATTATTCCTTTTCTTATGAATTCATCTATTTTATTAAGGTTGGGAAATGCCTCCTTAAAATTGCTTATTATTGCTTTTGGCTCTTCTTCAAAGGATATGAATGCGGAAGGTATTCCTGCTTTTTCTGCTTGATTATATAATATTTGCATGCACATAAGTGTCTTGCCTGCACCTGTGCCCCCCGATATCAGCACCTGGCTTCCTTTTGGTATGCCCCCGTAAATAAGTTTGTCCAACCCATCTATATAAGTAGGTATTTTTTCTATTTTGTCGCTGTTTTGGCCATTTTCGTTTGTATCCATAAATATCACTAATATTAATTGTCGGTTAAAAATTTAAGCTTTCTTTAAGTTTTCCTTGATCCTATTATACCTGATCAGCCCGCCTCTTGCAAAGTACGATTTATACTTTTGATCTTGTTATATGTTATTGCAACAGTTTCCTTTTATAAGGAGATTAGAAGAAATACTTTGTTTATGCTTTTGCATGTCTAAATTTATTGCTTAAAAAATTCCAAATCTCTTTTTTTTGTTGTTTTCTATCTCTTCAATCCTTCTTAATAATTCTTTTTGTTCATCGTTCAGGTTTTTGGGTATATCAACAATTATGTTTACTATAAGGTTTCCATATCCTCCACCGTGCAAGAATGGCATGCCCTCATTTCTTAAGACTATTTTTTCATTGCTCTGCGTACCTGGCTCTATATATATACTTTTTATGCCACTTATTGTTTCTATATCTATGTTTCCTCCAAGCATTGCAACATATACGGGTATATGTACATCCGTATGCAAGTTTGCTCCATCTCTTACAAATCTTTTATCTTTTGCGATGCTTATCTCCACGTAAAGATCTCCTGTTCCACCAGCGCCGTAGTCTCCCATGCCCTGCAGTCTTAACCTGCTGTGGTCTTCCACGCCTTTTGGTATTTTGATTTCTATCTTCTCTTCTTTCGGGTATTTGCCAAGGCCCTTGCATATACTACACTTGCGTTCGTAAACCTTTCCACTGCCTCCGCAATCAGGACATACACTTATGGTCTGTATAAGTCCAAAAGGACTTCTTCTTGTGCTCCTCACTTGCCCTGTGCCGTTGCAAGTTTTGCATTTTATTATCCTGCTGCCTGGCTCGGCGCCTGTGCCGTTGCAGTGGTCACATTTTACCATATGCCTTACATATATGGTTTTGCTGCAACCCTCATATGCCTCTTTTAATGTTATCTGCAAGTTAGTTACTATGTCGCTTCCTTCATCCTCTGTTTCATCGTTTCCAAAGCCGAACATCTGGGAAAACATGCTTCCGTTAAAGTCAAATCCCATGCTTTTGAATATATCCTCAAAATTAAAGCCACTGAAAATATCCTTGTCAGTAAACCTTTGGCTAAATCCTTCGGGACCATAAGTATCATATGCTTTCCTTTTTTCAGGATCACTTAACACTGCGTAAGCTTCATTTATTTTTTTGAAAGTCTCCTCTGCCCCCGGGCTCTTATTAACATCGGGATGATACTTCATAGCCAGCTTTCTATAAGCTGCTTTTATCTCTTCTGGGGTGGCATTTTTGCCAACCCCTAGTATTTTATAAAAGTCATCTTCCATGTTATCTCTTTTTTTATTTTTATTTCTCTACTTTAAAGTCTGCATCTGTTGTGTTTCCGTTATCGCTTGAATTTTGGCTGCCGCTTCCGAAATTGTCTCCGGGGCCCCCACTGCCCATTCCTTCCTGCCCCTTGTATATGCTGCCACCTATCTCTTGGAGCGCCTTTGCGAGTTCATCAGATTTTTCCTTGATCAGATCGTAATTTTCTGATTTCAATGCCTGGTCGAGTTCTTCTTTTATCTTTTCTATTTTTTCTTTGACCTCGCTTGGGATCTTATCTTTGTATTCATTTAGCGTATTTTCTGCAGTATATACCATGCTCTCTGCGGTATTTTTCATTTCTATGCGCTCCTTTAGTTTTTTATCCTGCTCTTCGAACTGCTTTGCGGAATTTATTGCTTTGTCTATCTCTTCTTTTGACATTTTATGTGGTGCTACAATATCTATGCTTTGTGCTTTGCCTGTGCCAAGATCCTTTGCGGTTACATGAAGTATGCCATTCGCATCTATATCGAAAGTTACCTCTATTTTAGGTACACCTCTTCTTGCAGGAGGTATGCCTGTCAGGCTGAATCTGCCTAGCTGTATGTTGTCTTTTGCAAGCGCCCTTTCTCCTTGCACTATATTTATATCTACTGCAGTTTGGTTGTCCTCAGCAGTAGTAAATATCTGCGACTTTTTGATTGGTATTGTGGTATTCCTCTCTATGAGTGGCGTTGCCATCCCTCCCAAGGTTTCTATGGAAAGAGTAAGTGGCGTTACGTCAAGCAGCACTATATCGTTGACCTCCCCTGAAAGCACGCCTCCTTGTATTGCAGCTCCCATTGCCACGCACTCCATTGGATCTACTCCTCTTTCTATTTTTTTGCCAAGCAACTGCTCTACATATCTTTGCACTATAGGCATCCTTGTTGGACCGCCAACGCATATTACTTTGTCTATCTGTTCGGGTTCTATCTTTGCGTCTTTCAGTGCCTGTTTTACAGGTCCTGCTGTTCTTTCTATTATTGGCAATACCAGCTGCTCCAATTTTGACCTTGTTAGCGTGTAAGTGAAGTTTATTGGGTTTTTGTTGGAATCTTGTGCCAGGAAAGGCAGGTTTATGTCTGTGGACAGCACTGTCGAAAGTTCTATTTTAGCCCTTTCAGCAGCTTCTACAAATCTCTGCATCGCCTGCTTGTTGTCTTTTAAATCTATTTTATACTGCTTTTTGAATTCATCTAAAAGAAAATTGACTATTGCATTGTCCATATCTGTTCCGCCAAGCTGGGTGTCCCCGCTTGTAGCTTTTACTTCGAAAACCCCTCCTCCAAATTCCATAACGGTAACATCAAGCGTTCCGCCCCCAAAGTCATATACAAGTATTTTCATTTCTTTGTCTGATTTGTTCAATCCGTAGGCAAGGCTTGCTGCTGTTGGTTCATTTACGAGCCTTACGACTTCTAGCCCGGCAATCTGCCCGGCATCCTTTGTTGCTTGCCTCTGGTTGTCGTTGAAATATGCTGGCACTGTTATTACCGCTTTTTCAACCGGCTCGCCAAGATACTGCTCTGCATCATGCTTGATCTTCTGAAGCAGCAAAGCAGCAATCTCTTGCGGCTTATAGCTCTTGCCGTTTATGTTGTATGTGTAATCTGTTCCCATCATTCTTTTAAATCTCGATATTGTCCCTTCGGGATTTGCAATAGCCTGCCTTCTTGCTGGCTCACCGACAAGCACCTGCCCGTCTTTCGTAAATGCAACATAACTTGGGAAAGCCTTGCCATATGGGGTTAATCCCTCTGCGCTTGGTATTATTGTCGGCTTTCCTCCTTCAAGTACTGCTGCAGCAGAGTTTGATGTTCCTAAATCTATTCCTATTATTTTTGACATGTTAATTCACCTTTTTTTATTTTTAATAAACATTATTTAGCTTCTTTAGCTCTTTTCAGTTTCCTTGGCTACTATAACTGAACAAGGCCTTAATACTGTGTTCTCAAGCATATACCCTTTTTTTACTACTTCCAATATCGTGCCAGGCTTCTTGTCGCTTTCTTTTGTCATTACAATCTCGTGCTTGTATGGGTCATAGACGCCAGTCGCATCTATTTCTACAAGCCCAAGCCTCTTAAGGGCTTCTTTCATGTTGGAATAAAGCATTTCTACCCCTTTGGAAAGCCCATTGTCTTTTGGTGCTGCACTTAGTGCGTCAATAGCCAGCTCAAACTCGTCAAGTATTGGGAACAGCTCTTGGAATACTTCTGCAATACCTTTCTTTTTTGCGTATTCCTCTTCTGCCTTTGTCCTTTTTTTGTAATTGTCAAATTCGGCTGCAAGCCTTAAGAAGCTGTCTTTAAGTTTCATGTATTCCTCCTTGCTTACTGTCTCCTCCTTTTTTTCTTGTTCTTTCTGCTCTGTCTTATTTTCATTTTCATTGCTTTCTTTTTTGTTATTCATTTCTTTATTATTTTCCTTGCCACCAATATTTTCATCATTCATAATATGCACCTTTTATTCGTTTGACAAGCTTTTCGAGCTCATCATCTTGTCAAATTCCTTTGCAACATCAAGCATTTTTTTCATCTCCTTGTCGAGATCATATTCCAGCTCTTCTATGGCCTTATACATGCTAGAAGATCTCAAATAATATTTCCTTCCTCTTTTAACTACAAGTCCTGATTGTATAAACTTATTGAGATGATAGATGATCGTAGTTCTTCCTATATCATCGCCTAGCTCCTTTTTTATCTCCATGCTTGTCATTCCTTTGTTGTTGTTATATGCTGCTTTTG
This sequence comes from Candidatus Micrarchaeia archaeon, assembly GCA_049967695.1. Lineage (GTDB taxonomy): Archaea > Micrarchaeota > Micrarchaeia > Micrarchaeales > Micrarchaeaceae > JBMFSF01. The sequence continues at coordinate 16,456 of JBMFSF010000016.1, forward strand.
CGAGAGATTCTAGGATTTTCGCTTCGATGCTGTAATCATTTTCCGATCCTAGGCCGAAAGCCTGGCAAAACCAGCCTACGATAATCTCATAATTTTCACTATCTGGTTTGTCAAGCTCCTTTATAACTATTTTCATGTTATCAGTCAAGCGTTAGCTGTTTTTATTTGTGTATAATATATATTTGAAAATATTTAAATATTTTTGTTTATTTAATATATTATTGAAATGTCTAAAAAAATTTGACAGGTGATAAAATGAAGAAAACAGATGAATCTAAACCTACAAAGTTGATGCCATCTAGCGAGATAGATCCATTGCAGCTGTGGGAAGCAATGACAAACAGCTTCTTTGCGCCTTTCAAATACTTCGATTTCCCTATTGAGAGGAGGTTTGAGTCAGAAATAGAACTGCCAAAAATTGATATAATTGACAACGACGATTCTTTCGAGATTAATGCAGAGATGCCAGGCATAGATAAAAAGGACATCAAGGTCAAGGCTACCTCAGACGCGATAACAATCAGAGCATCTAAAAATTCAGAGAAGAACGAATCAGGTAAAAATTACTATACCAGAGAGCGCTCTTCGTACAACTATTTCAGGGAAGTGAGCCTGCCAGAGCCTATAGAAGTAAATACAGTAAAAGCGAAGTACGAGAACGGCCTCCTCAAAATAAACGTAAAGAAAAGCACTAGCGGTTCAGCAAAAGAGGTAAACGTAGACTGAACTTTTATTTTTTTTATTTTGCTTTATATGTTTCAGCTTTTGCTTTGAACACCTTTTTCATTTATTAATGCAAAGTTTC
>JBMFSF010000017.1:0-1153 GCA_049967695.1 Candidatus Micrarchaeia archaeon
GCCCGCGGGCTTTTATAACTTTCGGAATAGTAGAATTACACTAATTATTGGACAATACCCAATGGCATACAAAATCTATTTATATTTCATAAATTTAATTGTATTGGTGATGTTATGGATAGAGAAGCAAATATCAAAGCTTCAGAGTTGATAGAAAGAGGAGATAAGATATATAATATAATTGTAGGAAATAATGGCGTTCTGCCTTTTGAGTTAAAAATAACCAAAGAAGACCTTATAAAAGAAGATGGCGTAGCTACAGACCCTGCTTGGAAATGGCTAAGTGGAGTTCTTATTTATTACTATGCAAAGAATCCTATGAATGGAGGGGAGGTTTCGGAAAAATGGGTCGGTGCAAAAGCAGACAAAAATAAGAATGTTAAATACGGAGACACCATACTTGGAACCTTTAAATCCGGTGATAAGACCTATTTTCTAATGATTGCAAAGCCACAGGTTCCAATAGAAATGTGGTCTATTGAACTTCCTAGCGGTGCAATAAAATCAGGGGAAACTCCAATAGATGCCGCAAAAAGGGAAACTATAGAAGAGACTGGCGCAATTATTTCTGACGCAGAGATACTTGTTAAAAACCTTGCGCATATGCCACATCTTGGCATGACTTTGGACTACTTGGTTCATGTAAACGTAACAGGATTTACTGTTCAGACAACAGACGAGAAAGAGGAAAAGCCAATAATGCCATTTCTTGCAACACCAGAGCAGATAATGTGGTATATGACAAACGACAGTCCAATGGTATATACAGCTACAAGGCTAGGCTTCCTTCATTTCTTTGTATTTACTGAAGAAGGCAATAAAATTATGCAGCAACTTGATAGGCATTATTTAGAAGGCTTGCTAAGAAAATAGTCTCCAAGCCATATAGCTTGACATATTAAATGCCTATTGCTTTATTTTCTTTTTGATTGCTTCTTTTGCATTCTTGCAATTAATAAATAAAATACAAGATCACTCACAAAATAAACATTAACCAATTAAACATTTCAATATACGAAACAATCATCATATTTTGCTTCTTGTGCTGCTATATTATTAATATTGGCTATAATCTTGGTTATAAATCTGTTCGTAATCGCTTTCCTCTTCTCTCTTAAGCATTTCTATTATTTTTCTTAGCTTGTCGCTTTGA
>JBMFSF010000017.1:1253-16312 GCA_049967695.1 Candidatus Micrarchaeia archaeon
TTGTCGCTTTGAATTTCTTCATATCCTGTGTGCATTTCATAAGGTTGCTTATCGTACTCCTTCTCTGCGAATTTAAGAGGGCTATCCCCACTTTTGTTTTTAGTATTTATTACATAGGGATTTCTTTCTAGCTCCTTTTCTACAGCGTCGCTGTCGCATTTGCGTATATTACCAAATATATTTTTGTTCATGTTTACCACTTAAAATCAATTTCTTATAGATAATTATCATTATATAATATTTATAATAAGCAGAAAATAATAGGAATAATAGGCAGAAAAGAAGAAACTGCAAATTTCATAATTTGTGCATTGCTTTTTTTTAGAAACCAGATATGCAGCTATTATTTTCAATAACTGAATATATTGCAAATGGACTTTGCCTAAACTTACATACGCATAAGTAATTCAATAACCTATATATATTTTTATTGAAAAAAATAACTGAATTATTTGCGTGGTCCTTAATATGAGTGATTTTGAAATAAAATTTGCTTCCGCAAAAGATCTTAAGAAAGGAAGCTATGTGATGATAGATGACATACCTTGCAAAGTTGTAGAGATAGATACAAGTTCGCCAGGAAAGCACGGCGCAGCAAAAATGCGCATAACTGCAATCGGGGTTTTTACAAACCAAAAGAAATCCCTTATCAAGCCTAGCGACGGCGAAGTTGAAGTTCCTATAATTTCAAAGAAGCGCATGCAGGTTGTTTCTGTTTCTGAGACAAGCATGCAGATAATGGATTCGGAAACATACGCAATTTATGATATCCCTATTCCAGAGGATTACAAAGGCAAGATCCACGCTGGTGTGGAGATAGAAGTTCTTGAGGCAGGAGGCCAGCATTCTTTTTCAAGGGTCCTTAGCCAGGAATAAATTTATATTAGCATCAATGTAATAACTATGCAGGTAATTTTATGGATTTGCAAATAGTATCAGATAAAACCAATTCATTGCTAAAAAGGAGGGAGATAACTTTCAAGGTAATAGATGCAGGGCCTTCTTTTTCTAGGAAAGAAGCGAGCAAGGCAATCTGTTCCAAGTTGAATCTGAATCCAGATAGCCTTATAGTATCAGAAATGCAACCGATTTTTGGTACTCATGACATGATATGCAAAGCTAATTCTTATACGGACAGAGATAGTATGCTTTCTATGGAAAAGCGCCATATATTGAAAAGAGCTAATCTAATTGGTGAAAATGCTGCAGCAACACAGAATTCTTCAGAAGCTGCGCCGCAGCAATAAAATAAAGGCGAATTGACATGGCAGATGAATCTAATAAAAAAAATGCTAAAAAAGAGAAGAAAGTAAATGCATATGTACCCGGAAGGCAATGTCCAAAATGCGGAAGCAGGATGGCAGAGCACGCAGACCGATTCACATGCGGAAAATGCCATTACACAGAATTCAAACCGCAGAAGGCACAAAACCAGTGAAGCAGTGATAAAGATTCCCAGACGCGCAATAAACAGCAAAGGCAAAAAGCAGGCTAGGATGGGCAGAATCCGAAATAGCGCTTCTGGAAAACTTAACATGCGCGCAAAATCTAAGCAAGGAAAGAATTTTCGCATGCTTAAGTATTCTGTCTATTTTTTCTTTTTAGTTTCTATAGTGCTCGGTTTTTATTTTGTACCTTTGATGTACGTTTATGATTACATAAGCGAGACTACATACGAAGCACTTTCATCAATATTTATGGAGCTATCATTTGTGCTTATAGTATTCTCTTATCTCTTTGCCAGAGGCATGAACCCTAACGAGGCAATACAAAATCTTGGCCTTTCTAAAGATAAGATAAGCTTTAAAAACTTTGGCATTGGCCTGCTTCTTTTCGGCTTTGTGCTGCTTGTGGAGCTTTCAATAGGCATATTCTCTGAAGCAACAAATATCCCTCTGCCGACAAATGTCAAGCAGGCATTAAATAATATGCCGGTGTATTTCCTTATATTCTCGTTTATTATAGCGCCCTTTACAGAAGAAATCTTGTTCAGAGGCTTCCTTGTTCCTCGGCTTGGAATAATATTATCTGCGATAATATTTGCGGTGCCACATTTCATAAGCTATCTCTCTATATCAGAATTCGTCGCAGCATTCCTGTTCGGTCTTGCTGCAGGTTACGCATATAAAAAGACGGGTTCTCTATATGTAAGCATTTTGGCGCATATGCTCGTGAATTTTTTGGCAATACTATCTATTTTTTTGATATGACGTCTTAAACGTATACATTAATCTAACACTTATTGCGAAAGTAATAAAAACTAATAGAACAATATACTATCAGACCAAATTTCGAAGGTGAAAAAATGGGACTATTTGATAAACTAGGTAAATCTCTAGGTACATCCAAGGAATTGGATATTGAGAACTACATGACTTCTGACGAAATGGCAGATGTCGATATAGTTAATGAGCCTGCTGACTTTTATGTCAAGCCTATGGACCTGCGCCAGGAATCAGATCTGCAGGTAATAGAAAACGAGCTAAGCAAGCGCAACATAATACTTCTCGACGTATCTGAAATATCAAAGAGGCCCAACACATACAAAAGCATAGTTGATAATCTTAAGGAGTATATCAACAAGACAAATGGAGACATTGCGATGATTGACAACTCAAAAATACTAGTGACTCCTGCAAAAGTAAAAATAATAAAAAGGAAGAAAGCTGCTTCAAGCAATTAATTTATTTTTTATTGCTTCTGCTGTTTAATCCAAGCGCAATTGCGTTTAGCTCTTTTTTTGTCGGCGATGCTCTTTTGAGTATGTGTTCGAAGGCCATTTTTACTGCCTCCTTGTTTTTTATGTAGCCTTTGTCTTTTATCATTTCATAAAAGAGCTTTGTAGAATTGGAAATGTCTGCTGGTGTGGCTTCGAAGCTTTTTAGCTCTTTATAATCTTCTTTGTTTAACTCGTAAAGCATGATTGCTAGTGCATGCGATATATTTAGTATGGGGTAGCTTCTGCTGGCAGGTATAAACGCTGTGACATCGCAGCGTTGCAGCTCCTCTCTTGTAAGCCCCGTACCCTCTCTTCCCAATACCAAGGCTATCTTTTTCTTCCCTTTTATTAGGCTTTTTATTTTTTCAATGCTCACTACGTTATAGAATGAGGCATTGGTCTTGTGCCATATGCCTGTGCTGCCTATTACAAAATAACCTTTCAGCGCTTCGTCGAGGCTGCTGCATAGCTCCGCATTAGTTATAAGCTCCTTCGCATGTTTTGCATACATTATTGCATTTTTTCCATTATACTTGCATTTAGGATTTACCATTGCCAACTTTTTTACTCCAAAATTTTTTGATATCCTTGCAATATATCCTATGTTTATCTGGTATTCAGGTTCTACCATTACAACTTTCAAGTCCATGTAAGCACTTCGCAATTCTGATAGATATTTATCGCGAAATTTTATAATTATGTCATAAAATCCTACGGCCCTTTGCATATGCCGTTGAAATGAAAATTGCGTATGCTATTTTAACTCTCTGTTTTTTAAGTCAATTATATATATTTAAGGGTTAAATTAAATTTATCATTGTGAGTTTATGCCCTCCATAAAAGTTAAGCGCGTCTATGACAAACGAGAAGTAACCGACGGTGCCAGGATACTTGTTGACAGGTTGTGGCCCAGAGGGGTGAGGCATGACGGTTCCAAAGTTGATATCTGGTTTAAGAATATTGCTCCATCTACAGAGCTTAGGAAATGGTTCTCCCATGAAGTTGAGAAATGGCCAGAGTTCAGGGAGAGGTATATAAAAGAGCTGGAGCAGAATCCTTCTATAGATAAATTTATAAGCATAATAAAAGATAATGGCACAGTTACATTTTTGTATGCGTCTTCAGACACAGAGCATAACAATGCGCTTGTGCTTAAGGAGTTCATAGATAAAAAGCTCAAAGACATTGGAGAGGATAGCAAAAAACCTTAAGGAAAATTGCGTGGCCCGTATAATAATAGATACTAGTTCTCTGCTTTTCGGCATGCGCTTCAATAAAAGCGTAGTAGATATAGCAAAGGAATCTTTTCCAGATTATGAATTGCTAATACCTAAAGCCGTAATATCAGAGCTTTTGCAGATATCCTCAAATCGCGGCAACAGGGGTGCAGAAGCTAGGGCAATCCTTTCTATATTAGGGTATAAAAATATTACCGATAAAAATAATAATGTTAAAGTGCATAAGCATAATCAGGAATATGCTGATAAATGGATACTTTCAAATGCGGCTGCCGAAGACATAGTTGTAACAAACGATACTAAGCTTTTAGTCAAGCTGCTTTCATCGCATATTCGAGTACTCAGGGTTTCTATAGATGGAAAATTAAGGTGATAAGTTGTATAAAATATATTATGTAAGAGATACTTTTCAGTTCGAACCGCATAATTTTGGCAGGCCTATAGAGGAGGTAGCGGAGGAGGTGCTCAAAAACAAGTACGAAGGCAGCATAGACAAGGATATGGGCATAATAGTAGGAATTTTTGATATTAAAAACATAAGCGACGGCATAATATATCCAAACGACCCCGCATCTTACCATACTGTAGATTTCAGCGTGCTTGCATACCTGCCTATAATAAACGAGTTCATCGCAGGTCCCATAACAGATATGGCAGATTTTGGCATTTTCGTGAGGCTCGGGCCCTTGGAAGGATTGGTACATGTCTCCCAAATAACAAACGAATTTATATCTTATAATCACAAACTTTCTACATTTGTTTCAAAGCAGAGCAAGAAAACCCTCAAGCAGGGAGATATCGTATATGCCAAAATCTCTACTATAAGCATGAAAAACAGCATCAAAGATTCAAAGATTGCTTTAACTATGAGGTCAGAAGGCTTGGGCAAGCCAGAGTGGCTTACGCAGATCTTTTCATCAGCAGATAAGGCGCTCCCCCAAGCCAGGAGCAAGCCGCAGAAGGCTGCGCAAAAGACGCAGCATGCCAAGAAGTGATTAGATGCCTGAAGAAAAAGCATGCAGAAATTGCAAATTTATAATAAAAAACGGGAATATCTGCCCTCTTTGTGGTTCTACTGATTTGACTTCTAAGTGGAGCAGCTACGTAGTAGTGCTTAATGCTGATAAATCCGTGCTTGCTCACAAGCTTAATATAAAAATAAACAGCACTTTTGCTCTAAATGTCGATTAATCTATTTATTTTTGCTTTTGGTTTTTATTCTATTCAAGTTTTTAAATTTTAAATTTAATATATATAAGGTGGCGCATATATATGGCGGAATCTGAGTTTAACTTTAATACTACTGAAGATATAAAGGTTTCTAATTCTCTAATAGATCAGATTATAGGTCAGAACAGGGCAGTAGAAATTATAAAGAAGGCGGCTAAGCAAAGGAGGAATGTGCTTCTTATAGGAGAGCCAGGCACCGGAAAAACAATGCTTGCTCAGGCAATGGCCGAACTTCTGCCTTTTACTGATCTTGAAGATATTCTGGTATACAAGAATCCAAACGATGAGAATATGCCTCTGATAAAGGAGGTAAAAACATATCCTGATCCTAAAAATCTGCAAGGAGACGGCCAAGGGAGGCAGATCGTAAGGCAGGAAAAGATGAAAGGCATAATGAACATGCCATCATCCAGCCCTTTGCTTTTTGATGTGCTTATACTTGTTGTTGTAGGCCTTTTCATCCTTTCGCTTACTGGAATTATAAAAGGCACAGAGCTCGTTGTGCTGGCCGCGCTAATGCTTGGCATTATGATACTTGGTGCGGTGTATTTATTTACTTCAGCAGTTACAAAAAGGGCAGGCATATTCAGCTCTTCCGATTCATCCGAACCAAAGCTTATAGTAGACAATACTGGAATGACTCATGCCCCGTTTATAGATGCCACAGGTTCAAAGGCAGGTGCGCTTTTCGGGGATGTAAAGCACGATCCACTTCAGTCTGGCGGGCTTGGCACTCCAGCCCATTTAAGAGTTGAGAGCGGCGCAGTTCACAAGGCAAACAAGGGAGTACTTTATATAGATGAGATTTCTACCCTTGACTGGCATTCGCAGCAAGAGCTTCTCACCGCTTTGCAAGAAAAGAAATATCCAATAACCGGCCAAAGCGAGATGAGCTCTGGAGCATTGGTAAAAACAGAGCCTGTGCCGTGCGATTTCATACTTGTCGCTGCAGGAAACCTGCAGGATATACAGCATATGCATCCAGCTTTGAGATCGAGGATAAGGGGCTACGGTTACGAGGTATATATGGATTCTACTATAGAGGACACCAAGGAAAACCGCATGCTTTTTGCAAGATTTGTAGCACAGGAGATAAAGAAGGATGGCAAGATACCAAAATTCGACAAGGGTGCTGTAGAAGAAGTAATAGAAGAGGCAAGAAGGAGATCCGGAAGGAAAGGTCATCTTACCCTTGTACTAAGAGATTTGGGAGGGCTTGTGCGCGCAGCAGGCGATGTTGCAAAAGAGAAGAAAAAGGATGTAGTAACAAGGGAAGACGTACTTGCAGCAAAGGCTTTCGCTGCTTCAATAGAAGCGCAGATAGTGCGCCAAGAACTAGAATTCAGGAGGGAGTACAGCGTACTCAAGACTTCTGGTTACAACATAGGAAGAGTAAACGGCCTTGCTGTTGTGGGAAACAGCCCCTCTACAATGTCTGGAATTGTCATTCCTATTGTGGCCGAGGTTACTCCTGCAAGCTCCCGTTCCGAGGGCAAATTCATACCTACTGGAAGGTTAGGTAAGATAGCAAATGAAGCAGTAAAGAACGTAAGTGCTGTAATAAAGAAGCATATGGGTAAGGATGTTTCTAACTATGATATGCATGTTCAATTCCTCCAAACATATGAAGGCATAGAAGGGGATAGTGCAAGCATTTCTATAGCAGTAAGCATAATATCCGCTATGGAAAACATACCTGTGGACCAGTCTGTTGCAATGACGGGTTCCCTCTCAGTTAGGGGGGAAGTGCTGCCTGTTGGGGGAGTAACTTCCAAGGCTGAGGCAGCCGCAGCCGCAGGAATCAAGACTCTGATAGTGCCATACACAAATAAGGATGACATATATCTTTCAAAAGACAAGCTTGCCAAGATGAAAATAATTCCTGTGAAAACCTTTGCGGAGGTATTACAATACTCGCTGAAAGATTCCGAAGCCAAATCCAAAATCATAAAAGAGCTGAAGGGATATGAAAGCAAATGAACCCGTTGTTGAAAAATCTGAAGAGAGGATAAGGCATTTCGCCAACCAAATACTTGATGATATATACCAAAAGAAAAACCCTAAAATCACCACGTATGTACGCTCCAAATCCAACATAATATACAACGAGAGCAAAGGGATACTTACCTTAGGCACGAATACTCAGGACAGGAGCTTTATAAATACTGGCCAGGCAAAGAGCTTCATACAAACTGTTGCAATAGCTGCAAAATGCCACAAGTTTGTTACTGAAGGGCTTCATACAAGCATACGTGGATTGTTTTACCAGCTAAAATACTCTCTTGGCGATGATGTAGAGGAAAACATATTTGACGAGCAGAGCGAGTCCAATCCGCTGATAGAAGATTTGGAAGTGGCGCTTAACTTAAAAAGGGAAGATTTCAACCTAACCGCCAACCGGAAGGGCATACTTGCTGGCGATATGAAAGTGATAGACAAGTATGGCGGCGACAATCTTGAAATAGATACAAGCAAGATGGGGAGAAGCGGATGGTCCATACCAAGCGATGTCGATAACGGCATAGAGTTTGTTGATATAAAAGCAGATTACGTGCTCGTTGTAGAGAAGGATGCGGTATGGCAGAGGCTCAATGAGGATAAATTCTGGAGGAAGGAGAACGCAATATTGATATCGCCGCAGGGTCAGGCCTCAAGGGGAACCCGCAGGCTGCTCCACAAGCTTTCAGATATGGGGTTGCCAATATATGTTTTCAATGATTGCGATGCGTGGGGATGGTACATATACTGGACGATAAAAACCGGCAGCATGAATCTGGCATATATAAGCGATGAGCTTGCAACCCCTTCGGCAAGGTTCCTTGGCGTTACAATATCTGATATAGAGCACTACGATTTCTTGAAAAATTTAACCTTAAAAGCGAATGAAATGGACTTGAGGCGGGCCCAGGAGATGCTGAACTATCCATGGATAGCAAAGCATGAGGAATGGGTATCCGAGCTGAAAAAGGTGCTTACCACTAAGATGAAACTGGAAGAGGATAGCTTGCAGGGACCGCGCCTTACATTTATAGATGATTACATAAAAGAAAAGATAAAAGAGAATAAATTCCTTCCGTGAATTCCTGCATAAAATATTTTAACCTGGCTTTTGCATCTTTGCAAAAATACGCCTCAAGCGTATATAATAAGAATTTAAATATTTAATAATATAATAAAAATAAGGTGTTTTTGTTGAGCGACGAAGAATATTATAGATTATTGGATAACGCTTTTTCAAAGCTCTCCACCCTTTCCAAGGAGAACGTTGATTTTGTTATACCAAAGCCTAATGTAATAGTGCAGGGAGGCAAAACTGATATAAGGAACATATCCGAGATAGCAGACAAGGCTAGGAAGAAGCCCGCAGAGATAGCAAGGTTCCTCAGCAAGGAGTTTGGGGTTCCTGCGCTCATAGACAAGCAGAGCCTTGTGCTTAACGGTAGGTTCAGCGAAGAAGATATAGAAAAGAAAATTACAAGGTACTTTGAAATATATGTAATATGTAGGGAGTGCCACAAGCCAGACACCCATTTGGAAAATGCAGGCCATGGTCTTCTATATATAGTCTGCGAGGCATGCGGTGCAAAATATAGTGTTAAAACATATTAGCGGGGTAATTGAATAACCAGCAATAAATCTAATGATGAAGAAGAGGAACATAAGCTGAAGCTGCCCGGACCTGGCGAATATGTGGGTGTTGTGACAAAGATCGTAGGCGCCACAAGATTTGTAGTAAAATGCAATGACAAAAACGAGAGGATTTGCATAATACCTGGAAGGCTTAGGCGCAAATTCTGGATCAAGGAAAAAGATATCGTGCTTGTAAAGCCATGGGAGGTCCAGTCCAATGAGCGCGGCAACATAATATGGAGGTATAGCCTGATGGATATAAACAAGCTCAAGGAAATGCACCTTATAGAATAGGTAAATGAGCATAAAGCCAGAAATGGCGAATATGGGGATAGTATGGTAAGCGTACAGTTGTTTGAAGGAATGCTTGAAGATTCGAAGATCTTTGCCAACAGGGAAGTGCTATCCCCGCACTATATTCCGAAGGAGTTGAGATACAGGGACCAGCAGATAACCAGCATAGCAAGGGCCCTTGCCCCCTCACTTAAAGGGGCTAGAGGCAGAAACCTTTTCATCTACGGAAGGCCAGGCACCGGAAAAACCTCATGCACGCTTTATGTTATAAATGAAATAAACAAGATACCTAATACCAAGGCAAAAATATCTTATGTAAACTGCAGGCTTTACAATTCAAGATACAAAGTGCTTAATAAGATAATCTCAGATCATCTTCCTACTTATGCAAAGCGCGGCTACGGTTCCATAGATCTTTACGAAAGGATTGTCAACTGGATAGAAGAGGATGGCAAGATTGCAATAGTTGTGCTTGACGAAATAGATATGGTAAAAGACCTTGATGATCTTATATATACGATATCGAGGTGTAATTCCGATATAAAGGCGGGAGGCATAGCAATGGTTGGCATATCTAACAAAGTTTCGTTCAAGGATGCGCTGGATCCGAGAAGCCTTTCATCATTGAATGAAACAGAATTAGTCTTTCCGCCATATTTTGCCAACGAGCTTTATGATATACTGAAGGACAGGGTCGAGCTCGGCTTCAAGCCTGGTGTCGTTTCTGATGACATAATAAGGTTTATAGCGGCTACCGTAGCAAAAGAGAACGGCGATGCTCGCTATTCTTTGAAAATACTGACCAAAAGCGGCGAGCTGGCGGAAGAGCGGGGGCTGTCTGCTGTTGGAATGGCCGAAGCAGAAGAGGCAAGCAGAATAACTCAAGACGATGTTGTATACGAGACAATATCTATGCTTCCACAGGATCAGAAGCTTATCCTTTATTCTATTGTAATACTTACCCAGTCAGGAGGCACCTACAAGAAGCTTACAGATGGAAACGATACCTACCTATTCAGCGGCGAGGTTTATAACAGGTACAAGAGCCTTGCCGAAAGCCTCAAAATAGTACCTAAGACAGAACGCTGGTATAGGAAATATATATCCGAGCTGTCAATGCAGGGGCTTATAGAGGTATTCGACTCAGGCAAGGGGATAAAAGGGCACACGAAGCTTATAAAGCTTTATTATTCCACGAAGAAGGTAAGGGAGGTTCTTGAAAGCAACCTTTTTGGTTCCTCCAGCCCTGCAAGCAAGGCGAGCCCTATAGAAAGCGAATTGTAAAGAGGTTTGCATGAAATATTATGATATTGTGCTGTGCGATGTGCCGCCAACCCTTCATAAAAGGCTTGGCTTTGCTTTTATGTATAATGCTTCTAAGCTTGTTTCCAGGGCAGCGCATGCTAACGCAGTGATAGTTTCAAATGATCCTTCTATTTTGGAGAAAGGTGTGCTTGGTGGCGCCAAGGGAGTTGTGCCGGAGGGGTTTCGTTTCAGCAGGAAACTTTTATCACTGATGGAGGAGCGCTCCGCAATTCTTTATATACCGTTTTCGCTCATGCTGGCTAATGGAGGCTTCAAGCTTTCCTCCAACCTGAGGCATGCCTCGCAGCTTTTCTATTATGCAAGGAAGAAAAACATACATGTAGGTTTTGCAAGCTTTGCCCAATCCCAGGAGCAGCTTCTTTCTTCTATTCAGATAATAAAGCTTGCCGTGCTAATCGGTTCCAGCGAACAGTATGCAAGATATAGTATGTCAGAAATAAATAGCCTTATGTTCAAAATGATAAAATGATGAAAGAAAAAAGGAAGTACCTTCTTGTAGAATCTAGCGCTAGCCTGGCAGCCATACCCAATTTTGAATACAGGCTTCAGAAGGAGCTCCTTGTAATAATAGGCCAGCCCCTATTTTTCAAAGTGAACCCAAATCTCCATTCCATTCTTGGCGAGCATATGTTCATAATTAGCGCAACAACTGAGTATTTTGATTATCTTATCCAAGGGATATCTATGATAAACAGGATAAATGACACAAGCATTAGGTTCCATACTCTTAAAATATCCGGGACTGCAAAGCCATTGAAAAATTTTGCGGAAAAAGAGCAGGGCTTAGTTCAAAACAAAAATACCTATTAAAAAATGCAAAAGAAAAAGTTATTCCTTTTTTGATGCGATAGCTTCTAGATGCAAAGCAGGAACCAAGATCTCTTTTGTAGTGCTGAATACTTTTATTTTTACTGTGTAAGCTTTCCCTCTTTTTCCTGTTATTGTGCCTATTATGCCCCTGAATCTAGGATCTGGCGCATTTTTTATGTTCCCCTTTGGAACGATTGCCACTTTGTCTCCTACATTGAATTCTTTAATCATGTTCTTTGTGCTAAGCACCGAAAGCTTGTTGTGCCTTGCTATATTCCTTGTGCTTCCGTTGAATTTTCCTTTTGATTTTTGAGTCATAAAATCAGCAGTTACTTGTATATTGATTTGTATTCGTTGCCGCTATCATCTACTATGTGTATGCATTCGCCCTCGCATTCTATCAGGCATGCTTGGCATAATATGCATGATTCACCATTGACAGCGACAGATTTTTGTTTAAAATGATCATGTCCATCTTTTACGTTTGACCATTTTGCGTAAACCTCTGGGTCCTCTACGCCTTTCCATTGCTGGTCAGGAGGGGCAGCGTCTGCGTTGATATCTGGGCTATTTGGATCTCTCATTTCATATACTGAAACAGGGCAAACATCCCTGCAGTGTGCACATCCTGTGCATTTCGGCTTATCAACCCAAACTTTCATATTATCATCTTTATTAATTTGAATTAATCATTTAAATATTGATGCCTAAATTTGAAAACTAAAAAATAAAAAACTGCTGCCTGGGTTTTTCATCCGAATAAGCTTGACAATCCGCTTGCTGCATTTTCTTCTTCTTTCTTTTCATCCTTCTCGTTCTTCTCAGCCTTTGCAGAAGCCGGTTTTGCCTCTTCAGCATGCGCAGGAGCCTGTTGCACACTTAATAATTGCGCATTCTTTATTACCTCTTCTATATTTACTCCTTTTAGCGCTTCAGCTACGGCTTTTGCTCTTGCTTCGTCAGGATTAAATCCTGCAGCTTTAAGTACTTCCATTATGTTGTTTTCGTTTATCTCTTTTTTGGCTGCATCTAATAACAATGCTGCGTAGACATATTCCATTTTATTCACCTTTCTATGTTCTTATTTTAAATTTTTATTTAAAATATCATTCATTATCGAATTGTTTATTGCTGCACGTTCAAGTATTTTTTCTATTACTCCTGTATCATATATGTTTCTTTCAACTCCAAGGTTTAATGCATTCATATAAGCCTTGCTTAATAATGGTTTTATTGTATACTTATTTATGATTTCGCATCCTAGGCTTAATAAGTAAGCTCTACCAAATATATTTCTTATGCTGTTTTCTACATACTCCTTATTTATCGAAAGTACTTCTTTTGTATAAACAAGCCTTCCATCGCTTACTGCATATGGCGCTATTGCAGATCTGAAAGGCGCAATATCTAATATGCGCAGTATTTTTGCTGCATCTTTGGTTACCTGCTTGCCTTTTTCTATAACTATCTTGTCTTTTGCTATTACGACTTTTCCTTTTTGTATCTGGACGTCAATCCCGGCATTTTTGAGTTCTGTAACGGTTTGGCCCGGAGGTATTGATGTCTCTCCTGCACTTATTTTTATATCTATCTCAGAGGTCTGGCCAGGCTTCGCCCATCTTTTTATGCTATTTTCCTTAAGCATGTTGTTCAATTCCATAGGATTTTCATTTGCTAGCACAAGCACAGATGGCTCGGTTATCATTTCTGCAAGCTTCTTTGTCTTTTCGTTTTGCATGAGCGCCCGCTTAAGCAGGCTTTTCCTTGCCATTATGATCTTTGCCTTCGACCTCAGCTTGTTCCTTGAAGACTGAAGCAGGCTGTCTGGTATATTTGAAATTGGCACAAGCGCAATTGTATTATATTTTTTAAGATCTTCTCCTATTTTTTCTACAATCTTTATTTTGTCCTGTTTCATTAACATCATAACACCTTTAGATGAGCCTTACTGGCTTGCTCATTGTCAGCTTTATATATACTGATTTTATATTTTGCTTGCCTACTTTCTTTTCTAAAGCTTCTATGACTTGCTCGGCATTTGCCTCTATCTCTTCTGGCGGGGACGTCTCAGTGGCTATTGCGCAGTTTATTGTAGGCAAGTTCTTGCCTTTTGTCCTTAAACTTACAGAATTCATTGCTGATTTTATTATTGCGTTCAAGTCCGAGCCCACTATAAGCTTTGGCATGTGGTTCCTTGATCCAAGGAATTGCCCTAAGCTTTTTGCTATCTGTGGCATAAGGCTAGGCTGTGCCAGCAGGAACGATTTGAGAAGCTTATTTAGCATAAGCTTGTCTGTTGCGACTTTCTGCAATTCCGAGCTTTGGATTACTTCTATATTCATCGATTTCGCAATGCCTGCTATATTCGGATCATCAGCGAATATTATTATCGGCTGTTCTTTCCCTTTTGGATACTTAAGGTTTAATTCTATATTTATCCTGTTATCCTGTTTTGAAAAATCGATATGAAAAAAGTTAACAGACAGGTCCACTGATTGCTTAAATTTCCTTTTGCCCTTGTTCTCTTTAATGAGAGTTATTATCTTGTCTAAAAATTCTTGATTCATTTAATCCCTCCTGCTTATTTCAAGCAGTAACTGCGGAATATAGTATATATTTAACGAATATTTATAAAAACTTTGCTTTCATAATGTACTAGATTTATCATACATGCAGTATTGTTGCTACGATCTTGTTCGTTGCAGTGCTAATTACAGATACACTATCATTGTCACTATTTGTTACATATACATAGTTTCCGTTAGGAGTTACAGCAATGCCAGAAGGGGAATTAAATCCAGGTATTTCTGCCACTACTTTATTTGTTGCTGTGTTTATTACAGAAACATTGTTAGGGTATGAATTCCAACCTTGGTTCGAAGATGGTATATATACATAGTTTCCGTTAGGAGTTATTGCTAAAGAATCTACTGCGGCAGCAGCATAGTCTCCTGTGCCTCCTATTACCTGATTTGTTGAAGTACTGATTATCTTAATAGGATTTGTCAATGATTCAAAATCTGCTACATAAACATAATTTCCATTAGGGGTTACTACTAATCCACGTGGATCATTAAGACCTAATATATCTGTTAATATCTTGTTTGTTGCGGTACTTATCACAAAGACAGATCCTGTACCATTATATGTAGTTACATATGCATAGTCACCATTAGGACTTATAGCTACATCGTAAACATTAGAAGCATTATTAAGATTTATGTGCGCTATAATATGGTTTGTAGTGATATTTATAACAGAGACGTTACCTGTATTACCAAAAGCAGTTACATAAGCATAATCCCCGTTAGGGGTTATTGCCACTGATGTTGGCTCTAAAGTCAGATAATATCCACCCCCGTTAACCAGCTCTGCACCCATATATATACTATCAACTACTTGATTTGTTGTTGTGTTTATTACAGTAGTAGTATCGCTTCCATAGTTTACCACATATGCATATTTGCCATTTGGTGTAATAGCTATATCTACTGGCCCACCACCGACATTAGCTATAGTATCAACTACTTGATTTGTTGCTGTGTTTATTACGGTGACATTGTCATTTTCATTGTTTACCACATATGCGTAGTTGCCGTTAGGGGTAATGGCTATTGCAATAGGGTATTTCAGAGTGGTAGTAGATGTTGATGTAGATGTAGATGTTGTTGTTGATGTCGATGTAGATGTAGATGTTGTTGTTGATATAGATGTCGATGTAGAAGTTGAACTAGAGGTTGAGGTTGAAGTAGAAGTTGATGTTGTTGTTGATATAGATGTTGATGTAGATGTTGAAGTAGATGATGTTGAAG
>JBMFSF010000018.1:0-16084 GCA_049967695.1 Candidatus Micrarchaeia archaeon
TAATCTTCTTTTAAATTAAATTTTTAAAAGCTTTTGCAAGAGTTGCAAAGGGATTTATTAACATATATCTAAGATATAGGCTACATCACTTATAGATTATCAATAATATATCAATTGCAGAAAAATGATAAAATAGAAAGTGAGAAAGGCTTGGATTAGAAAATATAATACTGATAACTTAGATGAATTTGCTGTGATTGCCTACAATAATGGAAAACATAGTAGGCATTGTTGCTTTCTAAAGGATGAAGGGGTGTTGGCATAGTGCATAGAAAAGGTAGAGCAGGTTATACAGAAATTTTTTAGCTTTTGAATAATCAAAAACAAAGGAAAAATGTGCGTATAATATAGTATAATATAATTAATGCATAAGATATGTACTATTGTACTATATTTGTGTACTTGGCAATGGCAAGAAATAGACTCTGTTCTGGCAGCATAATCTAAGCAAGAGCATTAATAGAAGAAAATAAAGATAAAAAAATAAAAAAAATAAAAAATATGTGGAATAAGCTGCACAAGCTTTAATTCATCAAACTTTATATTTTATATATTTCTTATCAAAATACCCTCTTGATTTCCATGAAGGAAAAGCAAAAAAAACTAGCAAATATAGAAATAGACAGTTCTATGCTGAAAAGAATAAAGGCACTTTGCATTAACTATGGCTTTGAAAGTTGCAACCTAAAAGATATGCTGGAGTATGTGTTAGAAATTGCTGAGAAGAGTAATATAGATTTAATGACAGGTTTATACAATAAACAGCAGTTCGAAAAAGACTTGTCAAGGCAGATAATCTATGCAGAAAGGACGCAAAGTTCGTTTTCCGTTGCAGTTCTAGATTTTAATGATTTAAGAAATGTAAACAACACATTGGGCCATAAATATGGAGACGTCGCAATAGAAGAAGCTGCAAAAGCCATTACCAAAAATATACGGGAATATGATACTGCATACAGGATAGGCGGAGATGAATTTGCCATAATACTGCCTCAAGCTACACAAGAACATATTGCAGGCATAGTGTATCGCATAAAGAGGGATGTCAAGGAAAGTGTCGAAAAGACATTTGCCGAACAGGGATTAATGCATAAAAGCCGAGGTATATCTATAGGATTCAGCAGCTATTCCGGCGAATTAAGGATAATATACTGCGAGGAAGAACTGAAAAGAAAGGCGGCAGAACTCTTTGAAGAAGCAGACAAGGCAATGTATGCAGACAAGAACAAGGCATATGGGGAAGGTATGCTGCGCTACGAATAAATGCAAGACAAAGCCGTCCACAATCCGCATATATGCATTATATTTATTTTGATCATGCATAATTAATGCTTTATGTTTTGGAGTTGCATTTAGCAAAATAGTATATAGAATGCAAGCTTTGAAAAAGAGCATGAATGCAAACGCTTTTTATTTTAATCAAAAATATAAATAATCAAGATATAGATAGAAATTACTGCAACCATTCTGCAAGGCATTGCATAGGCAGCAAAACAGGCAAAAAGAGTCTGTCAGTTAAATGTTCTGAAGATTGCAATTGCAAACAAAAAAGGTGGTGTATTGAAAGGAGAGCTTTATTGCGAAAACTTACTAAGAAATATAGCAATATAACAGCACTTGACAGGGTATCTTTCTCCGTACCTTTAAAAGGGATATTCGCGCTTATAGGAAGGAATTGTGCCGGAAAAACAACGCTCATACGCATACTCTCTACAGAACTAATGCCAACATCTGGGAATGCTTTTCTTGACGGAATTGACATAATAAAAAATCCTTCAGCAGTAAGGGAAGAGATAGCTGTGCTTCACAGGAATCTAGAACCATACCGTGGATTACTGGAGAGCAGGAGTATATAAGATAGCTCTCTCCCCAATAGACAAGTTCTTATACAAGGTAAAGCATTACTTACTAAATGCATTTATCAATTAATGTGCTTAAACAAAACATATTTATATATATTGCTATTTATATATTAAAATAAGTCTTTTGAATTATTGCGTATTGTATTATTAAGGCCACTCGGTGTAAAACTATGGGGATAAAAGAAGTATTTAAAGTATTTGGTAGCATTTATAAAGGATCGGAGATTACCACAGTTTCCCAACTGCAAAATCTGGAAACATCTGAAACATATAAAAGCATGAGCAATAACGAGATAACTTTGTTATTATTATTAAGCAAAAAGCAGAGCGGATTTAACGAACTTGTATCAGATTTTGCAAAAAGTAAAGGAGTAAACAATCTTCTTTCTGAGAAAGAAGTAGGTAATGAGAACTATTTCAGGCTCGTTTTTAACGCACTTGCAATGCTACTAGAAAGAGACGCAGTAGGGCAGATAAACGCACGCTATTTCATAACTGACAAAGGAGAAGAAATATTGAAGAACATGCTGCAGCAGGTATCAAAGACTAAAACATACACAAGCATGGGAAAAGTGTCAGAAACAACGCAGGATAGGGAAAGAATATTTAATCCCGTAAAAGAAAAACAAGAATGCTGAAGCTTTAATACTATACAGCAGTATTATGCTTCTTTTGCATTCACAAGCCCCTCGCTCCAAAAGGTAAGATTGATCTGCTATTTCTTGCTCATGTTTTTTTATGCATTGCCAATAAGCAGTTTTATTATACTGTGTAGAGAGGTAGCAATTTATAAATACAGTTTTTCATAATAGATTTTGCATGTGCTTAACATGCAATAAATAATAAGAAAGCCTTCAATGCTTAAAATGTAATATATCATTTCTTTTTATTGAGTTGCTAATTTAGGGCAAGGTTATTGATTCATATAAATTTGCTATTATAGCTATTCAAACTATCAAAAAGTATGTCGCAAGCAGAAGTATAGCGCTTAAGGCAAGCCTTTTGTAAAGTGCATTTTCTTTGAAAATTATATTGCCTGCAAATATTGTCATTATTACAAATATTGTATTCCTCAAAGGAGAAGCTATGCTTATAGGGGCAGTAACAAGAGCCACGTAGTAAAGCAAGCGGTATCCCAAAGTAAAAACAGTAATTAGCAGCAGAGGTATTCTGTGGTTTGATATCTCTCTGACAAGTTCTTTTGCTCCACCGTACCTCAAGCCGAGCAGAATATTAAAATTGAGCGCTATAAAAAACTCGAGCAGTATTAGAAACGCGAAAGGGTTTATCGTAGCAAGCACATACTTGCTAGCTACGCCACCTGCAGCGATTACCATAGTATTAGCAATAAGTATGTACTTGTATTTAGGGCTGTCAAAAGAGCTTTCATTTTTGGGAGTCACAAATACGAGAAGATAGGTTACGGAAGTTATTACGCCAATGCAGAAGTACTGCAAAACAGAAAGGCTTTCGCCCAGGAACAAAACTGCAAAGATTACTGTAAAAAGAACGGGTATTGAGCTATTTATCGGAGAAACTATTGATATATTACTATGCTTGTAGGTTCTTGCAGTAGTAAGATAAGAAGCAGCGTTTATTACGCTTATTATATAAATTATTATTACATCTGATGCTTTTATGTTGAATTTGGCAAAAGGCAAAAACAACAAAGAAAAGAGTGCTATTAATGTTGAAAATGCGGTGCTATAGGCGGTTGCGTGTTCTGCTTTCAGCAGCCTTTTTTCGGTTATAGTAGACAAGCCCATAAGCAGTGAAGAAGCAAGCACAAGATAATACCAATATACCATTGTCACACCAAGTTAAGCTTTAAATATTTATTTTATAGTAGCTCGAATATAAGCTTTGATGCTAATCTATTAATATATATTCCAAACAAATTTAGACGGAGGCAAAGGAGCTTTTTTGTATATTATTTGCCATGCAATATTTATATACTCATTTCTTTGAATTAGGCATATTGCATAGCAAAGCGTGCATCATTTAACCTCGCAAAGCAGGAATCCATTAAAACAAAAGATTTAAATTTGTAACAATGAATGTAATAATAGATAAATACAAGCTTTACCATAGTAATATATAAATAAGCTATGATAGTTGGCATCGCAGCAAATTTTAAGCCTGCTAGTTAAGATGCTTAGAATGTAAATCCGTTTGGATGAAAAAGTATATGACCAATGATATAGAAGTTAATGATAAACTTGCAAAAGCGGAGAAGCTAAATGCACTTTATCTAGAAATTATAAACAGATACAAAGAATATATAGAAGAAAACGAAGAAAAAACTGTAAATGAGATGCCTGGCCTTATAACGCCACAGGATAAGGCGGTGGTTGAGGCAGCAACGAAAATAAAAATGGAGTTTCAAGACTATTCGTATGAAAAGGATTTTGTAGGAGCTAGCCTAAAAGCGCTTAAAATCATAAAAAGTATTGAAACTGTAGTGCTGCCGGTACAGTTTTGGCTGTATCCAAAAGATACGCTAAATACAGGAATTGCAGATACCTTGGACAAGCATATACTGCTTTGCAGCCTTTTGATAGCACTTGGAAACTACTCATCCAAAGTGCTAGTAAATGTAAACAATAACGTCCACAAAATTGCAACATATTATGAATTTAGCGGCAAATTTTACTGCCTAGATGAAGAGAGAAATCTTTCCGAGTTTGATAGCAAGGAGCAGCTAATATCATATATAGGAGCCACAAATGATTCTGTATTGTACGAATTCAATGATAAGAGCTATACTGATATAAGCCTTTAAAAAACATTACCTTAACAGCTCAAATTAATAAAAGGACAAGGCATGCATGGCGATTAGCTGCGTACAAAGCAACAGTATACGCATAGATATGGCAGAGATATTAGCAGATATGCATTTGTTATTGCAGCAGATGGCTTTTTAAAGCTGTATTAGTAACATATCTGTGAAAGATGCAGTTGCAACCAACTACCCAAAATATATAAAAATTTAACAAGAGATATAAAACTGCATACAAAATATATATAAAGATAGGCAATTTGGTGGTTGTAGAGTTTTGGATTGTAGTGATCGGATGACAGAGAGGATACTTGTATTGGCTGTTGATATTGATAATGACCTTTATAGAAAGACCAAGATAAGTGGACCAGTTATAGGGAGGAAAAATAATCTATCTGCGGCAGCAAAGCTAACTTTAGCAGATCCAATGGATGCAGATGGAAATGTAATGTTTGAAGCAGTTAAAAAATATGACGATCTCAAGAAGGAAGGGTACCAAGTCAGCGTAGCTACAGTAACTGGATCAGAAAAGGAAGGCTATTCAGCAGATCTTGAGCTTGTGCGCCAGATAGAAAAAGTGCTTGGCGCTTTAAAAGCAGATTCATGCGTCCTTGTTACAGACGGAGCAAGTGATGAAAGGATTATTCCCCTTTTAAAAGCCAGGATAAAGATAAATAGCGTAGATTTTGTAAGTGTGAAGCAGGCAGCGCAATTTGAAAGGACATATTTTACTCTACTAGAAAAGCTAAAAGAGCCCCATTATGCCAGGATTGTTTTTGGCATACCTGCTGTGCTGCTTCTGCTTTTCTCTTTGAGTTATTACCTTAAGATAGGGTTTGCACTACCTTTATCGCTGATAGGGGTATACCTGCTCCTTTACGCTTTCGGCTTGTGGGATGTCCTGACATCATCTTTTAAGGATTTGGGGTTCAGCATAGATAGGGTAAGCTTCATATTTTATATGGCTTCCATACTTTTTACTATAATAGCGCTAGTGGTAAGCTATGGAAGCTACATGAGCATGCTAAATGTTACAAAAGACTACCTTACCCTTTACGCTTACGCTGTTGAAAGCTTCCTGGAGATATTCTCCATAAGTATGTTTTCGTATTTTATAGGAAAACTGATAGATTTCAATGCAACCCATGCTAGGTTCAAATCTATAGAGCTTGGGGGATATATGGGATACATAATAATAACAACTGCTTTAGTATTCCTTGTATCTGCATGGTTCACAGCCCAGATTTATTTCTGGGAACTGCTACTTTACAGCACGATAACCATACTGCTTGGATACGGGCTTTATAGGTTCAGCAGATTCCTCAAGAAAAAAGCGATAAAAAGGACCAAGATGATAAACAAAAACGTTGTTACTACAATAGGCTCGCTCATTGGCAAGATAGTTGATGTAAACCCTGATTTTGGATTCATAAAAATAAAAACAGAGTATGGTACAGTAATCAAATATGACATAGACAGGATAACTGATGTTTCTGATAGGGTCATTGTTAGATAGCTTCCATGCATTTATATTATTGTGGCTTTTCCTTTTGTACTTTACGTTTTCATGGAGGTTGTTAATAAAGCAACCTGAAAATAAATTAGTTATTAAAATATACATACAAAATATATAATGTAGATATTCGTGGCAGATCAAGTGAACACTGCAAAAGCAGGCTGGGACAGTCTGCTTCCATATAGCAAAATTGTCAACACTGAGAAAATAGAACCAAGGGAGTACCAAATAAATATAATAAAAAAAGTTTATTCTGGAAAGAACAGCCTTATCATACTTCCAACAGGCTTGGGCAAAACGCTCATTGCAGTCTTTGCCATAGCAAAATCCCTCTATGAAAACAAAAAGGCGCTTATGCTTGCACCCACAAAGCCTTTGAGCGACCAGCATTATGAATCGCTTAAACAGATACTCAATGTAGACAGTTCGGCTATTTGCCTTCTTACAGGGAAAACTTCTGCCACAAAAAGAGAAAGATTGATAAAAGATTCCAAGATAATTGTTGCTACTCCGCAGACAGTATCAAATGATATCAAAAACGGAAGGCTAGACCTTTCAGATTTCGGATGCATAATATTTGATGAATGCCATAAGGCAGTGGGCAAATACGCATACACTTACATCGCAGATGAATGCTGGGACAAAGGGGTACAGATAATAGGGCTTACTGCATCGCCCGGAAGCACCAAGGAGAAAATAAACAGAATAATAAATACATTCAACATACAAAGCATAGAAATAAGGATCTCAACAGATCCTGATGTCGCACCCTATGTAATGGACAAATCAATAAAAACTTTTTACATTGAAAAAAATCCAGCAATACTTTCTATATCTTCGCTCTTGTTGCCAGTAATGGAGCAGAAGCTTGCTATGCTTAGAAGCTATGGGCTCTGCCAGTATAAAGATGTAAATTCGATACCTAAAGGCAGGTTCATAATGCTAGGAGACGAAATAAAGAGAATACAAGCTAAAAATTTTAAGTTCATAGCTTTTTTCAATTATGCATATTTGCTCAACCTATTATATGCGTATGAACTTGCAACTACTCAAAGCATATATGCTTTTACAAAATACATGGATTCTTTAAATGAGAGGGCAGAAAAAAGCAGAGTCGCCAGAAGCATAATATCGAATGAAAGCATAAGGAAAGCAAGAGAATTTGCAGATGCTGCGCTCCAAAAAGGAGAGGAGCACCCTAAAATGAAGTTTGTCTGCAACCTGTTAGCTGGTGAATTAAAAGGCAAAAGCGTAATCATATTTGTACAGTACAGAGCGACAATAAAAAAATTGGTTGAAATCATAAGGAACTCCGAGATAGAAGCCGAGCCTTTCATAGGCAAAAAAGAAGGAATAACGCAGGAAGACCAAAAAAAGATTATAGAAAGATTCAGGAACAACGAATTTAAGGTACTCGTAGCTACATCAATAGGAGAAGAGGGCCTTGATATTCCAAGCGTGGACGCAGTGATATTCTATGAGCCAATACCAAGCGAGATAAGGAATATACAGAGAAGAGGAAGAGCAGGAAGGATCAAAACAGGAGAGATAGTAATACTTGTTACAAAAGGCACTAAAGATGAAAGGTACTTGCTTATATCTAAGATGAGGGAAAAGCAGATGTTCGAAACCATACAAAAGATAAAAATGGAAATGGAATCCGGATCGTATAATAGCCCCGCAAAACAGAAAAGGCTCAGGTTTTAATAAAACCAAGAGCTTGATTAAAATTTAAATTTACAAGGGAGCCAGCCACATAGCTTATTATATCAAGAGAATATTAAAAAGATAAGATCTTAATATATTATAATGAAAATATTCCAAAGATAAGATAACATGAAATTTGCAAAAGTCAATAAAAGCAGGGCTGAGGAGCTTAAAAGAATACTTAAGAAGTACAATGCGGTAAATAACAAATATTTAATAGACCATGATGCTGATTACGTTTATTTTCCATTAAAAAATGAGCTTCCGGATGTTGCAAAAGGCATAGCAGAAGTTGTTGAGGCAAAAGGCCATAAAAATATCAAAAGAGGAGATTCCTTTAAAGAGAAGCTTGCCGCCATCCTGCCACAGGAAAAGATCACAAGCATAACAAATGGCTATGATATTTATGGCAACATAGGCGTACTCGATATAGAAGATGATGTAATCCTGTATGAAAAGGAAATAGCCAAGGCATTGATGGAATCTGACAAAAGAATTACTACAGTACTTAAAAAAGATGGCGCAGTGTACGGGGACTATCGCCTTAGAAACTTCAAGTATATTGCAGGCAAAAAGAGCTTTAATACAACAATAAAAGAAAATGACTGCGTATTCAGATTAGATATCAGAAAAGCTTTCTTTTCAAACAGGCTTGCCTTTGAAAGAAATAGGATAAGTAGGCTAGCTGTACACGACAAAAATATAGCTGTAATGTTTGCAGGAGTTGGCCCTTTCGCAATAGAAATAGCAAAAAGAAACAAAAATGCAAACATAATAGCCATAGAGCTGAACAAAGATGCATATAATTATATGAAAAAGAACATAAAAGAAAACAAGACCTATAACGTAAAGCCGATACTTGGAGATGTTAAAGAAGTTGCAAAGAAATACAGCTGCTTTGCTGACAGGATTGTCATGCCTTTGCCAAAATCGAGCATTAATTTTCTCGATGAAGCATACAAGGTAGCAAGAAATGGATGCATAGTACATCTATATGTTTTTGGCAACATCAACACAGCTTACAAGGATATTGTAGAAAACATAAAACAAAATGCAAAAAAGAATAAATACAAAGTAGAGTTTATCTTTCAAAGAACAGTCAGGCCTTATTCCCCATCAGAAATAGAGATCTGCGTTGATTATAAAATAACTAAAAAATGCAACGGAGAAAGCCAAGCAAAACAAGGACAATAAATAATGCATATTGAATATTTAATTAGCGCGATATGTGCATATAAAAATCTTTAGAATAATTAGAAATTATAAAAATTATAAAAATTAAAATTTTATGGAAAACTCTTTTTTTAGATTTTCTATGGCTTTCAAAAGAGCCTGCTGCGCGTCTTTGGCTTTTACCACTAGCACAGAGTTGCTAAAAACAGGGTGGTCTTTTACAACTCCTGCAAAGCTGACGCTTTTCTGCTTTAAAAGCTCTGCAGCAAGCAGATCCGGAATAGTAGTATCTGTTGTCTTAAATTCCAAGTTGAGTTCTTCAGGTTCATTTTTAATAACATTAATTTCCATATCGCGCACCTTCAATGTTTAGTTGAAAAATAAGAGGACAAAAACTGAAGCAGTAGATCTGGCTTATCATAAAATATGCTTGTCTTTCTATACTCCTTGTTGCCACACACTGGGCAGACAAGCACTCCGTCTTTTAGCAGAGATAGTTCATTTCCGCATACGCTGCATTCGGCACTTATTACCCCAAATTCTTTCTTATAAAGATCTAGCTCGTATGTATCTGCACTTTCGGCCTTGATTTCTGCCAAGATAAAATCACCAACCTTATAAGGAGAAGAGGGTTTCCTTTCGTATGACTGCCTCCTATACGAATCATGGGAATCATGCAAACGAAAAGAGCTTGAGAGGAGTATTTTGCCATCTTTAAATGGTATATACCTGCGCGATCCAACAGACAGCTTAGAAAGCTCCACAAACATTATTGTATGAAGATCATTTACAATCCTGCCCACAACAGGCATGCCTCGTTTCAAGCTCTCTAATCCAGAACTGTTATTTATTACAGAAATCTTGTTGCCGCTGATCTCTATGCGACCGCTAACCGAAGCAAATATATTCCCGTCTTCAGCATAGGTGTTTTCACCTGGAATAAACTCTTCTTCAGTAGCTATTATTTCGCCAGGTACTACGAGCTTACCATCTTCATGCATCTGATCACATGTCCTGCCTTACGCTTTCAAAAACATGCTCTGTATTTTTCATTTTGTTTATCTTGAGAAGTGCACGGTATGCAGCAAGAAGAGTATTATATTCGGATCTTGTAGACCCTCTGGAGAATGTCCAAATGTCTTTTATACCTGCAAACTGGAGCAGTTTTCTTACAGAATCGCTTGCAACAAGCCCTACACCCCTTGGAGCAGGCTTCAAAACCACTGTAGCTGCACCAGCATGGCCTTCAGAAGTGAAAGGTATGCTGTGTGCTGTCCCACAGCCACATTGCCATGAGCCACAACCTAGCATGACAGGGATTATATTTTTCTTGGCATCTTTTATAGCATTGTCTATTGCTGCCTTGGTTTCGATATCCTTTCCTGCACCAAGACCTACATAGCCATTTCCATCTCCGACTATTGCGACCACTCTGAATCTTTGCTTCCTGTTGTTTTTAGTCATCCTTTGCACGCTGCTGATCTTAATCACTTCGTTCTTTAGATCAGGAAGCAGTATATCAATTATCTCAGGTTCTTCTATCTTTTTGGCGTTGTGAAAAATTTGAGCAATCGAAGTAATCCTGCCTTCCTTAACATCTCTGCCCAATGAAGTTTTTGGCTGCCAGTTTGAAAAATTGCGCTGAATTATATCTGAAGTCGAAGGAGCAACTTTCTCTACATCCTTTGCATCTTTTTTATCATTTTTGGTTTCTATGTTTTCAGGCAAAACATCACTTTTCTAAAAGTTTATTTTTAACAGTATTAAATATATCTGTAATATTTTTTGCAAATTCAAGAGTTTTTGAAAATTGGTTGTGGCTGTCTTTTGGAAGGCTCTTCGCATAGGATGATATGTGCTCTCCTGAAAGCCGGGATTCATCAAACTCTATACTATTTCTTAGGTTTATTTTGTTGTCTGCAACACCTTTCGCTGCTGCAAAGAGCACTGAATTTTTAATTGGCTTATACAATCCTATATCAAGTATGTATTCGTCTGAAGCACCCTTCTTCTTGAGTTTTGAAGCAAAGAGCAAGCCAGTAAGATAAGCAGTAGGAATGTTGCTACTTGGCTTCCATCCAAACGGTATCAGCTCCCTTGAATGTGCAGATGTGTATATTATATCGCCCTTTGGGCTGTAAGCTGCTGCTTGTATTATTATTCCCTTATTTGTCTTTCTTACAATGATCCTTGGAAGAGAGCTTGAAAGAAGCTTAAATCTTTTGGTATAATTTGTAAGAGATTTCTTTCTTCTTGCTCTTATAAAATGGTATTTCATATTTATCACTTCGCCTGTTTAGACTTCAAAGCTAAGAGATCTTCATCTCCTATTTGTACGCCGTCACTTTTCATCCTGTTAATGATTGAGGCTTTGCTTGAAAATACGTTTCCTTTAACCAAACGGTAATACTTTTTGAACTGCTCATTGGTGATTATATTAGCTGCTTTTAATATTTTAAGTAGCGTCCTTTGAGACCTGACTTTTTTGGGGTAGTTTGATCCTTCACGCGCTTTTCTTGTGCCTTCGCGCCTTCCTGGACCTCTGCTTCTGCCTTTTTTACGCTTAGCTGCTCTTTCCTTTCCATGCAGGCTAAGATTATGCTTAGGCTTCCTTGCATATATCTTCCCATCTTTTATAAGTGCCTTTACATCCTCGTTAGAAATAGCGGATGCTGCATCTTTCACAGCTGTAGGGCTAATCCTTATTGAGCTAGTTCCCCTTTCAAGGAATTTCTTTGCCGATCTTTTTACAAACTTGATGCTCATAACCTCACTTTATTTACAACTTTGAACCCATTCTTGCTTGCTTCCTCTGTAAGCTTTGCCTTCTTGTATTTTGACAAAGTAGAAGCTAGTATTATGTCTACTGAAGCTTTTTTTGAGATAAGCTCCTGCAATTGGGCCATATTCTCTATTCTTGCATAAAACCTTCCGTTCCTTGTATGCCTGATGCTTTCTGGATTTTTATATCCTATGTTTGGCTCGGCACCCATAAACGGTTTTTTAATCCTTTTCTTATTGTCGTCACCACGCTGCTTACGCCATCTTGCCTTAACGCGAGATCTTGATTTTGCACCGAAGTTTGGGACATTGAATTTTGGATGCTTTTTCTTAGCTAACATCAAATCACTCTACAAAATAAATTCCGTCTTGGAATATTCTAGTATCCTTATCTTTTGCAACACATGCCTTCCTTATATTTGCTGCGGTCTGTGAAACATCTTCCAATGATGTACCTGAAAGATTTACATCTTGAGCTTTGATTTCAACTTTCGTATTGCCTTGTATTTTTGCAACTCTTGGCGTTCTTTCCCCAAAAAGATTCTTTATATAAAGTTTCTTTTCTTTTATTTCCAATGTTACTGGAAAATGCGCATATACAAGCTGCATCTTTATATTGTAATATTCGTTTACTCCATGAATATCAGACATAAGCTCCTTGTAAAGAGCATACTCTATAATAGAAAGCTTCTTTTCGAGTTTTTTGTTCTGGATGTGGTCTATTACCAAATTGTTACCATCTTTCTTTACAGTTATTTGATGGGGATTGAACTTTCTTGAATTTTCGCCTAGCTTGCCTTTTATCTTTATTACTCCCTCTCCTATATCTACGCTGACCCCTTCTGGTATCTGTATCATAAGCATTCAAAACACCATTTAATAGACATATGCTATTAGCCTTCCACCAAGCCCTAATGATGCTGCCTCACGGCTCGTCATTATGCCTTGCGGTGTAGACACAATAAGCCTGCCAAAATCTTTGCTAGGTATATATCTCTGCTCATACTTTTGAAGATCATCCTTTTTTACAGGAAATCTTGGCTTTATCGCTCCTATTTTGTTTATCTTTCTTTCTAAGTATACTCTTAGCATTTTTACGTTACCTTTTGAAAACTCCTCATAACTTTTGATGTATCCTTCCTTCTGCAAGAGAACCATTATCTCTTTTACCAGATTTGAAGACGGAATCTCGCAGTCTCCTCTTCCTATATACTCATACATCTTTATCTTGTTAAGAGCATTCACAAGTATATCATTCATGAATATCAACCATATTTTTTAAATCCTAAGTCCTTTGCCACTTCTCTAAAGCAACGCCTACATATATACAAACCATGTGACCTTATAACCCCTCTTGTCGTGCCACAAAAGCGGCATTTCCTGTCATACTTGCCCTTTAATGTAAGTTTTACATCCTTTTTATTAGTGTTTACGGCCATTTTATGCACTTCAGAAAGTTTATTCTATAATAACGTTAAACTCTTTTTTAAGGTAATCTGCAATTTCTTCATATGATATCTGCTTGTGCTTTTTAGGTATTTTAGAAGCCCCTCTTTTCTTGAGGGCTACTCTAAAGCCAGGTCTAACAAAAGAGAGGTTTACATTCATGCCTAGCATGCCTATCTCAGGATTATATTTTATGCCTGCAATATCTATGTATTCTTTGATTCCAAAATTCACGCTATTGCCAATTACAGAAGACCTCTTTATCCTATAATCTACTG
This sequence comes from Candidatus Micrarchaeia archaeon, assembly GCA_049967695.1. Lineage (GTDB taxonomy): Archaea > Micrarchaeota > Micrarchaeia > Micrarchaeales > Micrarchaeaceae > JBMFSF01. The sequence continues at coordinate 13,543 of JBMFSF010000018.1, forward strand.
CTGCAAAAAGCCTTTTTGCAAGAAATTTGGCTTCTTCACCCCTTACGCTTACATATGCTCCAATCTTTTGGTTTGTCGATATGCCGAATGCAGGAATTCTTTTCCTTGAAAGAGCATTTAGCACTTTCCTGTTTGTTATATAATTGAGAAGCTTGGCTGCCAGTTCCTGCTGCCTCTCATCGCTTCCATTACCTGTATTTATCGTAATTTTTGCGAGCCTTATTTTACGCATTGAAGGTTCGGTTTCTTTTACTTTTGGTTGCTCTGTATTAGCTTTCATATAACCATCACATTCTTCAAAAGAGTTTCAAACTCAACGCCGTCTTTTGTAGCAATCTTTACAGACTTATCCCTTTGCCTTGTACCTGGTATAATTTCCTTGATGGTACCTTCTGTACCTACATGTATTCCATCTATAATAAAACATGATGTGCCTGGTGCCATCTTTATGACACGAAGGATTTTTTTATTAGAATCTATCTGTACAGAATCTCCCGTATTTATATCCTTATTGCCTTCTATTAAGCTTCCATCATAAAGTTGGAGCATTATCTTGTTGCCTTTTGTCTTGAATTTTTTAACTAGCTTGTATGTATATGAGGAATTTGCATCCTCTCCAACCTTAACAAAAGAAATTTTGCCCTTTTGATTTATTGTTATCTTATAATTCTGCTTGGATTTATCTGTGCCAGCAGTTATAATATCTTGTATGCCTACAGGATATTTTTCTTCTTTTATTATTTTGCTATTAACCAGTATAGCACCAGATTTTATTATCTTTTTGGCTTCTGCACTCGAATTCGCAAGACCGAGCGTCTTAATTACAGATACCAATGCCATGCTTTTGTTTAAGTTGTGCCTTCCTGGATTTGGTTTTGTTATATATTTTGCCTCTTTCTTATGTATATCAAAAAAAGCTGGAGAAGCCAACCTTTTTATATGTCTTTTATTTCCTTTTAAAGCCATTATAATCACCGTTTATATTTAAGGCTTTGGAGCAGCTATTTGCGCGCTTTTATGCTGATCAGAGGAAGCTTCTTCAGCATACCCTTTATCTGTTACTGGTTGAACTTGTCCTGGCTGTTCTGTTGCTGACTTGGCCTTCCTGGGCTCCTTATCGGCAGCCTCTCCTGTCAGCCCGTATTTTTTAAGCCTCGAAGTTGTAGATACCATAGTTATTATTTCTACATTTGATGGTGAGATTGGTATATTGTATTCTTTGCCTTTTGCGTTCTTCCTAGTAATATTTTCTAGCTTTATTTTAGATGTGGCAAGATCTACATCTGTTACTTTTGCTGTTATGCCTTTCTTAGCTCCTGCAAGAATTCGAACAGTATCTCCTTTTACGACACGTATAGACCTGGCTTTTATCTTTAATTTTGCTTTAAGCTCTTTTGATAAATGCGCATGTACAAAATGCTGCTTTATGTGCAGTGGCGCATTTGCCCTAAAATATCTCTGCTTTCTTGGTTTGCTGCTCTGCATTATATCACTCTTTGCGCTACCTCTGCCAGTTTAATATTCCTTTCTATTACTTCTCTTGCCATTGCTCCTTTAACTTCTGTCGCAATTGGCAGAAGTACATCATTAACAAGTATTGCTGCATTGTCTTCGAATATTACACGTGTGCCATCCATTCTCCTTATTGGAGATTTTTGGCGTATTATTATAGCTTTTACTTTCGTTTTGACATATTGCGGACTTCCAGAAGTTACTGAAGCGATTATAACATCGCCTACTCCTGCCTTTGCAAGCTTATTTTTTCCTCCCCCTTTTCCAAGCTTGCCAATTATTTTAAGTATCTTCGCGCCACTATTGTCAGCGCACACAAGCCTTGATTTTGGTATAAGGGTTTTAGATATTTTAGAAGTTAGACCTCTCATTAATCGCACCTTTTTACTCTTTAATTATTTCTGCAGAAGCAGGATTCAAAGAACTGCTTTCGACCGCATTGCCATTGCTTATTACTTCGATAACCACAAATGATTTTGTCTTGCTTAGCCTTCTCGTAGACGCAACTTTTACAGTATCACCAATATTAACGCTCATGCAGCTTGGCAGGTATGCCTTTATCTTTGAGGTTTTCCTTATGTAACGCTCGTACTTCTTGACATAAATAGCGTAATCCCTCGCTATGGTAACGCTCTTTTTTGCTTTGTTGCTTATTACTTTACCTTCAAGAGTAGCGCTATGTATTTTCAAATGACCATGTATAGGGCATTTTGGATCTTCGCAATTCAAAAAATCACACTCTTTATATAAATTTTTAGATTGATTTATAGCTTAACATTTTATTACATTGCAAATCTGGATTTGCGACGCATTCAGGCGGACGTAACCCAATATTCGAAAACGCCTACTTTGAATGCATTGCTTAATATTTTAACAAACTATATTAAATAACTTATGCTCTTTCAAGGGTATTTATCTCCTTGCTCCATCTGCCGCAAATTTATCTATTATACAATTTGCCGAAGCAAAAATTATTAACAGAATACATTTTTATTATATTAATATATATTTATCGTTAATTAGGTGTTGT